>DASZVV010000174.1:0-6558 GCA_035546955.1 Bryobacteraceae bacterium
AGCGGGCGCGCGGCTGCTGAAGGCGCTTCGTACGCAGTTCGGCGACGAGAGAACGGCAGACCAGCAGAAGCTCGTTGCGGCGATGCACGAGCGCGGTGATATTGACGCGGTGCCGCGCGAACATAGAGCTGCTCTCGAGAATGAAGCGGCCGTTGAGCCAGACCTCGCTCACGGTGGCCAGACCGCCGAGATGGAGATAAACCCGTTCGTCGGGTCCCGCGGCTTCGTAGTCGAACTGGCAGCGGAACCAATATTCGGATGTATCGGGGCCGGCGGTTCCGGGAACGGCCGCGGGCACGAATCGCAGATCGCCCATTCGCCCCGGCTCGTGCGGCGATGAGGCGACCGCAACTTCCCAGTCCGCGAGGAGCGGAAGAGACTGCCGTCCCGATTCAATCTCGCAGGGAGCAATCATAGGGAATACTGGTTGACGTTGAGGGCCAGGCGGTCGAGGGAGTTCATGGAGGCGTCCCAGTCGGCGGCGAGCTCGGCGATGGCCGGCGCGGGATTGAAAGCCCGGCGGCGCGCGAGTTTGAACAGCAGCATTTTGGCGCCATTGACCTGCCGGCCAAGGGCGGCCGCGGCATCGGCCGCATGACCTTCGGGCGACGGATCGCACCATTCGACGAAGCTGCGCGCGGTTTCAAATGCTGCGCCGCACTGGCGCACGGTGGCGAACGCGTAGGCGTGATAATTCTCGTCCGAGCCCGCCAGCAGCCGGGGAAGGTCTTCTTCCAGCCGTGAACCGAAGGCCGTCCAGGGATTGCGCTTCGGTTTGTTTCCGAGCTGCCTCCGGAGCGATTGGAGCGCCTCACGGCGCAGTTCCTCGCCTTCGAGGCGTGGACCAGCGCGAAAGTTGATTACTTCGGCGTAGGGCGGCAGGACATCTTCGGAAAAGTGACGGTCCAGGCGAAAGACGCCGCTGAAATCGTCGCCGGTGAGCTCGTAATAACCCGCGCCGTGGAAATACCGCATGCGGCGCTGGGCCAGATCGATCCCTTCGATGGCGATCGAGCTTTTGACATGGCGCCGGCGGTACGAACTGGTAGCCGTATCCGGCAGATAAAAGGAATCTACCTCCAGCGTCATGGTTCGACCCGATCTCATTTGTTCGAGCACGTGATCTGCCGTTGCGCGATAAAGCTGCATTTCATGAACGTCGATGCCGTAGAGACGCAGGAGTTCTTCCGGAGGAGGTTTGAAGAATGTCCATTGATCGCCCTCGAAATCGGAGCGGCAGCAGAATGCCATTGCGCTCGCAGGGGGAATGCCCTGTGCGTGAAGGAGTTCTATCCAGAGATCGACGTAGCAGTTGGTTTGCGGAAACGTACGATCCGGGTCATGCAGGGCGGCTGGCTTGTATGTGCGGGGGTCCAGGCCAAAGAGACTGATCATCTCGCTCCGGGTCAGGCGTCGGATGGCGCGGGGCAGATCTCGCGGCGCACTTCGCGAGGCCAGTCACGGAGATCGAGGCCATGAACGCGGAAGAGGGCGAGTGTGATTCGCTCCAGCCCGAATCCGACACAGGAACTGTGGGCAACATCGCCGTCGTGGAGCTGAATCCCGAAAGCCGCGCCAAAATGTTCGTGGTGAAGATTGAATGACGAGACGGCAGTACCGCCAGGCGCAGCGATCTGGATGACGGCCTCGAACTTCAGCCCCAGCTCTCGCTGATTATTCGCAAGGAGCTTGCCTTTGCGGCCGAAGAACGGGTCCGACGCCGGCGCGATTTCCGCATCGAGACCGCACATTTCATACATCCGGCGGGCGCGTTCGATCCACGTTTCCCGCCACGCTTCCACCTCTTCGGGATGACCGATCCGTACGAGCTCGCGCTGATGGAACATCTGGAGCCTGGCAGGATCGCCGGAGGGTTCATTGCGGAAAACGTAACAATCGCCGAGATCGAGAGAGACGCCGCGCGCGGGGAGAGGTCCACGCCGCGCCATTGCGGGATAGCACGGGTAGCAGGCGGCGGGCACCATGGTCACTCCGGTGGGCGACAGATGATGCGTCCAGTCTTCGCCGGCGGCAGCGCGTTCGGCGAGGTCGATGGCTGCGGCGTCTTTGCCCGCGAAGCTGTGGATAACGCCGCACAATTGCGGGAACGATCCGAGATAGCCAGCCTTTTCGAGCGTACGGCGCGGGATCACCGGCGGAAAACGCGGAGCTTCGGCGCGATCAGGAGCAGCCATGCGGGAAACGAGAGCGCTGAAGCCATTGCGCACCTGTTCGAAAACCACGCCGCGGCCGTAGATGCCGGGCTCGCCGCTGGGAATGAAATGCCCATGGGCGATCAGATCCTCAATGTACTGGGCCTCAGTTGTGGGCTGGGCGGCAGCAGTCGTGGTCATTCAGATGGACTCCCGGTGGATGAGCAGAAGCGATGCGTTTGTGGAATGCAGGCGGTCATTGGCAATCATCAAAGCGGCGGAGTATGCGTCGCGCAGAGCGCGCCCGACGGAGAATGGACCGCCGTTGCGGTAACCCATGATGCCGCAAACGCGCAGGGCGCCCTGGCAGGCTTCGACAGCCGCTTCCGACGCCGCGATCTTCAGGTTGTTCATTCGAACGGCGAAGCCGATGGTGGAGCAGGCAGCCCGTTCGTTGCGCGCGGCGATGGCGCCGTATTCGGCGGTGGCGTCTTCCACGGTGGCGCGGAAAGCGGCCATGTGGGCGGCGAGCTCAGAGAGGCGAAGCGCGGAAGGCGGAGTCACGCCCGGCGTCTGACGGGCCTGACGCCGAACGAAATTGCGGGCGCGGTCGAATGCATCCGTTGACAGCCCGAGCCAAACATGCGCCCACAGAATGTGCGAAAAAGGCACCATTGTCTCGGCCGCAATTTTCGAGAATGGCTCCGGCAAAACCTGCTCGGGAGAGCAAACTGCCTGAATTTCAAAGCCCGGACTGCATGTGCCGCGCATCCCGAGCGTATCCCATTGTCCTGCCAGCTTCATCGTCGTCGCGGTCAGGTGAGTGAGCGCTGCAACCTGATCGCCATTATCGGCTTCGGGGCCGCGGCGTACCGTGGTGAGAAGGTCGTCGGCATGGGCACCGTACGAGATCGTGGTGGCGTGCTTTTCAAAATGCAGCGGCGCATCCGGTGCATCCGATTCCGGGCGCAACGCGGCGATACTGTGGCGGATATCGCCGCCGGTACCGACTTCCGATGTAGCGGAAGCGATCAGGCGCTGCTCGGCGGCCAGGCGGCGGAGATAATCCCCAAACCAGGCGGAGCGGCCCGCATGGCGTGAGATGCACGCGACCTGAATCTGGTGCATCGCGAAAACCATTCCGGTGGCGGCGCAACGCCGGGAAAGCTCGAATACGGCCCGCGCGATCTCTTCGATCTGCATTCCGGCGCCGCCGAATTCTTCGGGCACCATCCAACCGAGAGCGCCCGCGGCCCGAAGCGCGTTTATCGCTTCGACAGGGAAACGCCCGTTCTTATCCACGTCATCGGCATGTTTTTCCGCGAGCGAAAGAACTTCTTCGAACGCGGGAGTGGAAAGAGGATCCGCATCCACGGCCCGGAGGCGTGCTGTCATTTCGAGGCCTGCATGACGGTTTCGACTGCTCCGGCAATGTTTTCGATACTGCTGAAGATGTCCCGGCTCAGCATGGAATCCGGGAATTCAATGCCGAACTCGCCCTCCACCGCAATCATCAGGACGACGCTGGCCTGAGATGACATGCCGGCCCGGTAAAGGTCCGTAGTGTCATTTATCTCATCGAAGGGGAGGTGTATACGCGCGTGGTTCCGGACGATCTCCCTTAGTTGGTCCCTGATCTGCCGATTGGTGGAACAGCACGACACACAGGTGGCTTCCACGTTCTACTCCCCCTTTATTTCGAATCAGATGCGAGCTTTATCACGACTTTGCCCGCGGATGTGTAAGCACCTCAAGTACCACAAAGGTGGATGAAAAGGAACGGCTGTCCGGGGAGGGACAGCCGTTGTTTTCTGCGCAGGGATGCTGCGGATTTTGCGCGTGACGCTGAAGCGATCGCGCGGTTTACTGGAGTTTCATCGTAACTGTTTTGACCTCGGTGTATTGCTGAAGTCCGTATTCGCCGAGCTCACGGCCGATGCCGGATTGCTTGAATCCGCCAAAAGGCGCACGATTATCGAGAACGTTGTAGCAGTTGACCCAGACCGTGCCCGCGCGAACGCTGTGCGCGACGGCGTGTGCTTTTTGCACATCCTTCGTCCAGACAGCGGCGGCGAGGCCATAAGTGGTACGGTTGGCGCGGTCAATGACCTCTTCGATTCCTTTAAACGGAATGATGCTCATCACGGGTCCGAAAATTTCTTCGCGCGCGATGGTCATTTCGTCCTGCACGTCGGCGAAAACGGTGGGCTCGATGAAGTAGCCCCGGTCGCCGACGCGTCCGCCGCCGCAGACGAGTTTCGCGCCTTCGGAGCGGCCGGAATGGATGTAGCCCATGACGCGATCGAATTGTGTCTGATCGACCTGCGGGCCCTGTTCGGTGGCGGGATCGAAGGGATCGCCGACACGGCGCTTATTGGCGCGGGCGGCGCTCTGTTCCACAAACTGATCGTAGATCTTCTCTTCGACGAAGACGCGGGAGCCGGCGCAGCAGCACTGGCCATGATTGAAGAAGAGCCCGAAGTGGGCGCCTTCCACGGCGTCGTTGAGATCGGTATCGGCGAAGATGATGTTCGGGCTCTTACCGCCCAACTCCAGCGTGACGCGCTTGAGGTTCGACTTCGCGGCGGCTTCCATAATGATGTGCCCGACTTCCGTGGACCCGGTGAAGGCGACCTTATCGACATCCATATGATTGGCAATGGCGCCTCCTGCGGTGGGACCGAAGCCCGGCAGCAGATTCACCACACCTTCCGGAAAACCGGCTTCGACAATGAGCTCGCCCACGCGGAGCGCGCTGAGCGGCGTCTGTTCCGCGGGTTTCATCACGACGGTATTGCCGGTGGCGAGCGCGGGAGCCAGCTTCCACGCCTGCATCAGCAGGGGAAAGTTCCACGGAATGATCTGACCCACCACGCCGACGGCTTCGTGACGCGTGTAACAGAAATAATCGTTGCCGATGGGGATGGTTTTGCCGTGGATCTTGTCGGCCCAGCCGGCGAAATAGCGGTAGCAATCGATGGAAGCGGCAACATCCACGGCTTTCGCGACCTTGACGGGCTTGCCATTATCAAGCGATTCGATTTCGGCGAGCTCATCGGCATGCTTTTCCATGAGGTCGGCCAATTTGTGGAGAAGGCGGCCCCGCTCAGCGGCGGAAGTCTTGCGCCATGCACCGCGCTCGAACGCGTGGCGTGCGGCTTTGACGGCAAGATTGACGTCCGCGGCATCGGCTTCGGCGACCTGACAGATCTCCTCGCCGGTGGCGGGATCGATGGTGGCGAAGGTGCGGCCGGAAAGGGCATCGGTCCACTTATTATTGATGAGAAGCTTCGTGGCGGAGATGGGGACGCGAAGTTTGCTGGGAGAACTCATTACGCTGGCCATGGTGGAAACTCCTTTTGGTGAAATCTGAGTTACATTGATTTTTGACGATCGACAGTGAAGACGATAGCACGTCCAGGCGGCGACCGGCAGCGGCGTTCCTCCGAAGCGTCGTCAGAATCACAAAATATTTGGGACTCTGGCGACAACGGGCGTACTTTCCGCTCCGGCGGTGCGAGGCGACGGATGAGCAGATGAGCGGGCGTCAGCAGCACTGGGAAAACGTGTATGGGACGAAGGCGGCCGATCAGGTCAGCTGGTTTCGTCCGCATCTGGAGAAGTCGCTCAGGTGGATCGAACGCTATTTGCCGGACCGGGATGCGCGGGTGATCGACGTGGGGGGCGGGGAATCGACGCTTGTCGATGATTTGATTGCAGGCGGGTACCGTCGAGTGACGGTGCTGGATATTTCGCTGAGGGCGATCAATGCGGCGAGGGCGCGGGTGGGGGAACGCGGCGTGGGCGTGGAATGGATGGCGGCCGATGTGACTGCCGCATCGCTGCCCGCTGGTTCGTACGATTTGTGGCACGATCGCGCAGTGTTTCATTTTCTGACGGCGGCGCAGGAGCGACGGGCGTATATCGAGAGGGTTCGGCATGCCGTGAAGCACGGTGGTTATGTAATCGTGGCCACTTTCGGGCCGGAGGGTCCGCCAAAGTGCAGCGGACTGGATGTTTGCCGGTACGATGCTGTATCTCTCGGGCGGGAATTTGGTGAGAATTTCCGGCTGGTGGAGAGCCTGAAAGAAGATCACCAGACGCCGTTTGGAACCTCGCAGCAATTTGTCTATTGCTGTTTGATTTTTGAACCCGCGATTACGGCCTGAAACTGGCCCGCAGCGTGCTGTTTCGCGCGTTTCCTATGTTCCGAAACTTACTTGCGTGCTGCGCGCTGGCGCCAATGGCGTTTGCTCAACCGGCTTCTTTTGCTCCCGGGGCGCTGATCGCGAGCGGAAGTTCCCAAAATTGCGCGAATTGCATCGTTACGGCGGATTTCAACGGTGACGGAAAGGCAGACCTCGCAATCAACACGATGGTGTCGCCCACCCAGAATGGTGTGTTT
>DASZVV010000175.1:0-17182 GCA_035546955.1 Bryobacteraceae bacterium
ATACGTCTGTACGCTACCGTATCAAGCGCCTGATCAGGCATTTCCGCCGCTACAATTTTCAGCAAGGTTCAACGAGAGCGCTGCGGTTTTGCAGGGCGATTGGCTGTACCTTTGGGTTGAAAAATCATGAACTTCTATCAGTTTCTTTCAGGTTCTGCCCGAGCTCGGGCGCTGACGGCGGGCGCGGTCACCGTGGTGGTCGCGGGGCTAACGCTCGCGCTGGCGCAGCCGCCGGGGCGCGGCGGACCGGTCTTCAATTTCGACGATCACACCGGATTCACGCAGATATTCGATGGGAAGACGTTGAACGGATGGGACGGCGCACCCGATTTGTGGAGCGTGGAGAACGGCGAGATCGTCGGGCTCTCGTGCCCGGATAAACCGGCGGGGACGACGTTCCTCATTTATAAGGGATCGGAGCCGGGCGACTTCGAACTCAAGATGGAGTTGAAGGTGGAGCGGGGGAACACCGGTGTTCAATACCGGAGCACGCAGGCCCAGCCGAATATGAATTTCCCGGGCGGTGGACGCGGAGGCAGCGGGCGTGGTCCGGGCGGATTTGGGGGACGAGGATTCAGCGGGGGATTCGGCGGACGCGGTCCCGGTGGACCAGGTGGACGCGGCCCGCAGGGTCCGTTCGCCTATTGCGCGGGACGGGATGCGGCTCCTGGCGCGGCCCCCGTCATGCCGGGCGGCGGCGCTTATACGAAGTGGAACGTGCAGGGGTATCAGTTCGATTTCGGCGGCAACGCGACCGGCAATCTGTGGGAAGGCGGGCGGTTCCCGAACGAGCGCGGCAATATCGCGACGGCCGGGCAGGTGGTGGTGACGCGCGAAGGGCAGCCGAACGAACTGGTGGGAACGACGGCGCCCGCGTCCGATCTGACTTCGTTGTATAAGGACGGCGACTGGAATCAGATCCATATCATTGCGCGCGGCTACACGTTTATCCACGTGGTAAACGGGCGGGTTTTCAACGTCACGATTGACGATAACGCAGCGATGCACCGGGCGAAAGGCGTTATCGCAATTCAGATGGAAGGAACGCCGATGCGCGTTTCTGCGCGCAACATCTGGCTGAAGAACCTCAATTAAAGGAACGGCAATGCGAAAACTCTGTTGGATTGGCGCGATTGCGCTGCTGGCTGGGATCGGCTGGGCGGCCGACTATACGGCGGATGGTCCGGATTCGGGCCGCACCGGATGGGTCAAAAACGAGAAGATTTTCAATACGAGCAACGTGAAGAGCATGAAGCTGCTCTGGAAGGTGAAGCTCGATAACGCACCGCGCGAGATGCACAATCTTTTTCCGCCGGTTGTAGTGGAGAACGTGGCGACTTCGAGCGGGCCAAAGGAGATCGCGATTGTCGCGGGGATTTCGGACAATCTGTTTGCGCTCGATACATCAAACGGGAAGCTGCTGTGGTCGAAACATTTCGACAGTAATTACACGCCGCAGGTGGGAGGCCGCGGACAGAGCGGCACGCTGTGTCCTGGCGGCCAGACGGCCACGCCCGTGATCGGGCCCGGCAGCGGCGCGGGCAAGTATACCGTGTATGCGCTGGGCTGGGATGGGAGGCTGCGCGAGGTGAATGTGGCGGATGGCGAGGACCTCCGTCCGCCGGAAAACTTTCTGCCGCCGAATGCGAAGCCGTGGTCGCTCAATCTGACGAATGGTGTGATCTATACGAGCATTTCGCAGGGCTGCGGCGGCGTGCCGTTCGCGATCTTCTCGTACGACATCGGCACGAGAAAGACGAGCACGTTCCTGCCGCAGGGTGGGGGATTGTGGGGACGCCGCGGAATGGCGGTTGCGTCGGATGGAACGGCATATATGGGGACGGGGGATGGCCCGTACATGCCGGAGAAGAAGAACCTGGGGAATTCGATCGTGGCGGTGAAGCTGGATGGCAACAAGCAACTGCAGCTCACCGGCTGGTTCGCGCCCCCGAATGCGAACTGGCTTTACAAGCGCGATCTCGATATCAACGTGAGTCCGATGGCGGTGGATTACAAGGGAAAGCATTTTCTGATCGGCACGAGCAAGGAGTGCCGCGCGTGGCTGATCGACCGGGACAATTTCGGAGGCGCGGATCATCGCGAATATCTGGATCGTTCGCCGTTGATCTGCAATGACGGAGCGCGCTATGACGCGGCGGGCGTGTGGGGCGCGATGGCTTCGTGGCAGGATTCGGCGGGCGCGCTGTGGGTGGCGGTGCCGTTTCTCGGTCCGGCGAGCGAGGACTATCATCCGCCGATCGTGAACGGGAAAACGGAACTCGGCGGAACGACCGGAATGAAGATCGAAGAGAAGAGCGGCAAGTGGCAGTTCACGCCGGTGTGGCTTTCGGGCGATATGGATCAAGGGGATGAAGCCGTGGAAGCGAACGGTGTGTTGTTCGTGAATGGAGCAGGGGAAGACACGTATCAGCAGAGGCCCGATCATGCGTGGGATGAGTCGCCAACGCCGGCGCCGGCGGTGGCCGGGCCGGGAGGGCAATCCGCCACGCGTATCGCGAATTCGCGCCACGCGACGATTTACGCGCTCGATGCCGCGACGGGGAAGACGCTGTGGTCGAGCGGGAATCAGATTGCCTCCTGGAATCACGGCAGCGGCATGACCGCGGTGAACGGCAAGGCGTACATCGGGACGTTTGACGGCTATTTCTACTGCTTCGGAGTCGCGAAATGAAAAAGTCTGATCTGATTCTCGGAGTTTCACTGCTTTCGATCGCGGCGATCGCCTGGGCGCAGGGGCGCGGCGGTGGCGGATGGAGCACAGCGCGCGCCGATGCGCAGCGGACGGCGTGGGAACACGACAACGGCTATATCTCGCTCGAACTGATCGGGAAGGGCGGGTTCGCGCTGCAATGGAAACGCAAGCTGGATAATGCGCCGCGGCAGTTAAATTCGCTGACGGATATCGCGGCGGCGCCGGGTTCGGGATTGAATCCACCGCCGACGGTGATTGGCGGCAGTTCGAACAACGTATACGGGATCGATGACGATACCGGCGGCGTGTCGTGGAAGCACCATTTCAATGCGGCGCTGCCGGCCGGCGGAACACTGGCTTGTCCGGGAGGATTGACGGCCAGTGTTTCGCGCCCGACCTCGCTCACGCAGCAGGTCTCGACAAGCGTGCAGCGCGGCTTGGGACGCGGGCGTGGACCGGCGCAGGGCGCGGTCGGCGAGCCTGGCGAAGGTGTGCCGATGGCGATGATGCAGGGCGGGATGTTCGGGCCGGGTGGAGGCGGACCAGGCGGATTCGCCGGAGGGCGCGGTGGGTCTGGTGGCCGCGGGCCCGGCGGTCCTGGCGGTTTCGCCGATTTCGGCGGCGGCCCTGGAGGGCGTGGGGCTTCGGGCGGACGCGGGCGAGGATTCGGCGGTCCCGGCCGCGGCACGCCGCAGGGGACATACGCCGTGGCAAGCGATGGCATGCTCCACGAGCTGGGGCAGGCGGAAGGGAAAGATATCGAAAAGCCCGTTCGATTCCTGCCCGCAAATGCGAACGTGACGGATATGATCGCAGTGAATCAGATTCTCTATGCGGCGACGACGAACGGCTGTGGCGGAGCGCCGAATGGAGTATGGGCGATCGACCTGGCGAGTCCCGAGAAGACAGTAGTTTCCTGGAAGAGCGCGGCGAGTCCGGTTGGCGCGCCGGCGCTTTCCTCCAGGGGAACCGTTTATATAGCGACCGCGGATGGGAGTGTGACCGCGCTCGATCCGAAGACGCTGGCGGTCAAGGATTCATTCCACGCGGCGGGTGCGGCGTTCAGTTCCACGCCGACGATTTTCAGCTATAAGGATCACGAGCTTGTCGCGGTCGCGGCGAAGGATGGACGTGTGTTTCTGCTGGATGCGGACGCGCTCGGAACACCGCTGTCCGTTTCCGCGGCGACAACGACGAATAAGAACTACGCGCCCGCGGCAATGGCGACGTGGGAGGACATTAACGACGGTACGCGGTGGCTGCTGGTTCCGGCGATGGGAGCGAAGAGCAACGTTATCGCGTTCAAGGTGACGGGCGAAGCGGCGAAGCCTTCGCTGCAGCAGGAATGGACGACGCGTGATCTCGTGACCCCTGCGCCGCCGATTGTGGTGAACGGCCTGGTGTTCGCGCTTTCGAGTGGAGAGTACACGCCGGCGTCCGGAACGCCAACCCTGGCGGAGAAGATTTCGAAGTCGGTTCCGGCGGTGTTGTATGTGTACGACGGAGGGAGCGGGAAGGAAGTCTGGAACAGCGCGAGCGCGATAACCTCATTCATGCACTCCGGCGGACTATGGTCATCTGGAGGTCAGGTTTATGTGCCGACGCACGACAGTACGATCTACGCGTTTGGATTCGCGATGGAACGGCATATGTAAAGAGCTTGCGGGGCCGAAGCCGCGCGCTACTTGCTATAGGTGATAGTGGCATCGGCTTCGAATTTGCGGTAGTTCTCGAAGACCGTTTCATTGCGGAAACATTCCGTGTTATCGCGCCTGCAGGTGATGGTTTGGCTATGGGTGGGGAGCATGTAAGTCTCGCCGCCGATCTCGACCGGGGAATATCCGGTTGAGGCCTCGACGGTCCCGATGGGGAAAGAGTGAGGAGTGCTGTGCGTGGATTTTTCAATGCGCAGAACTTTGCCGGTTGCCTGATCGATCCAGATGGACCCGGAGTAGGACGGCGCAACATACATGCGGCGGAAGAGGCCGGCGTCGGCGGCCATATTCCACCCGGAGTGCTTCGCATCGATCGTAAAGTTGTAGCGCCAGGCGAGACGCGAATCCACGTCATCCGCCGCGCGCGCCGTAAAGATCGCATGGTGCTTCGGATTCAGTATTTCGTCAAGCAGCAAGGAGAATTCGCCGTTTGACCAAACGCCCGCCTGCGGGAGAGCCTTTGAAGGTTTGCCGTCAATCTCGATAGAGGAGTAGGATTCGCGGTTGTCCTGGTTCGCTACTTCGGCCGAAACGGTATCGATCTTGTGCCAGTCCGAAATCGGTTGCCTGCGATGCGGTATCGCGTGAAAACGCGTAGTGGTGCGGCTCACGATGTAGTTCGGGATCGATCGTACGTACCGCGCGGCATCGGCTCGCGCGGATTCGATGATCGGATCGGGCTGCTGTCCGGCTGCGGCGAGCGCGAACAGGAGTGTCGTGGCGACGGCCCGCATAAATTATTTTTTCTTCTTCTTTACCTTACTGCCTTCGGGGCCGGGAGTGCGCGGGGGCGCGATGCGTGGAAGATCGGGATCGGACGGCGGGAGTTCGGCGGCCGGCGCAAAGTGCCAGTCATCGGGATTGCTGGGGGGCTTGAATTCTTCGGTGCTGAAGATGCGCGGCTGCTCACCCGGGCCGGCGACTTCCAGCATCAACGCGACGGTGGTGGCTGGCCCCTGGAAATACGGGACTCGAATGGTATGCATGCCGCCCGCGAGGCGAATACTGCCTACGCGAATTTCCGTGGAATGTATACCATCGTTATCGGCTATCAGTTGGCCATCGATGTATAGCATTGCGCCGTCGTCTGACACAAGACGGAAGCGATAGAGGCCGGGGCGTTCGATCCAGAATTTACCGGAGTAGTCAATCGCGAACCACTCATACCGATTTGTGATACCCGGAAAGCCGAGCTGGAAATCCTGCGGCGGAACGTTGAGTGATGTGGTGTAGATGCTGCCCTGCGGCTTCAGATGTTCGATTGCATGAACGCTTTGCGTGCTGCTGGGGAGATGATAGATATCGCCTTTGAGGCCTGAAGGGATAACGACTATGGTACCGAAAACGGCGACGGGTTCGTCTTCCGCCGCGAGCAGCGGTATAGCGGCGAGCGCGAAGAGGACCCACAGACGCATGTCGGATCAGATTACGATTGGGACCGCGGCGCGGTTGCACAATCATGCAAAGTTTTCCGGTGCGGTAAAACCGACCGGTTTTCGCACCTCTCTTCGATTGCATGTCCGTTGACTCTAAAAGTGTGGCCGACGGATTGCTTTAACGCAGGCATGGCGAACAGCGTCCTCGCGAAGTGGTATGTGTCGGAGAATGTCCTGGCACTGTGCGACCCGGAAAGGCACCTTGCACACGTGGTGCGTTTGCGGTCACAGTGGTTCGTCTTTGACGCTACGCACTCGGAAACAGCGAAGCTGGGTTGCCAGTTTGTCGGCTCGTTTGCCCGCCGCCAGACGGCTGTGCAGGCTGCGGAAGCGGAAGTTCTGGGCCATCCGGCGCCTATCGCGATGCGGGGAAGCACTCCCGATATGAGCCGCGTTCGAGGGTTAGCCGCCGCGCTGATGCGCCAGAATACGCGCCCGTCACGCAGGCGTTCCGCCGCGTAGATTAAAATGCAACCGTGATCTCACGGTATTCGATTTTCGCCGCATCTTTACTGATCTTCACGGGTTGCGCTTCCCACCACGGAGAAGTGAAACCCGATTCCGATCATCCCGTTCTGGCGATCGGTTCGCCCGCGCCTGACTTTTCATTGCCCGGGGTGGACGACAAGACGCATACCCTCGCCGAATACGCGGGCGCGAAGGTTCTGGCGATTGTCTTCGATTGCAACCACTGCCCGGAATCTCATCTTTATGACGACCGGATCCGCAAGCTGTATGCGGATTATCGCGACAAAGGGGTGCAGGTGGTCGTGGTGAGTCCGGATAATCCGGATCATCTCCACTACGCGGATCTCGCTTACAGCGACATGACGGATTCGCTGATCGATATGAAGGAGCGGGCTGAGGATACGCACATCGAGTATCCGTTTCTGTATGACGGTGCTGCGCAATCGCTGACGGCCAAACTGGGGGCAGTGGCAACGCCGCAGATCTTCGTCTTCGATCAGGCTCGCAAGCTTCGTTATGAGGGGCGGATTGACGATAACGAGCAAGCCGCGCAGGTGAAATCGCAGGACGCGCGCAATGCGATCGATGCGCTGCTGGCGGGGAAAGAACCCGCGGTGACGACGACGGCGGTAACCGGATGTCCGGTGATCTGGAACGGCAAAGCGACGCCGGATCCCGAGCTTGCAAAAGCGAACGCGGAACCGGTCAGCGTGACGATGACGACGCCGGAAATTCTGAAGAAGCTTCGCGGGAACGGAACCGGGAAGCTGCTGCTGGTGAATTTCTGGGCAACGTGGTGCGGTCCCTGCGTGGCGGAGTACCCGGACCTTCAGAACACGCTGCGGATGTACGGCGGCCGCAACTTCGGGATGACGACGGTGTCGGAAGATGTGCCTGAGGCGAAGCCGGACGTGATGAGCTTCCTCAAGAAAAACCACGCGACATCGGTGAATTATTTGTTCGCTTCAGACGATACGTCGAGCGTGCAGGATTCCTTCGATAAGAACATGAGCGGCGCGGTACCGTACACGCTGCTGCTGGCGGCGAATGGCGATCTGCTCTATCAGGAACAGGGTGAAATCAGCATGTCGCGAATGCGCCGTGCTATCCTCGCCAATCTGCCGGATGATCAGGATCATCCGGGTCAGCAGGCTTACTGGCAGGCCCGGCATCAGGCAGATCAATAATCGACGGAGGAATTTCAATGCGGTACTTCATGGGCGGCGTTTTCGTGTTGGGCGTGGCGGCGCTTTTATTCGCGGCGGACGCAAAGAAAGAAGGGCCAATCGAGCTGACACTCACGGGGATGGATGGCAAGAAGGTCCATCTCAGCGACTATGCTGGCAAGCCTGTAGTGGTGAATATGTGGGCCACGTGGTGTTTGCCCTGCAAAGATGAGATGCCGCTGATGGTGGAGGAAGAAAAGACGTGGGGACCGAAGGGCGTCGTGTTCATCGGGGCTTCGCTCGATGACAACAAGACGAAGAAGAACATCCCTGAGTTTCTGAAGCAGTATCAGATTACGTATCCGATCTGGACGGGCGCGACATCTGACCATCTGGCGAAACTGAAGCTGGGTGAGGCGGTGCCTGACACCTTGTTCCTCGATGCGGATCATCTACCCTTCGCACGGGTGCTGGGGGAGATCCGGAAGGAAGAAATCGAAGAACGGCTGGCCTGGGTTACGGGAGGGAAGATCGGTCCCGCGCCCGAGGCGAAAGTCGTGCATCTGGATAAGTGATTTTACGGGCGACAATGTCTCAGATCTCATCCAGCAGATACTCCTGGTCAGAAATCTATAGATTGAGCCCGGCATACGTGCATTCCCGTTTAGAATTGTTTCACGCGGTGACGTAGTATTTTCCTACTAAGCGGCTCATCCCAAAGACGTTACTAATACTTTTCCGCTATTGTACAGACCCTCTCGTTGCCTTTATGATCGGGCAAACGAAGGGAGTTTGTTTTTTCATGAAGCGTACGATGACTTTACTGCTCGCGGCGGCTGCGGCAGGTTCCATTGCGGCGCCGCTGATGCATGCGCAGGGCTGCGTGGTGGCCCGGTCGAACGGAGAAGCCGGAGGTCCGGAGGGCGAAGGCGGCTATTTGATGGCTGGCGATCTGGAGCTCAACACGGGCTATCGCCATCAGTTTTCGTTCCGCCATTACATAGGCGATGTGGAACAGACGCAGCGCATCGCGCAGGGCACCGAGGTGGAAAACAAGATCAACCTCGAAAACATCGACCTGACGTACCAGATGACGCCGCGGTTTGCCGTGTCGGCAAATATCCCGGTACTTTCAGCGAGCCGGCATTCGAACAACTCGGCTGCGATGCAGTTTTCACACGGTATCGGCGATACGTCGTATATGGTTTCCGGCTGGCTCTGGAATCCGAACGAGAACAGCCGCGGAAACATCCAGATCGCGTTCGGTCTTCAGCTCCCGACCGGCAATGACCGCGTGATCAGCTATCCGGATTCGCGCAACGGCAAGGGCCCGGTGGCGACATATGACGATTATTCGATCCAGCCCGGCAGCGGCGGCTACGGGATCATCCTGCAGTGGACCTCCTTCAAGAACATCAAGGCGACGCAGGTTTACTTCAACGGCAGCTATCTGGCAACCCCGCAGGAGCAGAACAACTATCTGCGCAGCGCGACGGCGAATCCGACTTCGCCCACGGCCTACAACTCGATTTCCGATCAGTACCTCGTGGAGACGGGTCTTGCTGTTCCGGTACGGAAGATTCGGGGTCTGACGCTGACGCTTGGGCCGCGCTGGGAAGGTGTTCCGGCGAAGGATCTGATTGGTGGCAACCTTGGCTTCCGGAGGCCCGGTTATGCGGTGTCGATCGAGCCCGGCTTCCAGTATTTCTACAAGAGCCACGCAATTACGTTCTCGCTTGCGAAGGCGCTCTATCGCAATCGCACGGTCAGCTACCCGGATTCGCTGACCGGCGGCCATGGCGACGCGGCATTCGCCGATTATGTCTGGCTCGCCAGCTATTCGTTCCGCCTCAATAATCCCTTCCACAGAAACTCCACTGTGGCCAGCACGTCGGCTCATCACAGCTAAGGCCGGCAGGGAACGAATCCGCGGGGAAGCGTCAACCAGACGCTTCCCCTTTTTGTTGTCAGATGCCGGATTCGACCAACTCGGCAAGAATCTCTTCGGCCCTTACGGCATCCTCCGGGCGGAGCAGGAGTCTGATGCCGGACATCCACAGGTTGGGCCTCGTCCCGCCGGCGTCGTCTGCCTGAACAATGGAATCGATCCCGGCGGACGCGAGCAGCCCTTTCGCCAGTTCCGCTTCCATTTTGTTCAGATAACCGCGGAGGACGATCATGCGTTCATTGCTCATGGCGATCATGCTATCACCGCCAGCGGCCTTTGGTTCATCCATTGACATTTCAGCACGACGTCGGGTATATAGTGGTCGCAGCGGAATCACGCAGTAAGGACAATCACTTCAAGATGAAACGGTTCACAATTTTTCCCGTAATCGGCGCCGCGGCGGCGATGTTTCTGGCAGGAACTCTGTGGTCCCAGGCTCCGGCGGGACGCGCAGGATCCGGCCGCAGAGGCGGCGGTGGCGGTGGACTCGGAGGAGATGCCGAGCATCCCGTGATGAAGATCGGGACGCACATTCCGGATTTCACTCTTCCGGGGGCGGACGGCAAGATGCACAGCCTGAAGGAATGGAACAGCGCAAAGTTTCTGATGATCGTTTTCGAGTGCAACCACTGCCCGGAATCGCAGAACTACGAGAGCCGGATCAAAGCGCTCTACGACGATTACAAGGATAAGGGCGTACAACTGGTCGCAATCAATCCGAACGATCCGGCGTCGGTGCGGCTCGATGAGCTGGGGTACACGGACCTGGAAGATTCGCTGCCGGAGATGAAGGTCAGGATGGCCGACCGCCACATCACGTGGCCTTATCTGTATGATGGCGCGACACAGGCGACGGCGACGAAGTTTGGAGTGGTGGCTACGCCGCACGTGTTCATCTTCGATCAGGACCGGAATCTGCGGTTCGAGGGCGAGATTGACAACAATCAGCGGCCGGATCTGGTGAAGAGGCAGGAAACGCGCGACGCGCTCAATGAACTGCTCGCCGGGAAGCCGGTGACGGTGACCGAAACGCGCGTGCATGGCTGCTCAACGAAGTGGAAGTCGAAGCAGGTGGGGTCGCAGTCACGCGAAGCGGAGATGGAGCACATTATGCAGGAACCGGTCACGCTCGACACCGTGGACGCGGACGGGTTGAAGAAGCTGAAGCAGAATGACAGCGGCAAGGTGGAGCTGGTGACGTTCTGGTCGTCAAAGTGTGCTTCGTGCGGGGATTCGCTGCACGCGATGGAGACGACGTGGCGGATGTTCCGGCTGCGGGCGTTCACACTGGTCACCGTGAATACGGATCCGGCTTCGAGCAAGGACGCGGTGATGGCTGCGCTGAATCAGCAGCATGCGTCGACGAGCGCGGGGCCGCGCTTTACGGCGAAGAATCTGCAATCCACCTTGGATCTGGCGAAGACGCAGGAGGCGTTCGGCGCGAAGTGGAAGGCCGGCGAGCTGTATACGGTTGCGATCGGCGCGGATGGCAAAGTGTTGTGGGAGCACGCAGGGTTGATCGTGAAGCCGGGCGGCTATCCGATCCAGAAGGATCTGCTGGATGCGACGCCGTCGCCGGATATTCTGGCGATGCGGCGGGCGATTCTGGCGAATATGCCCGATACGACGGGGTACCCCGGGAACCATGCGTACTGGCAGGAAGACTACGTGAAGATGGCGAAGAAGTAGACCCACGGTAATTCCGGTTATGAAACGGTGCTCGAAAGTGCGTTGATGTCCGCGCTTTCGAGCACTTTTTTTGTCGCACCGTGTTTGGCGGCGTTGATCATGGCACGTCCGATGCGTTCGGTTGTGGTAACGGAATTGGGGGCGATGGTCTGGATGATGGGAATCGTCCACCCCATGAATTTCAGGGCGATGCGAGTCGCTGAGGCTTTCGGCTGCTCACCGTGCATGGGGCGGATGGCGCCCGGGCGGAACATGTACGCCGCTTTGAATGGCATGCGCAGCAGAGCATTTTCGGTGGCGCCTTTGACCCGCGCCCACGCAATGGCGCCGCGTTCGGAGGAGTCAGTGCCTTTACCCGAAACGTAGATAAAGGTCATTTGCGGATTCTGGTCGGCGAGGGTTCGGGCGGCGCGGATGGTGAGGTCATAGGTGAGGCGCTTGTAGTCGGCGGCGCTCATGCCGGCGGAGGAAACGCCCAGGCAGAAGAAGGTGGCGTCGTAGCCGGTGAGTTCGGACTGAATTGGGGCGAGATCTCCGGGATCGGGACGGACGATCTGGCGGATCTTCGGGTGCTGCTGGGCGATGGGAGTGCGGCCGATGAGGAGGACAAGGTCGACATCGGGATCACGAAGGCATTCGCGAAGAACGCCCTGACCCACCATGCCGGAGGCGCCGAAGAGGATGATGCGCATGGATGGATGGTAGCGCGGGGCCGGTTCGCAGCATTTGAGAAGACTTCCAGGGCGTCCGGGGACGTTCGCGCTATGAGGTCTTCTATCATTCGTCATAGCTCATAACCAGCACGCGCTCCGTGCATTTGAAGTAAACGGGCTATCGAGAGCATCGTGGCCTGCGGCCAATTTCTCGCGGCGAGTTCGAGGTGCCGCTGCGCGATGGGCATTGCTGGCGGATCAGCATAACGTATCGCGTGCTGCTGGAGAAACGCCTGAGCAGTCGCTGTGACGCTGCCGTGATCCGAATTTACAGATAGGTCGGCAACACCTGAATTTCCGGCACCACGGCGCGTTCAGGCAGTTTCGCGACTGCAAGAATGGCTTCCGCGATATCTTCCGATTGCAGGGCGTGCTGCATGATATCGGCACCCGGTTTGACGGGACGATTTTCGAGGATTTCAGTATCCACGAGTCCCGGACACACGGCGCAGGTGCGAATTCCGTTTTCCTTCTCTTCCACGCGAATGGCGTGGGCGAGACCGATGAGTCCGCGCTTCGCTGCCTGGTAGGAGGCGCCGGAGACGTCTGGCATCAGGCCCGAGATCGAGGACACGTAAATCAGGTAGCCGCTTTTCGCCTCGCGCATGGCGGGGAGAACGGCCTCGGTTGCGTAGTAAGCGCCGTTCAGGTTAACGGCGATCATGCGGTCCCAGGTTGGGATATCCATGCTCTTGAGAGCGCGGTTTTTGACGTTTGTTCCGGTGACGTAAATCAGGAAATCGATTTTGCCGAGTTTGGCGCGGGTGAGCTTCGCGAGGGCTTCAACTTCAGCGGCGTTCGAGGCGTCACAGGCATGAACTTCGATGCGATGTCCGGCTTTGGCCGCTGCGCTCTGCAATTCGGCGAGGCGGTTTTCGCGGCGCGCAGCCGCCATCACACGAGCCCCTTCCGCCGCGAATAGTTCTGCTACCGCGCGGCCGATGCCGCTGGAGGCGCCGAGCACGAGAACGACTTTGTCACGCAGGGAAACTGGCATATTGTCAAACTATACACTGGCGTATCAGAGAGGGGATTGACGAGATGAATATTTCACGCAGAGAGATCGGGATGCTGCTGCCTGCGCTGGCGACTGTGGCCGCGGCGCAGCAGGCGAATGCGGCGTTACCGTCGAAGGTTTATGAGACCGAGGCAATTCCCTACACTGGGGATGCGAAGAAGAAGGGGCGGCGGTTCTTTCAGGGAACCACGCATACGGGCTTCCATCTGGAGATGCACGAGACGCAGCTTGGGCCCGGAGAGATTTCGCACCCGCCGCACAAGCATGTGAATGAGGAAGTGATCGTGATCGTGGAAGGGACGATCGACGTGAGTATTGAGGGAAAAGCGACGCGGGCGAATGCGGGGTCGGTCACGTATTTCGCTTCGAACGATCTGCATAATTTCAAGAACGTTGGGACCGGAACGTGCCGGTATTACGTGCTGGAGTTGCACGGGGATACTGCGTAGCAGGTGAAGGAATGCGAGACGTCGTAGCGGCATACGCTACCCTCAGGTTTATGAATCGCCTCGAAGAGGTCCGGCGCCGCCACGCTGAAGCGGAGGAGGGCGGGGGAGCGGAGCGCCGCGAACGCCAGCATCGCGAAGGGAAGCTCGCCGCGCGCGAACGCGTGGAATTGCTGCTGGATGAGGGCAGCTTCGAAGAGTTCGACAAGCTGGTGGAGCATCGCTGCCGCGATTTCGGGATGGACAAGCAGGTCATTCCGGGCGATGGTTTTGTGACCGGCTTCGGCCGAATCAACGGCCGTCCGGTATACGTCTTCGCTCAGGACTTCACGGTGTTCGGCGGTTCGCTTTCCGAAGCGAACGCGATGAAGATCTGCAAGATGATGGATCTGGCGCTGAAGACGGGCGCGCCGGTCATCGGGCTGAACGATTCCGGCGGGGCGCGGATTCAGGAAGGTGTCCTGTCGCTCGCCGGGTACGCCGATATCTTTCTGCGAAACACACTGGCAAGCGGGGTGATTCCGCAGATCTCGGCGATCATGGGACCGTGCGCGGGCGGCGCGGTGTATTCACCGGCGATTACCGATTTTACGTTCATGGTGGCGGATACGAGCTACATGTTCGTGACGGGTCCGGATGTGATCAGGACGGTTACGCATGAGGACGTGACGAAGGAAGAGCTGGGCGGGTCGATGACGCACAACAGCAAGAGCGGCGTCGGGCACTTCATCGCGGCGGATGACCGGGAGTGCGTGCAGATGATCCGAGAGCTGATGGGCTTCCTGCCGCAGAACAATCGGGAAGATCCGCCGCGGCGGGAATGCACGGATCCGATCGATCGGGCCGATCCAGCGCTCGATGCAATCGTGCCGCCCGAATCGAATCAGCCGTATGACATCAAGGATGTGATCCAGCGCGTCGTGGATGACGGCGATTTCTTCGAGGTGCACGCGCATTTCGCACAGAATATTGTGGTCGGATTTGCGCGCTTCGACGGGCGGCCGGTGGGGATTGTGGCGAATCAACCCGCGTTTCTGGCTGGGTGTCTGGATATCGATTCGTCAGTGAAGGGCGCGCGGTTTGTGCGGTTCTGCGACGCCTTCAATATTCCGATCGTGACGTTTGAGGATGTACCGGGATTTCTGCCCGGGACAGCGCAGGAGTTCGGCGGGATTATCCGCCATGGAGCGAAGCTTCTGTTCGCGTATGCAGAGGCAACCGTTCCGAAGATAACCGTGATTACGCGGAAGGCGTACGGCGGGGCCTATTGCGTGATGGGGTCGAAGCATCTGCGGACGGATGTGAATCTGGCGTGGCCGAGCGCAGAGATCGCAGTGATGGGAGCGGAGGGGGCGGTCAATATCGTTTACCGGCGGGAGCTGGCGAATGGCGAGGCGGGGCTGCGGGATCAGAAGATCGCGGAGTTTAAGGATCGGTTCGCCAGTCCGTTTGTGGCGGCAGAGCGCGGGTTCATTGATGACGTGATCGAGCCGCGGGAGACGCGCGGGCGGGTCATTCGGGCGCTGCGGATGCTGGAGACGAAGGTCGATACGATGCCCAGGAAGAAGCACGGGAACATTCCGCTGTGATCCGGGTCGGTGGTGAAAGCGCATCGTGCAGAAGTTCGTTTGGTACGACCATTTAGCCCTTTAGAAACTTCACGTTGGGCGCTGTTCTTTTCGCTGGCTTTCTACATATAATAGTCATTCCTGCAGGCACGCTCGAAAGGACTTATCCGCCTTAAATGCTGAACCAAAACCAGGTCCGTGACGCCGTGGGCGACGGAGCTGGCATTTTGCGGCTGGAACCGAATTGGGTGCCCCGCTCCTTCATGATTCCGGGGCGGCGGTTAAGGCTGCATCCGGAGGATCTCTACGCGTACGGCGCCCATCGCGGGGGCATCAACGAACGCTGGTTCGCATCGACAACGAAGGCGGCGAATGGCCCGGAGACCGGCGAGTTCGAGGGATTGAGCTTTGTCCGTCATGCGAACGGATCGCGATTTCTGCTGAAGGAAGCGATCGAAGTCGCGGGCGACGATCTGCTCGGATCGGCGATGGCGCGCGAGGGCGGCTGGCATCTGCTCTGCAAATTCTTCGACAACATGGGGCCGATTCCGCACCACATGCACCAGAGCGACGAGTTCGCGAAGCTGGTGGGGCAGAAGGGCAAACCCGAGGCGTATTATTTCCCGCCGCAGTACAACCAGCAGGATAACAATTTCCCCTATACATTCATGGGCCTTGAGCCTGGCACCACGAGAGACGACATTCGCAAGTGCCTGCAGAACTGGAATAAGGGCGATAACGGAATCCTGAATCATTCGCGCGCGTACCGGCTGGTAGCGGGGGAAGGCTGGCAGATCCATCCCGGAATTCTGCACGCGCCGGGCTCGTTCGTCACGTATGAGCCGCAGGTGGCAAGCGATGTGTTCGCGATGTTCCAGTCACAGGTGGAAGGGCGCATCGTCGATTGGGGCCTGATGACGAAGGATGTGCTGCCCGCGCATCACCACGATCTCGATTACCTCATTTCGATGCTGGACTGGGAAGCGAACGTAAATGAGCGTTTCGCGGAATCGAATAAAACAAAGCCGCATCCGGTGCGCGCGATGAAGGAAATGGAAAACGCCGGCTATCGCGAAATGTGGATCACGTATGGGACGGGTTATTATTCAGCGAAGGAACTGACCGTAGAGCCGGGGCGGGCGGTCACATTGCGGGATGCCGAAGCGTATGGCGCTATCGTAGTGCAGGGTGCGGGCCGGTTTGGAGCGCATGAAGTCATGGCGCCGTCGATGATCCGGTTCGGGGAGATGACACAGGATGAACTATTCGTCACCGCGGGCGCCGCCCAATCGGGTGTGAGGGTAGTGAATACGGAAGAGTCGGAGCCGCTGGTGATCCTGAAACATTTCGGGCCGAATAATCCGGACGCGGAGCCGCTGCGCAGAAAGAATCAGAACGGAGATATAAGGGATAGAGCATGAGCACTCAGAATCTACACAAATTTCCGAAGCTTCATAACGCGATGTGGCCGGGACTCGTCGGCAAAGGCGGGGAAGGTCCGGGCGCGGAACCGGCGATCGATCTGGAGACGATGCTGGATCTGACCGCGAAGACCGAGGTGGATGGCGTCCGTTTCGACGGCGTGGATCTTTTCCTCTCATCACCGCATACGAGCATCGATTCGACGGATGATGAGCTGAAGCAGCTGGCCGACTCCGTGCAGAAGCGCAATCTGGCGGTGGGATCGCTGGTGGCGCCCGTGTGGCCGCCGACAGGTGGCGGATCGGCGATGGGGAGCGACGACGAGCGGAAGGCTTTCGTGACGCAGGTGAAGAAATCGTGCGCGATTGCGAAGAAGCTGAATGAGCTCGGTGTGCGGAAATATGGCGTGGTGCGCATCGATTCGGCGTGCGGACCGGGCGACTGGGCCAAAGATCCGACGGGCAACACGAAGAAAATTGCGGCGACTTTCCGCGAAGCCGCGGACGTAGCGGAGAGCTATGGCGAGCAGCTCGCGGCCGAAGGTGAGATCTGCTGGGGCGGCATGCACAGCTGGAAGTACATCGTGCAGTTGATGGAAGAGGTGAACCGTCCGAAGACAGTCGGAATTCAGGCCGATATGGCGCACCTCTCGCTCTACACGCTGGGCTACAACGCGCCGGAGCATCGCATACTGCCTGAGAACTATAACTGGGAAGACCGGTCGGTGTTCGAGGATGCCATCCGCACGATGGCGCACGCGCTGCGGCCGTGGATCAAGGATTTCCACGTCGCGCAGAACGACGCGACGGTGAAGGGCCAGGGCTCGCACGATAAGACCGGGCGGCACTGCCTGCCGAACGATCCGAACGGCAAGATCGAC
>DASZVV010000176.1:0-10115 GCA_035546955.1 Bryobacteraceae bacterium
TTCAGCGTGATTGAGGCCATCGCCATACGCCGCCACGCTCGACATGAAAATGTAGCGCGAGATGTCGCCCGGAATCGCCTTCGCGCAGGCTTCCACCTGCTGGCCCGTGGTGCCGCGCTCCCAGTCATACGCAATATCGTAGACGGCGTCGAATCGCTGGCCGGCGAGCGCGGACTTTACTTTCGCAGCATCATTTCGGTCCGCCCGCGCGTTGTGCACGCGGCGTCCGAAAGGATGATCGGCTTTGCGGTGCAAAACCGTGACTTCGTGATCGGCAGCCAGAAGGCGCTTCACAAGCGCTTTGCCGATAAAAAGAGTGCCACCTATAACCAGGATCCGCATCGCCGTTGATCGTCTCAGAGTTTGGACGCACCAACCGGCCCCCGGTTACCACGCCCCTGGGGATATCATAAACCTCAGGGTTTGGCTCTAACAACCCGGTATCAAACGGCTTAATCGTAGTACTCGAGACCGAGGTGCGTGATGAGCTGTTCGCCCTTCATCCAGCGCAGCGTGTTCTTCAGCTTCATGAGCTGAATAAAGATGTCGTGCTCGGGGTAGAGACCGGGTGCGGTCATCGGGCCCTTGAAGTAGAATGAGAGCCATTCCTGCACGCCCCGCATGCCCGCGCGCTGCGCGAGATCCATAAACAGCACCAGATCGAGCGCGAGCGGCGCCGCCAGAATCGAATCGCGGCAGAGGAAGTTGACCTTGATCTGCATCGGGTAGCCGAGCCAGCCGAAGATATCGATGTTGTCCCATCCCTCTTTGTTATCGCCGCGCGGCGGGTAATAGTTGATGCGGACTTTATGGTAGATGTCCTTGTAGAGATCCGGATAAAGGTCCGGCTGCAGGATCTGCTCGAGTGCCGAGAGTTTGGTTTCTTCTTTCGACTTGAACGAGCCCGGATCATCCAGCACTTCGCCGTCACGGTTTCCGAGGATGTTGGTGGAGAACCAGCCGGAGACACCGAGCATGCGCGACTTGAAGCCGGGCGCGAGCAGCGTCTTCATGAACGTCTGGCCGGTCTTGTAGTCTTTGCCGGCGATGGGTACGCTGCGGTCGCGCGCCATCTGCATGAGCGCGGGCGCGTCCACAGTCAGGTGCGGCGCGCCGTTCGTGTAAGACACGCCGGATTTTAAGGCGGCGTACGCGTAGATCTGGCTCGGCGAAATTTCGGGATCGCTCGCGGCCAGACCTTTCTCGAATGTTTCGATGGTTTGATGGACGGCGCTCGCCCTGTGAAAGACTTCGGTGGAACCGCACCAGATCATGGCGAGACGGCTTGCGCCACTGCGCGCCTTGAACTGTTTGATGTCGTCCATCAGCATCTCGGCGTGTTCCATTTTCGAAGCTTTGGGCTTCTGGTTGGGACCGTTGATGCGCTTCACGTATTCGCTGTCGAACACGGCGGACATGGGCTTGAGGGCTGAGAGCGGTTCCTTCAGGCTGTCGAGCAGAGGCCGGTCCAGCACCGCGGCGTTCACCGCGGCTTCATAGCAGTTTTCTTCGAAGATGTCCCAGCCGCCGAAGACCAGATTTTCCAGCGGAGCGAGCGGAACGAATTCCTTGATTTTTGGTGTATTGTTATCCGTGCGCTTGCCGAGGCGGATGGTGGCAAGCTGAGTGACGGAGCCGATCGGCTGAGCCATCTTTCGTTTGATGGCTTCCACGCCGGCGATGAATGTGGTGGCGACCGCGCCCATCCCCGGAATCAGGATTCCGAGTTTGCCTTCGGCTGGCTCAATCTTCGGCGTAGGTCTGGCCGACGTATCTTGCGTGTTGGACAAAGAAATTCGCTCCCCTGTGAGCGCCGCGAACGCAGCTGTAACCGGCGCGTCACTATTTTGAAAGGATTCAGGATTTACTGCAACTCGCTATGATATCAGCCCGTGCATGATGGGGTGCGCAGTTGTCGGTGGGATTGGGCGCAATGTGATCCACCACGAACATATTGACCGGGACTTTGCGGAGTTCCGGCTTCAGTCCGATCGGCGACCGCTCGGATCCCAGCCGAACCGCGGCCGCGGCGGTCGGCTTCACTTCGTTCCGCCTTTGGCAGGAATCAGAACGTAAGCCTGAGTCTCGCGGGTTTCGCGGTGAAACCGGAGCTGGAAACCGTCGATCAGCAGGTTTTGCAGGATGACTGGGATCTGATCGGGAGGCGTGTTTGCGGAAGCCCGAGCCACCACCCTCCACCTCTGCCGGAAGCCATCTGGAAACTCGAGTTCATAATCATGCCTGATCGAAGCACCTTCAAAACTTGGCCCGCCGCGGGGTTGAGCAGCGAGGAATCTGCAAAAACCATCACCGTCAGAAGCCGCACGCATCCCCCCTCCGGCACTATCTTACGTGGAAAACACATCGACTTCACGCGCTGGTTCGTTATAATCCAGTCCATGCCCCTCCGCGCTTCCATAGCCGGTGCGAGCGCCGGCCCGGCTGCCGGGCAAACGCCAGGCCGGGTGCCGATGTCGGCCGTCATCGCCGATGATGAGCCGCTGGCGCGCGAAGAGCTCCGTTTCCTGCTGGAGGAAACGGGTGAAGTGGAAGTCGTCGGCGTAGCTGCGAACGGGCTGGAAGCGCTCGACCTCATCGAAAAGCTCGATCCCGCGCTTGCCTTTCTCGATATCCAGATGCCCGGGCTCGATGGCCTTGGTGTCGTGCGGCGGCTGCGCGAGAACCAGATCGATCCCCCGCACATCATCTTTTCCACCGCCTTCGACCAGTTCGCCGTCGAGGCGTTCAGGCTCGAAGCCATGGATTACCTGCTCAAGCCGGTAGACCGCGACCGGCTGGCGGCAACGCTGGCGCGCGCACGCCGCATCCTGGCGGACCGGTTGACGGAGCCGCCGCCTGCGGCCGCGACCAGGCCGGCATTCACCAAGCTGTTGATCCGAAGCGGGAACCGCAATCTCGTGATTGGGCCCGACGAACTGGTCTACGCGACCATCGCGAACGGGGTGATCACGCTGGTGGCAGCCAACGCCGAGGGCCAATCGAACTTCCGGACCATCGAAGAACTGCAGGCGGCCCTCGATCCCGACATCTTCTGGCGCGCGCACCGGTCGTATCTGGTGAACGTGAACCGGATTCGGGAGGTGATCCCGTGGTTCAAATCGACCTACCAGTTACGCATGGACGACAAGAAGGCCAGCGAGATTCCAGTGAGCCGTTTGCAGAGCCGCCGGCTTCGCGAAATGCTGAATTTGTAAGGTTGGCTACGTTAAACGATTCCGTTTCAGCGGCATGCTGCCAAAAACCCACGTTAACGAAACGTTGCGAACAGATAAAATAGGATTTGGGCCCCTCTCGACTTTGGAGAGCCGCGGCGATTCTCGCGCTCGCTCTCACCTCCAGTTCCTGTCTCTTCCGGCGTACCGCGGTCAACTACGGCGCCAAGCCGGGGCCGTCCAGTGAGCCATTGAAGCTGCTGACGACCACGGCGGCGATCCTCAACCAGCAGTTGGGCGACAACTACGACGCCATCCATTCATTCATCGCGAAATCGGAGATGATTGCAAAGGTGGGCAGCGTCTACCGAAGCGCCCAGATCACGGAACTGACGTATAGCGCCACCACGACTATCCTGTTCCGCAAGCCGGCCGCCCTGCGGCTGCAGGGACATTCGAAAGTGGTGGGGACGCTGTTCGATCTGGCCTCGCAGGGTGGGGAGTTCCATCTCACCATTCCGTCGAAGAGCCTGTACGTGGTGGGGCAGGATTCGGCGCCGGCGGCTTCGGACAACCCGATCGAGAACATGCGTCCGCGCAATCTGCTGGACGCGCTGCTGGTGAAGCCGGCCGACCTGACAACAGAGCGGATTTTCCTCCAGGACGACACCGATGTGGACCACGCCTGGTACGTACTGCAGATCGCGCGTAAGGGGGCAGACGATACCGACCTGCCGGACCGCACCGTATGGTTCGACCGGCTGGATTTCCACGTGGTGCGCCAGCGAATCTACGACCCGACCGGGCTGATTGTGAGCGACACGAAGTACGACAAGTGGAAGGCGTTCAACGGGATTCAGTTTCCCATGCACATCGATGCATCGTTCAAGAAGGACGGGTACGGGACGGTGATCGATATCAGCGATGTGCAGATGAATCCTGAGCTGACGGATCAGCAGTTCGAACTGCCAAAGCCGGAGGGGTATACAGTCAAGGATTTGGGAAAGTAGAGCGACGGGTCTTCCCCAAAGCGGCCATCATCGATGTATGGAAGTCGTCAGCGGCCACAGCTGGAGTAATGGATATCGTCGTCATTGGCGGTCAGGGGCGGGAGTCGCGATTGGTTGCGGTCAGCAGTGGCAATATACAAGGCGCTTGAAGATGGTGCCTCGATGTGCATGATCTGGCGATTGCAAAGGACATCGCCGGACAAGCGAAGGTTCTCGATTTCACGCGGGCGCTTGCACGCCATCAGATGACGCCCGTGACGTACTGTTAGGCATTCGGTCGGTCGTTCAGGCCGGAATCGACGCTGATTTCCTGAAAACGTAACCAGCATTCAGGTTCAATAGAAGTGAATCTACGCGAGCAGATCAGTCACCACCTGCCCCTGCGCCCCCACCCCGGTCAGCCGCGCATCCAGCCCGGAATACCTCACCGTCATCCGCAGATGATCGATCCCCAGCACGCGCAGCATCGTCGCGTGAAAATCGTGGATACTCACCGGCTTGTCGACAGCAGCATATCCGAGCTCATCGCTCGTCCCGTAGCTCAGCCCTGGCTTGATCCCGCCGCCGGCCAGCATATACGAAAACGTCTTGATGTGATGATCGCGGCCATCGCCGCCCTGTGACATCGGCGTTCGTCCGAATTCGCCGCCGAGCACGATCAGCGTCTCATCCAGCATGCCGCGCTGCTTCAGATCCGTAATCAGCGCCGCCACCGGTTTGTCGATTTCCTCTGCCTTAAATTCGATCCCCGCCTTCACGGCCGAATGATGGTCCCAGTCGCGGTGGTAAAGCTGGATGAACCGCACGCCGCGCTCCGCCAGCCGCCGCGCGAGCAGACAGTTCGACGCGAACGACCCATCGCCCGGCTTCGCCCCGTACGCTTCCATGATGCTCGCCGGCTCTTTGCTCATGTCCACCAGATCGGGCACGCTGGTCTGCATCTTAAACGCCATCTCATATTGCGAAATGCGCGTCAGAATCTCCTGATCCTGCACGGTCTTGTAACGGTCGCGGTCGATCGCATTGATCGCGTCGATCGATTCGCGCTGCAGCTTTGCGTCGATGCCCGCCGGATTATCCAGATACAGCACCGGATTGCCGTACGAATTCAGCTTGACTCCCTGAAACTTGCTCGGCAGAAACCCGGCTGACCATTGCCGCGCCGAAATCGGCTGCATCTGCCCGCCGCGCCCCGCCGAAAGCATCACGATGAAGCCAGGCAGATTCTCGGTATCGGCGCCGAGCCCATAGAGGAGCCACGAGCCCATGCTGGGACGTCCGGCGATGATCGATCCCGTATTCAGGAACATGTGGGCCGTATCGTGATTGATCTGCTCCGACCACATGGAGCGGACCACCGTGATATCGTCCGCCACGCCGCCCAGGTGCGAAAAGAGATTGCAGATGCGCTGCCCGGATTTCCCGTACGTGCTGAACTCATGCTGCGGCCCGTAGCAGGTGAGCGCCTTGCCCTGAAGCTGGGCGATCTGCTGGCCTTTCGTGAACGAATCCGGCATCGGCTTGCCGTGCATCTCTCGCAGCTTCGGCTTGTCGTCAAACGTTTCGAGGTGCGAAGGGCCGCCCGCCATATACAGGTAGATCACGCGCTTCGCCTTCGGCGGGAAATGGCGCGGATTGATCACGCCCTGGTATTTGCCTTCGGTCTGTCCGTCTGCCTCCGCGGCGCGAAGGATGCGGGGGTCCATCAGGCTGTTCAGCGCGATCAGCCCGAAGCCCGCCGCGCTCTGTCCCAGAAATGCCCGCCGTTTCAGAAGTTCGGTGTTCATCGTTAATCTCTCGTAATCGCTTCGTGCAGGTTGAGGATGACCCGCGCCACGCTGGTCATGGTCGCCAGATCCCCGGTCTTCATCTCGGCGGGCACGGGCGCCTCGCCGATCGCCAATAGTCCCGCCGCGCCGTTGCGGTCGGTCTCGAAATGCAGCGCGGCGCTGTGGTAAACATCCCGCAGCACTTTGAGCTCAACGGCGTCAGGCTTTCGCTCCAGGCTGCGCTCGAATGCCCAGGTGAGCTGGGAGTCTACTGTTTTGCCGCCTTTGTCCAGAATGTTTTCCGCGAAGACGCGCGCCGCTTCCACGAAGATGGGATCGTTCAGCAGATCGAGCGCCTGCAGCGGCGTGTTGGAGTTGATGCGGTTCACGGTGCATTCCTCGCGCGTCGGCGCGTCAAAATTCAGCAGCGAAGGATGCAGGAACGTGCGCTGCCAGTGCGTATAGACGGCGCGGCGGTAAAGGTCGCTGCCGTGGCTGGCCGACCATTCACGCTTCGGGAAATTCAGCGCCGCCAGATAGCCCTCAGGCTGGTACGGCCGCACGCTGGGGCCGCCGAACTGATCGACGAGCAAGCCGGAAATCTCGAGCGCGGTGTCGCGTACCGATTCGGCTTCAATCCGGAAGCGGCTCTGCCGCGCGAGCAGCCGGTTATCGGGATCGCGCTTATCGAGCTCAGGATTCGAAACCGACGACTGCTTATACGTCTCGCTCGTGACAATCGTACGCAACAGGTGCTTCACGTCCCAGGCGTGCGTGCCTTCGGCGCGGTACTCGGGCTTCATGAATTCGGAAGCCAGCCAGTCGATCAGTTCCGGATGCACCGGCGCTTCGCCCTGCGAGCCCAGATCTTCCAGGTTCTTCGAAATCCCGATACCGAAGAACTGCCGCCACATGCGATTCACAAACGCGCGCGCGGTCAGCGGATTAGTATCCGATACCAGCCAGTTCGCCAGATCGAGCCGCGTGGCGCGGCGGCCGCCGGTATCGAGCTTGCCCAGGAATTCGGGGATCGCGGGCTGCACGACCTCGCCCGAATCGTCCATCCAGTTGCCGCGCGGCAGCACCCGCACTTCGCGCGGCTCCACCGATTCGGTCACCATCACTTCCGGCACGTCATTGATCAGCTTTGCGAGCTTCGCTTCCTGCCTGGAAAGTTCGATGCTCGCATCGATAAGCTTTGGATTCGAATACGCGAAGTATTCAAGGACGAGCTTCTTCTGATCCTCGGAACGCTTCTCCGGTGAAGTGAAAAGCGCGGATGCGATGTTCGCGGCCAGACCGTCATTGGCGGGTGGCGGAGGCGCGATTGCGGGATTCTCCTGCTTCGCGGCTTCCTGCCGCGCTGGCGCTGCGATGCCCTCATCGCGATCGGCGCGCGCAACCGCATTTCGAACCGCGTTGCGGCCTCCCGTGCCGGGCCAGGAGCCAGGATCAGCCGAAATCGCGATGCGGAAGCGGCCAATGGTCGCCTTGCGTTCTTCCGAATCCTGATGAATATGGACCACGATCTTGTCGCCATCCTTCGTGGTGACCGGAGCGGCCAGGCGGAGCATGAGCATCGTGCGCGGACCTCGCGCCACTGAGCCTACTGCCCATCCCGTCTTCGGATCGCCATCTATCGCCGCCATCGCCGACGTGCCCGCCACTGGCGCCGTATCGCTGAACGCGAACTGGAAGGGGACCGGCTTACCGTCCATCTCGGCGTTGATTTCGGTCACAGTGAAGTGATCTGACCCGCGCGCGATGTTCGCGCCAGGCAGGCTGTCATCCTGACCGGTTTCGAGTGCAAGGCTCGACCACTTCCCTGCTCCGGGCTCGATCGTGACGTCATAGGTTTCGTTGTCTGGATTCGCGCCATCCACACTGATCATGCCCGCGCCCATGGAGACGGAGGTCGAAAGCGTGCGCGGATCCTGCTGGATGTCTTCTTTCTGGATCGTGAGAGTCGCTTTGCTCGCCGTAGCTGCGACAGGAATCGGGAACTGCCACGCGAGTTCACCCGAGAGATAGCGGACCAGTTCTTCCTTCTCCCACTGCCGCTGCTGCTCGGCAAGCCCTTCCGCCTGCTTCGTGAGCGAGGCACGCGCCTCATCCACCTGCTTCTGTAGAGCGTCGATCGCTTCCTTCTGACCGGGGCCATAAACCTTCATCTTCGGGGCGAAGGCGGTGGGTCCCACGTCCTGCACAAGGCCATCTTCTTTGATATCGGCGAAGAAAGCCTTCATGGCGTAGAAGTCCTTCGTCAGGATGGGATCGAACTTATGGTTATGGCATTCGGCGCAGCCAAAGCTACTGCCCAGCCACACCGTGGAGAGGTCGCGTACGCGATCGGCGCCATACTTTGCGTAATATTCCTTCGGCTGAAGCCCGCCCTCGGCCGAACTGCGGCTCAGGCGATTGTAGGCGGCGGCGATTTTCTGATCGATCGTCGCGTTGGGCATCAGATCGCCCGCAATCTGCTCACGCGTGAAATCGCTGAATGGCTTGTTAACGCGGAAAGCTTTCAGCACGTAATCGCGATAGAGCCAGACCGGACGCGAGCCGTCGCTGTGAAAACCGGCGGAATCCGCGTAGCGAACGGCGTCGAGCCAGAGCACCGCCTGCTGCTCTGCGTATTCATTCGACGCGAATAGCCGATCGACCACCTTTTCATAAGCATCGGGCGATTTGTCGGCTTCAAACGCCGCGACTTGTTCCGGAGTCGGCAGAAGGCCGGTGAGATCGAGCGTGACGCGGCGGATAAGCGTGCGGCGGTCGGCTTCGGGCGAAGGCTTCAGACCTTCCTTCGCCAGGCGCGCGTGGATGAAGGCATCGATCGGGTTTTCGTTCTTCGTTGCAGATACCGGCAGCGCCGGCCGCACGACCGGCTGATACGACCAGTGGCTTTCGTACTTCGCGCCTTCCGCGATCCAGCGGCGCAGCGTGGATTTCTGGGCGTCCGTGAGCTTCGTGTGGGTGATGGCTGGCGGCATCACTGTGCCGTCATCGGTCGAATTGATGCGCGCGATGAGTTCGCTGTGATCGGGGTCCCCGGGGACGATCGGCGTGCCGACCATCTGCTGGTGGGTGGCTTCGTCCCGGCGGTCGAGACGGAAACCGCCGATCCGCGAGCTTTCATCGGGACCGTGGCAGCGGAAGCAATTGTTCGAAAGGATGGGGCGGACTTCGCGATCGAAGTTGACGGTCGCGCCAGTCTGGGCAGTGACCGAGTGCGAGCCAAGCGCGATCAGCACAGCGGCGCCGGCGGCGACGAATGGTTTCGAGGAGTTCAAAACGTGATCCTTGTCTGCTGAGCGTCGATTTTCTTCTGGTCCACGCCGGGAACCTTCTTCACATCTTTTATATCTCTGAAGGGTCCGTTGGCTGTCCGCCAGGCGACCAGGGCGGCGGCTTCCGCGTCGGAGAACGGCAGGCTCTCCGCGATCTGCTTCGCGGTGGCAGTGTTCAGATTGACCGGCGGCCCAAAGTTTTTAGAAAGATAGGCGACAACCGGTTCCCACTCATCGGGGTTGAGCGACGCGCCATTTTCCACCATGGTGCGGACTTCCGATCGCCACTGATCGACGGTCATGTGCTGCGCCATAATGCGGTCCGCCGTGTGGCAGACCGTGCAGGCGTTTTCGACTTTATCGCGGCCTTTGCCGTCGGGAAGAACGGCATCCTGCGGGAGGGCGAGCGTGGCGGCGGCGAAGGTCATTGCGAACGCCCGCGCCACGCGGCCGCGCGGGATTCTTTCGATTCCTTTCACGAGGCGAATTACGGTCTAACGCTATCACCCTGCAGGAGCGACGTCAAGGTTCAGCGAGTCGGTTCAGCGAGTCGGATCGGTATGGCGGCTGCCACCAGCGTCTCTCTCCGTCAGCCCTGTCGCGGCCAATCACTTGCGGCGCCCCTCAGGATTCGAAACCGCGAGGTGCACGATCCGCTTCGGGGGCGGGCGCAGGGCACAAAGTGCAAACCTCCCGGAATACTTTACCGCGGTACTACCCATAAGTGGCTCCGCCGGCCAGTGGATAGACGCTATGAACGATCACAATTTCAGATTCCCTTCAGAAATCTCCACTCCGCAACACCCCTTCTGGTACGAAGTCGCAGATTGGTGCGATTTCTGCAACAGCGGGCAACAGCTGTTAACGGGAATT
>DASZVV010000177.1:0-4958 GCA_035546955.1 Bryobacteraceae bacterium
CGGCATCACGCCCGCCATCACGAGGATCCGGCAATCGATGCCGGCGCGGCGCAGCACGATGCCTTCATCCACCGAACTCACTGCCAGCCAGCGTGCGCCTTCTTTCGTCAGCACGCGGGAGACTTCGACCGAGCCGTGGCCATAGGCGTCCGCCTTCACGACGCCCATGACTTCGGTGCCGGGACGGACGGCATCGCACACGGCGCGATAGTTGCTCGCAATGCGGGAGCGGGAGATTTCGACGTAGCAGCGGGCTGGTTGCAAAACCTATTTTCGCAAGCCTGCCAGGAGGGATTCGTATTGGCCGGTTACCGCGTCCCAGTCATACCGTTCGCGCACCCGCGCGAGGGCCCGGCCGCGATAAACCTGCCGCTCCGCGTCACTCATTCCGAGCACTGCCGTTATTTGCGCCGCCAACTCGTCCTGATTCGCATATGCGATGCCGGCATCGCCGCAAACTTCGCGATTCTCGTCCGTGTCCAGATAGATCACCAGCGCGCCACGCGCCATGGCTTCAATCAGTGCCGGATGCGTCCCGCCGACCTCTGTCGCGTGGATATAGGCAAAGCACCACGAGCCGAGCTCCAGGTACCCCTGTCCGTAAATCGCGCCCGGCATTACGATGCGCGGATCTTTCGTATCGCGCACGCGCCCAATGTATTCGCTCGCATAGGGAGCATCGCCGATCAGCGCGAGCTTCATCTCTGGCGCTTCCACCCGCTCGAACGCTTCCCGCACCTCGAGCGCGCGATTCTCAGGCTCAAGCCGGCTGACGTAGAGGAAATAGCGCCCGCGCTCCAGCCGGAGCCGGTCGAGCGCTTCGTGCGTGGTGGCCAGAGTTGTATCCGCGCCGTAGGGAATGAACAGCGAATCCGCTTTCCACTGCTCACGGTAGTAGCGGCGAATGGCCTCGGCATCCGTTACGAAGCATGTCGGGAAAACAGTCGAGAGGTATTCGGACATGTAATACCAGCCGCGGGCGAGACGATTCCACTTCTTGCGCCGCCGCTCGATGCCGTCCACATTCACCACCACCGGAATTCCGGTAATTTTCGGCAGCAGCGTGAAAATCGAATTGGCCGCATTGCAGTAGAGCGCAACATCAGCAGGATACGGCCCGCGCCGAAACACCAGATGCAGCGTGGAAAAAAACGAGTGGGCGAGCGTATCGAAATATTTGTGCCGAATCGTGGGCTGCCAGACGAGATCCACGCCGCGGTACTTCACCGAAGCAGGCCGCTCGCGGCAATAAACAGTCACCTGATGACCGCGCGCAACCAGACGCGTGGAAAGTTCTTCGGCGAAGGTTTCAAAACCGCCGTAGCGGGCGGGAATTCCGCGCGTACCCAGAAGCGCAATGCGCACGGCCTAGCGGTGCTGCTTCGAGACGCGCGTCGGCGTGAGCGCGGCAGCGAACTTCTTCGGCGCGGGCTTGCTGACCGGGTGGAAGGAAAACCAGCTTGCCATATATTCGTCGCTCACCCGGCGGCGGGACATGATCTCACGGCGCTTTTCCATCACGCGCCGCCAGTTGGAAAAAACGAATGAAAATGCGCGCAGCGAGGTGTGTTCCCAGAGCAGGCAACAGCTCACCACCACGATATCCCGGGCGGTAATAGAGAAGAAATTCCGCCAGTAGAGATTGCCGGTAATGTTCTTCATCCGCAGCAGGAAGCGGTTCTTGACCGAGTGCATGTTGATCTCGGCCGTGAGTTCGCGGCGGTTGCCGGGCAGCGCCTTGCGCACGTGATAGCCCTTGGCGTAGGGCACGTAGAGGCACTTCCAGTCCATCAGCTGGGCGCGCCATGCGACGTCCGCATCTTCGCGATAGGCGAAGAAATCGTTGTCGAAAAACTCGCCCTGAATCGAAATATCTTCCACCATCTCGCGGCGATAAAGCGCGGCTGCCGCGGTGGCGCCGAAGACATACTCGTAATTGCGGAAGCTGCCATCGTCCAGCCGCAGACTGCCGCGGTCGAGATGACGCAGATTGGGAGTGAAGTAGATGCCGGTGGAATCGACGAGCGGGTCTTCGGGAAAGTCGAAGGTCGCTTTCATCGTCATGAGCTTGCCGCAGACGGTACCCACGCGCGGATCCATATTGCCCGCATTGACCAGCGATTCGAGGAAGCCCTGCAGAAGCAGTACATCGGGATTCAGGGTCAGGACCCACTCAGCTTCGGAAAGCGCGATCGCCTGGTTCTGCGCCGCGGAGAATCCGATATTTTCTTCGTTGTAGACGATACGGCAGCGGTCCTCAAAGGGCTCCAGAATATCGACAGTGCCGTCCGACGAATTATTGTCGATGACAATAATTTCCTTCAGCGGATATTTCTGATCGAGAACGGATTCGAGACAGCGTTTGATAAACCGGCCGCTGTTGAACGTGACGATGGTAACCGAGACAAAGCCGCTATGGGACATGTACGCGAAAGTTTTCTCCAGTCATCCAAAATCGCTTCTACTGCTTAAAGCCTGTTACCCGAAACAACGCTTACCGATTCCGGCCCCCCGGCCGGATAGCTCTTCGCAGATGAGCGAAAGAGAAGCGGATTACTTCACCGTAGATTGCAAAAACCCTCTTGCCGCCCCGCGGAAAAGCGCGTGCGGCGCGCACCAGCGAGCCCGTCATCACCGATACGCAAACTCCAGCGTATGCAATCGGTTGAAAGTGCCTGGCGGCGTACCTTAGAAGGCTACCATACCAGTACTTTTCTTTGTTGGTTAAGGGGATTTCCTGGACCGAATGGCCGCCGGCATGCCTCGCCCGCGCCGCCGGCTCGTACCAGATCCGGTAACCGGCCCACTTCAGACGGGCACAGAAATCAACATCTTCAAACCAGACCGGCCAGAAATCCTCATCAAAACCACCCACCCGCAGCCACGCGTCACGGCGGAACATCAGGAATGCGCCGGCGGGCTGATCGGCAAGGGCTGGAACCATCGGGTCAATTCTTATGCATCTATAATGCCAATTCACCGGGTTTCCTGGCCAGATCCGATTGATCCCTAAGGCCTCACAGCTCAGAGCTGCTGCCGTCGGCAGGCGTCGGACCATGAACCCGCTTTGTGGCTTCCCGTCCTCACCGACAAGAAGCCCCCCCGCCGCGCCCGTCTGAGGATCATCGAGGCGTGCAATCAGTGGCTCCAGGCCGCTTTCGAGCCGCGCATCGGGGTTCAGGAGCAGAATCAGCGGCGCTGATGTCTCCTTTACGCCCTGATTGACGGCTCCCGCGAATCCCCGATTTTCCGGATTCGCGATGAGCCGGACGCCTTTTTCTTCAACTATTACCCTCGTAGAATCAGATGAAGCGTTATCGACGACCACGATTTCCGCGTCCGGAATTTGCCCGATGGAGTCGAGGCACGCTCCAATAAATTCCGACGACTGATAGGTGACAACGACTATTGCGACACGGGCCATGTGTCAATGCGCCGCGCCGGGCGAGCCCGATATCGCTGTCAGCCGGAAATACCAGCGCCAGTAAGGATCGGCCGCGCGCGCCTGGATTTCCTTTTCCGACGCGGCAAGAAACGCGCGCAGCCGCGGCGAGGGGGCGCCCTCAAGACGAAAGTTCCGTAGTGCGTCCCATTTTCCCGCCACCCACGCAAAAGGTGCACCGTGCCGCAGCGCAATCAGTCCCCAGAGCGCCTGCCCTGCGACGATCGGCCACAGGCAGCGGCGGAATAATTCGCGGTCGTAATGCCGGCGCACGAGCAGAAGCTGATTGCGCGAAGTCAGCCGCACCACGCGCGCATTCCACCGGCCCAGCGTCGCGCTGCCGTGGTGCCACGCAACAGCTTCCGGTACGTAGACTCCGGTATAACCTTCGCGGACGCAGCGCAGCCCCAGATCAACGTCTTCGAGATAGGATTCGAAACTTTCTTCGAAGCCGTTGAGCTTTTCGAGCACATCGCGGCGGAAGAGGCACGCGGTGCCCGGCGCAAGCGCAATGAGAGAAGAAGGCGCGGCGTTCGTTATCGCCGCGCGTTCGCCATAACCTGCGCGCCAGGCGCACCCCGAGCGGCTCAGCAGATCGTAGGTGCCGTCGATCGACTGCCGGTCGGCCGCGTTGAGAATTGTTCCGGTGGCGAAACTGAAACCCTCGGCGGCATCGCGCAGCCGCTCGGCCCAGTGCGGATCGAGCGTGACGTCGCTGTTGAGGATCGCGATCCATTCGCTCTCCCGTGTTTCGCGCCAGCCAATATTGACGGCGCGCGCGAAGCCCGTATTCGTGCTCTGCGGGAGCACTGTGCACCCGCGGCTTGCCGCCAGCTCGGGTGCGCCGTCCGTTGAAGCGTTGTCGACCACAATCACCCGCGCGAACGGCGCCGTTTGACGGGCGATGCTGTCGAGCAGTTGCGCGAGCAGATCGGCGCGGTTATGCACCGGAACCACAGCCGTGATGGAAGCGCCCGCACTCACTATAAATGTGATTGTAAAGCGGTAGCGGGTGAAGAGGCAGCGGCTTCGCCGGCGGCTGGCCTGGTGCAGGCCGCGCGTTTGGCCGCGATCAGTGCGCGGTATCGATCGGCCAGCCGCGCCGTGATCACCGCCATATCCCAGTTGCTCTCCACTTCCCGCCGGGCGCGCGCCGCAATTTCTGATGCGAACGCCGAATCTTCCAGAACTCGAATCACGCCATCGGCAAATCCGCGCGGGTCGTCGGCCAGCACACAGAACTCGCCATCCCTGCGGGCGAGACCTTCGGCGCCGAGAGTCGTGGAAACCACCGGAATACCGCTTGCGAAGGCTTCGAGCAGCTTCACCCGCACACCGGAACCGCTGCGAATGGGACAAATGAAAACCGCGCATTCGGCGAACAGCGGCTGAATGTCTCCCACGAATCCCAGCAGATCGATCGCATTCGCGGGGTCATGGAAGGAATGACGGGGCGGGGGATCGGACCCGGCGACGAGCAGACGCGCGTCTGGTACCTTTTCGAGCACGAGCGGCA
>DASZVV010000178.1:0-26872 GCA_035546955.1 Bryobacteraceae bacterium
CCGCTGCGGAAGCGATGCTGAACCTGGGTCTGCAGCGAGTGATAGTTAGTGGAACCGCCCCACGCCTGCTTGGTGAGGTTGCCCCAGCCAGGGTAATTGACACGCTCAAACACGGAAGGCAGCACACTGCCTTTTTTGGTCGGGTCGGCATTCTTCGGATCGAAATCCGCGCCCAGGGGAATCGAATTGATGTTGATCGTCCAGGGCTGGTTAACGCCCCAGTTGGCGACCCAGGAAGCATCGAGCGTGGTGCCCCAGCCCAGATTGCGCTGAATGCCGAGACTGGCGTTGCGTTCGGAATCCCACTGGCCGTCGCTGTACCAGCCGATGTTCGGCGGTGAGCTGAAACCCTGTCCCGGGGTGAGGCCGCCGATGGTGCTGTCGTAAACGGTCGCCGTCACAGTATTCGGCGGGTTGCCCGTCATGCCGTAAACCGAGTTGCCGTTCACGCGGTTGTAGAAGATACCGAAGCCGCCGCGCAGAGCCGTCTTGCCATCGCCAAACAGGTCATAGGCGAAGCCGAGGCGCGGAGCAGCCACAACGCCGGGTTTCTGATGGTAGGCATCCTGTCCTTTGCCCAGCGGAATCATGCCGTCGGCGACATTGCCGCTGCCGGGAACAAAGGCGCCAATCGCTGCCGCCGGCGCAGTGGATTTCGTCAGGGGATCCTGCGCGAGGCGCTGGCCGTTCACGATTGCCGGCACATACAATCGCGGAGTCTGCGACGGATCGTACTTCGTGGGATCGAAAATCGCCCACGTGCCATTCTCGTCCACCTGCGGCGACTGGTTATAGAAGCGGACGCCGATGTCGAAGGTCAGGCGCTTACTGGCCTTCCAGCTATCCTGTACGTACCATTCGCTGTTCCAGTAATCGACGATGTTGGCAAGCCGGAGATTCTGTTCGCTGTAGCTTGCGAAGTATCCGAGCAAAGCGTTGGAATAGCCGTCCTGCGAACCGAAGGTCGTGTTACTCCCATCGTTGCCGAAATTGTAGCTTCCGGTATAGGCGCCGCCGGATGGCTGGTATTTCCACGCATATTCTTCGTAGATGCCCATCTTAAGGGTGTGCTTGCCCTTGATCCAGCTGATATTGTCGACGATCGAATAATTGTGGACCGGATTCGGCGTTTCGCGTCCAAGCGTTACGCTCGTGGCGCTCGACGGGATGCTGCCGAAGCTCACGTTCGGAATGAAGTCGTACATATGCAGGTTCGAACCGCTGAGACTGGAAACAGTAGAGGGGTCGTTGTATGTCACCGGGTATAGCTTCGGCGGATTGCCGAAAACCGAACGGGTGAGGTTCGACGGATCCTCATAATAATAATTCCAGTCGCTGCCTGCCTTGCCGACGTTGAATTCGTTCACCAGCGTCGGCCGGATCGTCCAGGTGATGGCGCCGGAGTAGTTAAAGGACGGCAGGGGATGTAACTGCGGCGAGTAGACGAAGTCAAAACCTGCCTGCGGGTCTGTCGTTACGTCATGATCTCTGACCATGCGGGCGTAGGCGGCGATCTTCGACGTCGGATTCGTATCGACGCGGACCACGTCATTGCGGATCGGGTGCTGACCGCCGATGAGCGCCTGATAGTTGTATTTCAGGTAATTCGGATTGCCGGGAGCCGGCGAGTAGTTCGGGAGCGGAAAGAAATTCAGAATCTTCTCTCCTACACCGGTCGGATCGAAGCGGCTGGACGGAATCACGTTGTTTGGGAACTGAATCTGCGTGAGCGGATCCTTCACGGCAATCTGCTTACCGTTGACATCGACAGACTGCGAGAAATCACCATTTCGTTCGAGAGCCGTCGGCATGTTCCTGAGCACGGTGGTCGCGCCAGGGAACAGGCCGCTCCATTCTTCGGAAGCGAAGAAGAACAGCTTCGTCTTGTTGGTGTTGAAGTGGTGCGGTATGAAAATCGGACCGCCGACGCTGTAGCCATCAATGTTGAACCGGTACTCGGCGCGCGGCAAACCGCTGATGTTGTTGAAGAATGTATTCGCGTTAAATTCTTCGTGGCGATGCTGCCACCAGCCGCTGCCGTGGAAGCTTTGCGTGCCGCTCTTGGTGGCGAGCGTTATCGTACCTCCAGAGTTGCGGCCGTATTCGGCCGAGTAGTTCGAGCTCAGAACCTTCACCTCCGAGACGGCGTCCATGTTCGGATTACCTTCGAGCAGGCAGTTGCCGCATCCGACGTCCATGCCGGTGAGACCGTCCACCGTCACGTTCATCATCGACTGGTTGCCATTCATGCTGATGTTCCCGACGGAATACGCATTTCGGAAGTCGTGGGAATTGGTGCTGACGCCCGGGCTCGTATTATTCGTGTCGATCATGCCTGGAAGGGTTCCGATGAACGCGAAGAGGTCGCGCCCGCGCGACGGCATATTCTCAATCTGAGTGTCATCGACGCTATGGGCCTTTTCGCTGCTCGAAAGTTCGACGTTTGCGGCGTCGGCAGTCACCGTGATCTGATCGGCGATGTTTCCGAGTTCCATTGCCACATGTCCGATATCGCGGGTGGCGCTGGTCTGGACTTCAATATCTTGCTGCACTTTCGTCCGGAAGCCTGCCGCCTTCACAGTCAGAGTATATGTACCCGCGCCGATATCCAGGAAACGGAAAAGCCCCTCCGCACTGGTTTTTACAGAACGTTCGGCCCCGGTGGATTGGTCCTTCAGCGTAGCGTCCGCGCCGACGATGACGGCATTTGCGGGATCGACGACAGTCCCAGTCAAAGTACTCGAAACGATTTGAGCTGTCAGCCACGGGGCTGAGGCAGCCACAAGACACACTACAGCTACGATGCTGTTGAGCTTCATTACTCTCATTCGGTATCCCCTCTTATTCCTACTCGCGGATCAGGTCCGCCCCTCTCCAAAGAGCCACCCCAAAAAGTGCCCGGAACTGGAAGCACTTCCACAACTGAATTAGCTGGGCTCAGTTATATCACGTTGATCCGGGAAAGTACACCATACTTTCGTCTGGCTTTTCCCAGAATACGTCAGACGATTAATGCAGTTTTTGTTCAGAGAACGGGCGAGCGTATGCGGCGGGAACGCTGTGGGCAGTGCTGTCGGCAGCTTCCCGATAGTATTTTTCAGCGTTGGCGGCATCGCCCAGTTTCTCGTAAGTCTGGGCGATCAGACATTGAATAAAGGGGTCGGTGAGAGACGCATATGTTAATGCATCGAGCGCCTCTTTGTAATTTCCGGAATAAAAAGCAATATAACCAGTGAGATAGGGAAGGAACTCGGCCTGATCGGGATTCGTGCCTTTGGCCAGAATAGCTTTCGCGTTTTCCACATGACGGGCGGCGTTGGCCGATTTTCCCTGCCGGATATCGAGCCGTGCCTGAGCATGCTCCCATCGAAAATTCCACAGATCGCGGCGGGCGTTGGAAATATTTGGTTCATCCAATCCGGCGTCGTGCCCGCGCGAATACCATTCGCGCGAAAGGGCAAAATCTCCGGTATCGATACAGAGCCGTCCCATCTCATCGGCGGTATCCCCCGCGTTCGGATAGTCGTTGGTGCCGAGGTAGATATTGAATGCCTCCTGCTCGTATTTCTCGGCATTGCGGCAATTGCCGGCGAATCCCCAGGCGATGGCCATGGCCCGAAGCGCCCCCACCCTCTCCGTGCCTGTGGATGCCACTTGGATCGCTTTGGCGAAGTAAGGCCGGGCTTCGCCGTAACGGCCGAGAAGATCGAGCACAACGCCAACGCCATTGTTGGCGGCAACTGATTTCGGCGCGAGTTCCAGATCGGCACGAAACGCGGAGAGAGCTTCGGGCAGACGGTTGAGCCGGACGAGCTGCGGGCCGGTGAGAGGGCGTTCCTGCGCCGCCCCGGTGGCGAGAAGCAGGCAGACCGCAACCAGTCCTCTTTTCATCAGACGCGATTATACTGCCGTTTTGAAAGGGGGCTGTAACGGCCGCTAAACTGAAAGATTCGGATGCGAATTGCCCTCGGCCAGATCAATACTACAGTCGGCGATATCGACGGTAACGCCGCCCTGATGGCCCGTCTTTCCCGCCAGGCGGCGGAGCGGAAGGCGGAACTGGTGGTTTTCCCGGAGCTCTCGATCACCGGCTATCCGCCGCGCGATCTGGTGGAGCGCCGGCGTTTTGTGGACCGGTCGGAGGAAGGGATCCGGCAACTGGCGGCATCGACCGCCGATCTTCCGCTCGCGATCATCGCCGGCTTCGTGGGGCGGTCGAACGAAACGACGGGCAAGCAGACGACGAACTCGGCCGCCATTCTGCAGGGCGGCCGAGTCGTGCTGCGCCAGAACAAAATGCTGCTGCCGACCTACGACGTTTTCGACGAAGGCCGGAACTTTGTGCCGGGGACGCGGCAGAGCGTCTGGGAACTGGGCACGGAAAACCTTGCCCTCACGATCTGCGAGGATTCCTGGAACGACAAACTCTTCTGGAAGCACCAGCTCTATTCGCGCGATCCGGTGGATGAACTGATGCGCCAGGGCGGCAGTCTGCTGATCAGCATCAACGCTTCGCCGTTCCACATGGGGAAGCGCGAACTACGCCGCGAAATGTTCCGGTCGATGACACGGCGCCACCGTGTTCCGGCGATCGTGGTGAATCAGGTGGGCGGCAACGATCAGGTGGTGTTTGACGGTTCGAGCTTCGCGATGGATGCCGATGGAAATGTAATCGCGTCGGCGGCGTCGTTCGAAGAGGACCTGATCGTTGTGGATACCGCTGCCCGAACGGGGGACGAACATTTCACGTTTCCCGATGAGCATGAGGCTGTCTACCAGGCGCTCGTAGTGGGAACACGCGATTACATCCGCAAATGCGGGTTCTCGAAAGTGCTGATCGGGCTGAGCGGAGGAATCGATTCATCGCTCACCGCCGCAATTGCGGTGGAGGCGGTGGGACGGGAGAATGTGCACGGGCTGGCGATGCCCGGGCCGTTTTCCTCGGATCACAGCGTAAGCGACGCGAAGGCAATGGCGGAGCGGCTCGGCATTCCTTTCGATATTGTGCCGATCACGCCCGCCTATGAAGAGATGCTGCGGACGCTGCAGCCGGTTTTCGAAGGACGGCCGCCGGATGTGGCGGAGGAGAATGTGCAGGCGCGTCTGCGCGGCCTGACGCTGATGTCGCTCTCGAACAAGTTCGGCGCGATGGTGCTGACAACGGGCAATAAGAGTGAGCTTGCGGTGGGATACTGCACGCTTTACGGGGATATGTGCGGCGGCCTGGCGGTTATCAGCGACGTGCCGAAGACGCTGGTGTACGAGCTCTCGCGCGTGGCCAATCGCCGGCATGACGGGGCGATCCCCGAATCGGTTTTCCGGAAACCGCCATCGGCGGAACTGCGTCCGGATCAGAAGGACAGCGATTCCCTGCCCCCGTACGACGTCCTGGACGCGATCCTGCGACTTTATGTGGAGGAAATGGCGAGCCCGGCGGATATTGCGGAGAAGCTGGGGATCGAACTGAAACTGGTGAAGGACGTAGCGCGCATGGTGGACCGCAACGAATACAAACGCCAGCAGGCGGCGCCGGGACTGCGGGTCACGTCGAAGGCGTTCGGGATGGGGCGGCGTTTCCCGATCGCGCAGCGTTATTTTGAGGGTTGATGAGAATTCTGCTGTTTGTTGTTTGCGCGGCGGCACTGGCACACGCGCAGCCGGCACCGATCCCGGTGGATACCTTTCCTATGTCGGCGGCGGCGACGCCGGATGGCAAGTATCTGCTGGTGCTAAGCGCCGGGGTGCATCCACCTTCGATCAGCGTGATCGATCTCGCGTCATCGAAAGAACTGAGCCGGACTCCTGTACCCGACGCGTGGCTGGGGCTTGCGATTTCGAAGACCGGCGATAACGTCTTCGTGGGCGGCGGATCGCGTGCCGCGGTTTTCGAATTCAGTTTTTCAGGCGGCGAACTGAAGCCCGCCCGCATGTTTCCGCTGGTAGCGGAGAAGGACCGCACCCCGCTGGATTTCGCCGGCGACGTGAAGCTCGCGCCGGACGGCCATCTGCTCTATGTTGCGGACGTATTTCGCGATTCCGTCGTCGTGCTGAATCCGCAATCGGGCGTGATTTTGTCGCGGTTCAAAACAGGGCGGCGTCCGTATCGTCTTTTGTTCCAGCCCTCCGGAAAGACGCTCTATGTGGCGAGCTGGGCGGATGGAGCGATCGGCCAGTATGACGTGAATTCCGGCGAGCGGCTCTCGAATCTGCGGCTTGCGCCGCATCCTTCGGACATGGTGTGGGCGCCGGGCGGATTGTCCGCCGGCGCCACGGCAGGATCGGGCGGCCCCGCGATCGTGGCGCGAATGTTTGTGCCCGCGGCGAATACGAATAATCTCTACGTAGTGGGGGCCACGGAAACCGGAGATCTGACGAAGCTCGAATCCATCTCGCTCGCGCTCACTCCGGAGCAGCCGATGGGAACGACGCCGAGCGCTGCCGCGCTGAGTGCGGATAAAAAGAAGATCTATGTGGCGTGCTCGGACGCAAATGCGGTGGCCGTGATCGATATTTCAGGCGATCGCAATCTGGTGCAGGGATACATTCCGGCCGGCGACTATCCGACCGACGTGATTGGGCTGGATGGCGATCGAGTGGCAATCGTGAACGGCCATTCGGATTCCGTACAGATCGCCGATGCGAAAGGCGATACCGACTGGGCTGCGTCCACAGCGAAAGCCATGGCGGCGTTCCCTTACCGCGATGCCGGACCGGTTGCGGCAGCGGGCAGACGGACGGGGATCCAGCATGTCGTCTATGTGGTGCGCGGCGATGAGAAAGACGCGGAGGCCGTGAATCGCGCAGTGGCCGGCATCGCACCGGATTATACGGTTCGGCTCGCCCCTGCTACGGCGGCGGGCCGCCGGAAAGTTTACGATTTCGAAGGTCAGGAGCCGGCGAACGCGCCGCCCGCCGGTTATCTCTGGAACTCGGCCTCGCAGGCGGGGCTGAAGATGCGCAACTATGGATTTGCGGTCCACAACCTTCCGAAAGCGAATGCCGATGGCGAGCAGGTGGATCGCGTCTATGATCCTTCGCTGGCCGATTCCACCGATCTGGAGTATCGCGGGATGGATTCCGCCTATTCCGACGTTGATCGTGCGAAGGAATTCGCCTCGGAGATGAAGGAATACGACCAGATGGACACGATGCCCGATCTGCTGCTGGTGCGGATAGGGAAGGATGACGCCGCGCTGCCGATCCTCAGGGACGCGGTGGAGAAGAGCAAGTTCCACGGCGGGATCGCCATGGTTGTGGTGACTGCGGACAAGGCATCGCTTGCGTTCCCCGCGGGCCAGGAGAAAACCGGAACCGCGGTGGCGGGTCTTCGGACGGTGGAATCGATTCTCGGCCTGCGGCCGATGACGATTTTCGACGCGTCGGCTACGCCGCTGTTCTAGTCTTTATCCTGATCCGGCGCGAAACCGGGCATCTTTTTGAAGCCCGCGATCAGCGCGGCTTTTTCATCGGCCGTGAGTTTCGCTTTTGGGTGCATCGGCAGATAGAACCAGAGCGGCATATCGCCATCCTGTACATCCTTGACGGCGTCGTGCGAATGGCGCTGTGGCTGGTTCCACTCCGAGAAATTCATGTGGTGGCGGCCGCCATCGACGTCGTCCTGCACCAGCCAGGATACGGGCGCCACGTTCGAATACCACGGCCATGTCGTTTCATTGCTGTGGCAATCGAAACAGGCACGTTTGGCGAGCTCGCGCGTTTGGGGTGAATCCCAGGCCGGTTCCTTCACCACCGGGGGATTCGTATGCTGATGACCGTACGGGATAAGCTGGATCACGATAAAGAAGCCGGCGATCCATGCGAGGCGTCGAATCATTCGGCCATTTTACTTTGTCTGGCGTGCTGAATTGCGGTTCAGCAGTGTCTCGAGTTTGGCGGCCGCGGCGGGCGGCGCGACGGGCGTTGTGAGAATCGTGCGATTGTCGATCGCTTTGCCGTACATTTCTTCGTTGGCGTCGGCATCGGGACGCAGCGTGGCGCCCTGCAGAGAGATGCCGGCGAAGAGGCCGCGCGAACGCGAATAGGAAAGCATTTCGGCGCGCATGACGGCATCGGTCTGCGCACTGGCGTCGCGGCCCACAGGACCCGCGGCGGCTGTTGCTTCAGCGCCCAGTGTGAATTTATCGGACAGCAGGCGCTTCATGCCGCTCATATTCATGACCAGCAGAAGAACGTCCTGCTCGGAGGCGCCGATCTGAAAGCCGACGCTGCCGCCTTCGATCCGGATAGCCGCGGGAGCAGTCCAGCCGGTGCCGCTCGCGTGGCGGCAGACGGCGAAACCGCGGCCATACTTCGCGCCCAGCACGAAGCCGGCTTTTTTCAGGCCGGGAACCAGCACGACGCACTCGGCGCGATTGAGCAGGTCCTGCGGAACTCCTTTGTCGGACGCCTGCATCATGTCCGTCATCAGGTCAGCCGCGGCGTCGAGGCGCTTATCGGCTTCGGTGGCAGCGAAAACGGCGGGAACGATCAGAGTAGAGACGGCAAGAGCCGCGATCCAGGTTCGGAACATCCGTGGAACTCCTTCTTGGGATGATTGTACGCTCTTCAACAGAGCAATTCGATGCCCAGTCGTGTTACTTGACAAACGCAGCAGCGTTCTGCGTAAACGCGAGCACGGCGCCCGGCACGATGCCGAGGAAAAACGTGCCGATGGCCGGCAGCACCAAAGCCGCACGCATTGCGGGGCCCGGCGCTTCCAGATCTCTGGTGACCTCGCCCGGCTCGTGCATATACATCACGACCATCAGACGAAGGTAGTAGTAAGCAGCGACGGCGCTGTTCAGCAGGCCGAGCACGGCAAGCCATGTCAAACCCGAGTGCAGCGCGGCGCGGAAGATGTAGAATTTGCCGAAAAATCCGCCGGTCAGCGGCACGCCGATCAGCGACAGCAGGAATACGGTCATCATCGCCGCGGTGAACGGCTGGCGCTGGCCGAGGCCGGCCAGATCTTCAATCCGCAGATGCCGCTCGCCCTTGCCCGAGATGTAGATGATGACGGCGAACGCGCCGAGGTTCATCAGGGCGTAGGCGGCAAGGTAGAACATCGCCGCGGCGGTTCCGATTTCCGAATTCGACGCCAGCGCGACGAGAATATAGCCGGCATGGGCGATCGAGCTGTAGGCCAGCATCCGCTTGAGGTTGTTCTGGGTGAGCGCCGCGAAGTTGCCGATGGTCATCGAAAGCAGCGCGCAGATCCAGACGATCGGCATCCAGGTAACGGAGATGCGGTCGAAGGCCGTGAGAAAGATGCGCAGGAAGATCGCGAAGGCCGCGGCTTTCGGACCGGTTGCCATGAATGCGCTGACGGGAGCGGGAGCGCCCTGATAGACGTCCGGCGCCCAGATCTGGAAGGGCGCGCCTGAAACTTTGAAGGCCAGCCCGACGAACATCAGCGCAGCGGCGACGCCTGCGACCATCAGCGACGTGTTTGGATCGGCCAGAGCGTTGTGGATGACCGGAAGCTGCGTGGAGCCGGTCAGCCCATAGATGATGGCCACGCCGTACAGCAGAAAGCCAGTGGCGAAGGAACCGAGCAGGAAGTACTTGAGGGCCGCTTCGTTATTGCGCTTATCATCGCGGAGGTATCCGGCGAGCACGTAACTGGCGATGGAGGAGATCTCAAGACCGATAAAGATCATGATCAGATCGTTCGCCGTCACCATCAGGCACTGCCCCATCACGGAGAACAGAACAAGTGCATGGTATTCGCCGGTATCCGCCTGTTCGCGACTGAGATAGCGATAAGAAGAAAGCACCGTCAGGATGCCGATGGCGAGCACGAGAATCCGGAAGTAGGTCCCAAAGCCATCGATCACCAGCAGATTCGAAAAGGCGAAGCCGGGCACGCCGTTGGCGCTGATGGCAGCGAAGATAGCGGCGATCAGGGCGGCGATCGAGATGTGTCCGAAAATGCGGGGCAGTTTGCGCGAGAACAGCGGATCGAGCACCATCAGCAGCGTACCGGCGACCGTGAGAATGATCTCCGGCCCGAACCGCAGGATGTCGTCCGGCGAAGGCGCGAAATTAGCGGGCATGGCGCGCACCTCCGGCGGGAATCACCGCGCTGATGACCGCGCGGCTGGTCCTGTCAAGAATGTGTGAGTTGGCTTCCGTCACGGCTGGCAGGAATGACTGGGTGTAGATGCCCATCCAGAGCATCATCGCGATGAGCGGAGCGATGCAAACCCATTCGCGAATATTGAGCTCCGGCATATGGTGTTTCAGCTCGTCCGACGCGTTACCGAAGAATACCCGTTGATACATCCAGAGCATGTAGCAGGCGGAGAGAATCACGCCGATGGCGGCAAAGGCGGTCCAGGTGAAATTCACCTGCGCCGTGCCCTGCAGAACGAGGAATTCGCCGACAAAATTGTTCAGCATCGGCAGGCCGATACTGGCGAGCGTCGTAATGAGAAAGACTGTGGAGAGCCAGGGGGCAGCAGTGGCGACGCCGCCGAAATCTTTGATGGCGAGCGAATGACGGCGTTCGTACATCATCCCGACCAGGATGAAGAGTGCGCCGGTCGAGATGCCATGATTCAGCATCTGGTAGACGGCGCCATCGAGCCCCATCTGGGTGAACGAGAAGATGCCCAGCACGACAAATCCGAGGTGGCTGACCGATGAGTACGCCACCAACTTTTTCATATTCGGCTGCACCATGGCGACCAGCGCGCCGTAGATGATGCCGATGATGGCGAGGATGTTGATCCACCAGGCATTTTCATGCGCGGCGGCGGGAAACATTGGGAGGCAGAAACGAATCAGTCCGTAGCAACCCATTTTGAGCATGACGGAGGCCAGCATCAGCGAGCCGGCGGTGGGCGCTTCCACGTGCGCATCCGGCAGCCAGGTGTGGAGCGGGAAGAGCGGAACTTTGATCGCAAACGCGACGAAGAACGCGAGGAACAACAGCGTCCCTTCGGTGTGGGTCAGCGAAATCTGTCCGGTGGAGAACTGGCTCAGAATGACCGAGTAATCGAACGTGCCGGCCAGGTTGTAGACGTAAATGATGGCGGCGAGCATCAGCACCGAGCCAGCCATCGTATAGAGGAAGAACTTGACTGTGGCGTAGATGCGCCGGTCATGGCCCCACATACCGATGAGGAAGTACATCGGGACCAGGACGATTTCCCAGAACGTGTAGAAGAGGAAAAGATCCCAGGCGGCGAACACGCCGATGAGCCCGAATTCCAGCAGCAACAGGAACGCGAAAAATTCTTTGGACTGCTGCTTGATGGAATTCCAGGAGATCAGAACGGCGAACGGCGTCAGGAATGTGGAGAGAATGATGAGCCAGAGGCTCAGGCCGTCAATCCCGATATGCCAGTGAATTTCGGGACTGGAAATCCAGACGACATCATGGACGAACTGCTGTCCCTTCTGCCCGAACTCGAAGCCCGTCGCGAGCCCGATCGAAACCAGGAAGGCCACCACGGACACCGCGAGAGTAAACGCGCGCACCGCAAATTCCTGCGAGCGCGGAATCAACATCGTCAGCAGGAAGCCGATGGCGGGGATGGCGAGAACGATTTCGAGAAGGTTCATCGCGCGCCTCCGCCGATGCCGATCGCGACAATCACGGCGACAGCCCCGATCACCACCCAGGTGGCGTAACTGCGAATATTGCCGGATTGGAGCAGCCGGAGAACTCCGCCGATGCCTTTCGATTCTGTACCTACGCCGTTGACAAAACCGTCGATCAGGCCGGCATCGGCCGTCTTCCAGAGCACCGTCTCGGAACCATGCACGAGCGGCTGCACGATGGCGGCGTCATAAGCTTCATCCACAAAGTATTTGTTGTAGACCAGCGTGTAGATGCCGCCCAGCGCCGAAGTGATCTTCTCCGGAATGGCGGGATTGACGACATACATCAGGTAAGAGAGCGCGATGCCGCCGAGTCCGAAGGCAACCGAGATGGCGGTCAGCACCAGTTCACCCGGGCCCGCGCTGTTCTCGACACCTGCATGCATCGGGAACATGTCATTGAGAATCTGCGGAACGTTGAAGAGGAAGCCGCCGACGATCGAGAGAACCGCGAGAACCACCAGCGGCCCCAGCATGGTCCAGTTGGATTCGTGGGGATGTCCGTGGCCCCGGTATTCGCCCCAGAACGTCATCCAGAAGGCGCGCCACACATAAAACGCGGTCATGCCGGCGGTGATAACGCCGACCCAGTACATCCACGGCGCGTGGACGTACGCCGCACCGAGAATGGCGTCCTTACTGAAGTAGCCGGAAGTGAACGGGAAGCCCGAAATCGCAAGCGACGCGCAGGCGAGAACGAGACATGTCCACGGCGCATATTTTTTCAGGCCGCCCATATGACGCATGTCCTGTTCGCCGTGGCAGGCGTGAATCACACTGCCCGCGCCGAGGAAGAGCAGCGCCTTGAAGAACGCGTGAGTCATCAGGTGCCAGACGCCGGCGGAGAACGCTCCGACGCCAACGCCGAGGAACATATAGCCAAGCTGCGAAACCGTGGAGTACGCGAAAACCTTCTTGATGTCGTATTGGGTCAGGCCGATCGTCGCGGCGAACGTTGCAGTAAAGACGCCGATGATCGCCACGGTTTCCATGGCGGCGGGAGCATGCGTGAAAATCGCGGCCGAGCGCGTACACATGTAAACACCGGCGGTCACCATGGTTGCGGCGTGGATCAGAGCCGAAACCGGTGTGGGGCCTTCCATTGCGTCCGGCAGCCAGACGTAGAGCGGGAACTGCGCGGATTTACCGCAGGCGCCGACGAGCAGCAGCAGCGCGATCGTCGTCAGAGTCGCGGTCGGCTTGCCGGCCGCCGCGGGCAGCACTGTACCGAAATCGAGCGACCCGAAGTTAACTGCGATGAGGAACATCGCGAGCGAGAAACCGAAGTCCCCGATGCGGTTTACGATGAAGGCCTTGTTCCCGGCGGTGGTGGCGCTGTGCTTCACGAAGTAGAAGCCAATCAGCAGGTAGCTGCACAGACCCACGCCTTCCCAGCCGACGAACAGCAGCAGATAATTCGCCGCCAGCACCAGTGTAAGCATGAAGAACATGAAGAGGTTGAGGTAGGCGAAAAACCGGTAATAGCCCTCCTCATGCTCCATGTAGCTGGTGGCGTAGATATGAATGAGCGAGCCGATGCCGGTCACGATCATCAGCATGATCAGGGTCAGCTTGTCGACCGCGAAATCGCAGCCGACATGGAACGCGCCGCTCTGGATCCAGGTAAAGTAATGTTCTTTAATCGGATTGGCCGCGAGATCGCCCGCTGTCGACCAGACTTTCACGACGAAACCGAACGACAGCACGACGCTCAGGATCGCGATCAGCTTGATCGCGGCCTGCGGGAGTTTGCGCCCAAAGATGCCGTTGATCAGAAAGCCAACGAACGGCAGTACGGGGATGATCCAGAGATTCTGCATCAGTTCTTGAGGGAATCCACTTCGTCGATGTTCAGAGTGGTGCGGTTCTTGAACACCGTCAGGATGATGGCGAGACCGACAGCGGCTTCAGCGGCGGCCACCACCATTACAAAGAAGGTGAACAGGTGGCCTTCCACCTGTTTGTGCTGGTTCGCAAAAGTCACAAAGCTGAGGTTGACGGCATTGAGCATCAGCTCGATGCACATAAACACCGTAATAATGTTGCGGCGGAAAACGAACCCGGCGACGCCGATGACGAAAATCACGGCGCTCAGCGCGAGATAGAAAGATTCCGGCACGCCATTGGGAATCGGGGGCATGTGGATTAATCCAACTCCTTTCGGGCCAGGACGACGGCGCCCAGAATGGCGATCAGGATCAGAACGGAGGTCACTTCAAACGGCAGCAGATAACCGGTGAACAGCGCATAGCCGACCTGCTGCGCTCCGGCAGTGAAATCGCCGAATTTGATCACGGGCGAGTTCGGGAACCAGCGCGCCAGCAGGCAGGCGAGAACGCCGAGCAGTCCGAGGAGCGCCGGAGCGCCGAGGATGGTGGCAGTCCAGGAGCGGCCGCGGCGCACTTCGATGCCGGCGTTCAGCAGCATGATGACGAACACAAACAGCACCATGACCGCGCCGGCGTAGACGATGATCTGAGCCATCGCGATAAATTCGCCGCCCAGCATCAGATAAAGCACGGCAAGCGAGCCCATGACGCCGACGAGCGAGAGCGCGCTCGAAATGGGATGACGCTGCACCACCACATTGATGGCGCACAGCACCGCGATCAGCGCGAATATGCCAAAAAAAACGAGGTCTACCATCTATGAAACCAAAGCCACCAGGAAGCCGGTGATCAGCAGATTTACCAGCGCGACAGGGAAAAGGAACTTCCACGCGAAGCTCATCAACTGGTCGTAGCGAAAGCGCGGGAGTGTCGCGCGAATCCAGATAAAGACAAAGAGCAGGAACCCGACTTTCGCGAGGAACCAGAAAATCGGAACCAGAACAGGCACCGCCGGGGGAAACGCAAACAGGGCCGCGCACCCGAGGAAGACGACGCCGAATGCCGGCAGCGTGATCCGGTCGAACGGGCGGACGTAATTAATGCCGTGATAGAAGCAGAGCGCAGCTGCAAGCGCGAAGACGGCGGGCGCGGCGAAGTTCGATCCCCACTTCACCGGCCACAGTGGATGCCAGCCGCCGAGGAAGAGCAGGGTTGCCACGGAACAAACCGTCACCATGTTGGCGTATTCCGCGGTTGAGAACGCCGCGAACCCGAGGCTGCTGTATTCGACGTGGAAGCCCGCGACCAGCTCATTTTCCGCTTCGGGAAGATCGAACGGGATGCGGTTGGTTTCCGCGAACGCCGCGATCATGAAAATCAGAAAGCTGAAGATCTGGGGAAACGGGAAGGCGAAGATCGCCCAGTGCGGAATCCCGTGCCAGGAGCCGTGCTGCGCATTCACGATTTGGCGAAGGCTGAGCGAACCGGCGCTCAACAACGGCGCCGCAATCGCGAGGCTCATCGGCAGTTCGTAGCTGATCATCTGCGCCGAGCTGCGAAGGCCGCCGAGAAGGCTGTACTTGCTGTTCGAAGCCCATCCGCCCAGCGCGATGCCATACACGCCCAGCGAGCTGACGGCCAGAATCACCAGGATTCCCACGTTGACGTCGGCCAGCTCCATCATCGTTTTGTGGCCGAATATCGTAATGCTGGTTCCGAACGGAATCACCGAAATCGAAATCAGGGCCATGAAGACGGAAAGCAGCGGCGCCGCCAGATAGAAAGGCTTATTCACGTTCGCCGGAATCACGCCTTCCTTCATGATCAGTTTGATCAGATCGGCCAGCGGCTGCAGCAGGCCGTGCGGGCCTACGCGCGAGGGGCCCATGCGCACCTGTACGTGCGCAATGACCTTGCGCTCCACCCACACGATGTAGGCCACCGCCGTGAGAAGCACGAAAGCAATCAGGGCGAGCTTGATAACGGTCGCGATCAGAAATTCGAGGGAGGCCGAACTCACGGGTGCGTCAGCTCCTCCTCTTTATACCGGTTCATGCGGGATTCCATGACGGAATTCAGTACCTTAGAATATCGCCCCAGCGTGCCTGACTCGAACAGGCCGTTATGCGAGCTATGAATCAAATCGGGCCGCGCCTCAACCGGCACGCGCCCATTCACCGGCGCCGTCTGCTGGCCCTGCACGGCGAGCATCGCGAGCGGGATATTGTAGCCCTTCACCGTCTTGCGGATTTCGTTATAGACCGTTTCAGGATGCCAGGGGCCGACCACCTGCGCGAGTCCCATTTCCTTCGCAATCAGGCCAATGATTTCGAGATCGGTCTTCACGCCCACGGCGGAAACCGCGCGCGTCAGGCGCTGCACTTCGCCGCAGACGTTCGTGACAGTTCCGTTCTTCTCGTAGGCGTTGGCGGAGGGAAGGATGACGTCCGCCCGCTGGGCGGTTTCAGTGAGGAACATGTCCTGCACGACGACGAACGTTTTCTTCGACGCCATCGGCTCGTCTTTCAGCGGATTGGCGCCGACAATCCAGAGCGCTTCGAGCGAATCGGACGCCAGCATTTCCCGCACTGTGAGACCGTTCGCGTTCGAAGGATGATAACCGGGCAGCAATTCGGGAACGAGACCCATGTCGATCGCGCCGCGCGAGTTCGAATAATCGACGAGCGGGCAGTACTTGACCGGAATGCCGAGCGACTGGCCGAACTCGACGAGCCGCCGGATGCCCTCGCCCTTGACGGAATCGCTGAATACGATCACCAGTTCCGGCTCGGCCGCGAGCGCACTGCGCAGCTCTTCAAGGGCTTCCAGTTCCTGCCCCTGCGGCTTGCGGATGGCGCGCGCCGCGTACTTGTCTTCGCGGACTTCCATCGGGCTGACTGTGTAAATCTTCGCGCCGTGCAGGCGGTGGCCGGTGCGAATCTGAAACGCAAGGAAGGGATGCTCGAGCGCCAGATCGCAGCCGAGGATGAGGAATGCTTTGCGGTCGGCAAGATCCTGCGTCGTCGCAAGCTGGCCGGATGTGCCGCTGAGAGCGTCCACCAGCGTAACCACATCGCCCGTCCGGTGGTGATCGATGTTGTTCGTATTGAGGCCGACGCGCGCGAACTTCTGGAGATAGAAATTCTCTTCGTTCGTCGTGTGGTTCGAGCCGATCACGCCGATCTGGCCGGAATGAGAGCGGATCGCGCCAAACTTGTTGGCGACGAGTTCGAGCGCCTTCGACCAGGAGACGGGCTCCAGCCTGCCGCCCACGCGAATCATGGGCGACTGAATGCGCTCGCCGTGATTGTAGAAATCGTAAGCGTAACGGCCCTTGACGCAGAGAAATTCGCCATTGATGCCGGAACGGTCGCGGTTATTGCCGCGCATGATTTCGTCGTTGCGGACGCCAAGGGTCGTCTTACAGCCATCCGCGCAGTGGGTGCAAATGGTGCCGATGTGCTCCATCTCCCACGGCCGCGTCTGATAACGATAAGCGCCGCTTGTCAGAGCGCCTACCGGGCAGATATCGATGCACTGGCCGCACTCGTCGCATTCGAGGTGATCGCTCTCGTTGGGCGCGATCAGCGAAGAGGAGCCGCGGTTGATGACGCCGAGAGCCCCCACGCCCATGCCTTCATTGCAAACACGAACGCAGCGGAAGCAGAGGATGCAGCGCGGTCCGTCATAGAAGACCACCGGCGACCACTGCTGCTCATCCACGTGCAGCTTGGTTTCGGTAAAGCGGCTCTCGCCCGCGCCGTAGCGAAATACCATGTCCTGTAGTTCGCACTCGCCGCCTTTGTCGCAAACAGGGCAATCGAGCGGATGATTGCCGAGCAGAAATTCCAGTGTGGATTTGCGGGCCTTCCGAACCTGCTCGGTGTCGGTCCGGATCACCATGCCGTTGCCGACAGGCAGCGTGCACGCCACCTGCATCTTCGGCATCTTTTCCACTTCAACCAGACACATGCGGCAGGCGGCCTGCAGCGAATAGCCTTCGTAATAGCAAAACGAAGGGATTTCGATACCGTTGCGCTTGGCCGCTTCAATCACCAGCGTGCCGGCTGGCGCTTCGAGTTCGCGGCCGTCGATTGTGAATTTAACCAGATCAGCCATTATGCAGCCACCAGTTTCTTATCAAACGGACAAGGCCTTCCATCGAGGTGCGCCTCGAACTCATCCCGGAATTTTTCCACGAACGAAATCGTCGGCATCGCGGCCGCATCGCCCAGCGGGCAGAAGGTGCGGCCCAGCATGTTCTTCGAGAGATCGCCAATCAGAACGATGTCACTGCGGGTACCCATTCCCTCGTGGAACCGCTGCAGCAGCTTGCGCAGCCACGTCGTGCCTTCGCGGCATGGGATACACCATCCGCAGCTTTCGTGGGCATAAAACCGCATGATGCGAAGCGCCGCTCCCACCATGCAGGTGTCCTCGTCCATCACGACCACGCCGCCCGACCCGAGCATCGACTTGATCGCGGCGACCGAATCGAAATCCATCGCGACATCGCACTCCTCGGCCTTCAGGACCGGGCACGAAGATCCGCCGGGAATCACAGCCTTGAGTTTCTTGCCGCCGCGCACGCCGCCGCCCACCTCATTGATCATGCGCATGAGGTTGAAGCCCATCGGCAGTTCGTAAACGCCGGGCTTGTTGACGTGACCGGAGAGGCAGAACAGACGCGTGCCGCCGTTTTTCGGTGTTCCGAGACCGGCGAAGTACGCGCCGCCATGCAGAATGATCGAAGGCACCGCACAGTAGGTTTCGACGTTGTTCAGCACCGTGGGGCACTGATACGCGCCGGCCACAGCCGGGAACGGAGGACGAATTCGGGGGTTGCCGCGTTTGCCTTCGAAAGATTCGAGCAGCGCCGATTCCTCGCCGCACTCATAAGCGCCCGCGCCGGAATGCGTCGCGAGATTGAACTTCACGCCGCGGCCCAGGATGTTATCGCCGAGCATGCCTTTGGCATAGGCTTCGTCGATCGCCCGGTCCATCAGCTCGATGAGATACCGGTATTCGCCGCGGATATAAATATAGCCCTGCTGCGCGCCGACCGCGAGGCCGGCGATCAGAATGCCTTCGATCAACTGGTGCGGGTCGTATTCAATGAGCAGGCGGTCTTTGCAGGTGCCCGGCTCCGATTCATCCGCGTTAACCATGATGTATTTCGGCTTGGGCGACTGGCGGGGAACGAAACCCCACTTCATGCCGGTCGGGAAGCCGGCGCCACCGCGGCCGCGCAGACCCGACGCCTTCACCTCGTCGATGATCTGCTCCTGCGTCATGCCCAGCGCTTTTTCAAACGCCTTGTAACCATCGTTTGCGAGATAGGTCTCGATCGACTGCGAGTTCGGCAGGCCAAACCGCCGCGTCAGCACGCGCACTTCAAGCGGATTGGGTTGGTTGTACAGCATTAAGGATTCACCTTCGAAACTTCCGCAATATCTTCGGGCTTTTTGCCGGCGGCGAGGCCATCGAGCAGTTTATCGAGCTGCGCCGGCGTCACATCGTGATAGAAGTCGTAATTTACCTGAACCGCGGGAGCCCACGAACAGGCGCCCATGCACTCCACTTCTTCAAGCGAAATCCGGCCGTCTGAGGTTACCTGTTTGTGTCCGATTCCGAGCTTGTGGCAGGCCTGCTCCCAGAGTTCGGCGCCGCCCACCAGCAGGCACGAGATGTTCGTGCACACCTGTACGTGATACTTGCCCTGCGGCCTGCGGTGGAGCATCGAATAGAAGCCCACCACTTCGGTGACCTGCAGCGGCGTTACACCCGTCCGCTTTGCCACTTCCTCAATCAGCTCATCCGTGATCGCGCCCACTTCATCCTGCCCGTAGATCAGCATCGGGATGACCGCCGAGCGTCTGCGTTCCGCGGGATACTTCGCGAGGAATTTCGCGAATCGGGCTTCTGTTTCGGGGGTAAAGGTCATGGCTACCGGTCCGTATCTCCCAGCACGAAGTCCATACTGCCGAGCGCGGCAATCACGTCCGCGATCAGCGTTCCTTCAATGAGCCGCGGGATCGACTGCAGATTGCCGAAACTCGGCCCGCGCCAGTGGACGCGATAAGGCTTCTGCGTGCCATCGCTCACCATATAACAGCCGACTTCGCCGCGCGGCGATTCAATCGCCTGATAGACCTCACCAGCCGGCACACGGAAGCCTTCCGTCACGATCTTGAAGTGATAGATGAGCGACTCCATCTGGGTCTTCATCTTCTCGCGCTCCGGCAGCACGATGCCCGGCGCATCCGCCTGATGCGATCCGCTCGGCATGCCTTCGAGCGCCTGGCGAATGATCTTCGCCGATTCTCGCATTTCCGCGAGACGCACCTGATAACGCGCGAATACGTCATTATCCGTGCTGGTCGGCACTTTGAAATCGAATTTCTCGTAGCTCGAGTAGGGCGCGTCCTTGCGGATATCGAGTGCCAGTCCAGCAGCGCGAAGCATGGGGCCGGTCACGCCGAGATTAATCATGTCGTCCAGCGCAATGTAGCCGACGCCCTTCGTGCGGCCAGTCCAGATCGCGTTGCCGGTGAGCAGCTCTTCGTACTCATCCACACGCGACGGGAAAATATCGACGAAATCCTTCACGCGCTTCTGCCAGCCGCGCGGATGCGGCAGCGCCAGGCCGCCGATGCGGAAATAGCTGGTCATCATGCGCTGCCCCGAGAACATCTCGAAGATGCGCAGAATATCTTCGCGCTCGCGGAAGCAGTAGAGGAACACGGTCATCGCGCCGATGTCGATGGCATGCGTTCCGAGCCAAACGAGGTGACTATTGAGGCGCGTCAGTTCGGCCAGCATCACGCGTGTCCACTGCGCAAGCGGCGGAATTTCGAGACCCAGCAGCTTTTCGGCGGCAAGGCAATAAACCAGATTATTCGAAAGCGGCGCAAGGTAGTCGATGCGGTCCGTCAGGGTTACGCCCTGCTGGTAAGTCTTCGCCTCGAATTCCTTCTCAATGCCGGTGTGGAGATAACCGATGTCGGGAGCGGCTTTGAGAATGGTTTCGCCGTCCAGTTCGAGCAGCAGGCGCAGCACGCCGTGCGTCGAAGGGTGTTGCGGACCCATGTTGAGCACCATCGTGCGATGGGCTTTGGGGTCATTGATGTGTTTTTCGTAGTCCAGCTCGACGTCGAGCACTCGGGTTGGTCCGGTTTCGATCGCCATATTTAATACCTCAACCCGGTAACCGGGAAGTCTTTGCGCAGCGGATTTCCTTCGAAATCTTCCGGCAGCATGATTCGCTTCAGATCGGGATGATTCAGGAAGCGAACCCCGAAAAAGTCAAAAGTTTCGCGTTCGTACCAGTTCGCCGCCGGATAGACGGAGCAGGCCGATTCGAGCTCCGGATTGTCTCCCGGAACGCGTGTCTTGATCCGCAGACGCTCGCGCGTGGCAATCGACTGCAGGTGATAGATCACCGCGAAGCGCGGCTCGGCAGGATAAAGATCCACGCCCGTGATCGTGCTGAGCCGGTTGAAGCCGAGAACCGTGCGCACTCGCTGCAGCGTTTCAGCAATATTTGCCGGCTCGACCTCGATCGTGAGTTCGCCAAATTCGAATTTGCCGTCCGACGCCACGTCGGCCAGGGCGGCTGCTATAGGGTTCTCGCGTAAGGATTCGGGAAGCATCGTTTTTTTACGAGGCGTTAGCGCCCTTCCCCGCGGTTACGTGCCAAGGCCGGACGGGCCTCCGGATCGGTGCTCGCCCAGTCCAGCACGCCCTTTTTCCAGACGAAAAAGAAGCCCGCCATGATTAAGATGACGAACGCCAGCATCTCCACGAATGCGAACATCTTGAGCTGCTTGTACACAACAGCCCACGGATAGAGGAAGATCGCTTCAATATCGAACAGGATGAACAACATCGCGACCAGATAGAACTTCACGCTGAAACGTTCCCGCGCGTCGCCGGTGGGTGCGATGCCGCACTCGTACGGCATGTCCTTGACCCGGTTGCTGACCTTGCGGCCGATCAGGAAGGAGAGGCCGACGAGCGCGCAGGCGATCACCAGCGCCAGCACCGCCTGCATCAGCACCGGGAGCCACTGTTCTGGCATGGAAGTTGGCATTGATGAGTGTCCGGGAAACCGCCCAGGAAGGTAAGGCTGTTTTTCCCTAAGGAACTATAATAGAGCACGGGCCCCTCTGACGAAAAGATGGCGAGTGATTTGCAGATTCGACTGAACGGCGAACCCCGTTCCTTCCCCGCCGGCACCACCCTGTACGGGTTGGTACAGGCGCTCGAACTCGCGCCGGAACGCGTGGCGATCGAGTTGAACCGCGAGATCGTCAAACGCGATTCGTGGGCCGCAAGGCAGGTGGAAAGCGGCGCCGAGGTGGAGATCGTGATGTTTGTGGGTGGTGGCTAGAGGGATCAGAGACTAACGATCTTGAGCCCAGGTATGCGCTCGAAATGGCGCACATTAAGAGTCGCTACGTCGAAGCCGAGATGGAGAGCCGTGGCTCCGATGATGAGATCTTCAAACGGGATGAGATTGCCTTTAGCCGCCTGCTCGCCCTCAATACGGCCGGCAAGCTGAGCTATCTCCAGCGTCAGCGGGTACACGATAAGCATCTCGAAAACTTCGGCCGCAAAGATACGCCGCCGGGCGCGATGATCTTCGCTGCGAGCCCGATGGATTCCATGTGTGAGTTCGACGGCAGTTACCGTCGAAATACCCGCGTCAGCGTTGCCCCGATCAGCCTGAAGTCCCCGCAGGATAGCCGTCGCAGATTCACGCCGGCGTTCCTTTTCAACGAGAAAGCTTGTATCGAGGATCAATCCCAACAGATCAGTCCCACGCCGATCGATCGGCTGGCTTGCGGTTACGGATAATCTCTTCAAGGTCGGCGGCGAAGTCTTCGTCCATTGCCGGGGCGTACCCCAATCGCCTCTCATAAGCCTCACCCAGGGCAATCGACTCGGAGATGCTGCGACGCGGCAGTTCCGGCGATTTGATCACCGCAACGGGGTGATCGTTACTTTCGATAATGACTTCGGCGCCACCCCGAACCCGGGCGAGCACGCCGGCAAAATCGCGCGCGGCCTCAGCCTCCGAAATGTGAATCACCGCCATAATTCAATGGTATCGCTTTTTGCTGTGGCGTTAGTCAGTCGGCGAACCAAAACACGTATCCGCAATTCGTGCAGATGTAATTCGTGGCGCGCTTATCCGCCCACGCGACGCCGAAAAGTTCGCCGCCCCGCGTGTTGAGCAACGATGTTCGTTCGTAAAATCGCATATTGCGGCACACGATACACGTCAAAGCCTGATTGCCGAGAAGCACCTCAAGGGAACCATCGGGCTGCGGAATTTCAGAAAAGCGGCTCATGGCCGCACATGTTAGCAGTTATGCCGTGACCGGGGCGACGAAACGCTGTGTCTCTTCGTCGTAAACCGTCACTACGCCCGGGCCAATGTGATACACCCAGCCCTGCATCGCCAGATTGCCATCATGCAGGCGCTCCGCAACAGCCGGATGCGAGCGCAGGTTTTTTAACTGCTCGACCACGTTATGCTCCGCCAGCTCCAGCAGAAATTCCGGCGTCGGATTCGGCTCACGGCGCGGCGCATCCACATAGCGCAGCCAGTTGACGACATTGGGGCGTTCGGCGAGCGCGTCCGGATTCAGCGCCCCGCGCATAACGCCACAATCGGTGTGACCGCAGACAATCACCGCCGGCACTTCGAGCACGCCCACAGCATATTCGATTGTGGCGGACACGCCTCCGATCGCATCCGGATAACGCGGCACCACATTCCCGATCACCCGGCAGATAAATAATTCGCCGGGCTTCGTCTGCGTCAGCAGGCAGGGATCGATGCGGGAGTCCGCACACGTAATGAAGAGCGCATCCGGCCGCTGGCTGTAAGCCAGCTTTTCAAACAAAGCCTGATGCTTCGGATAAACCTCTTTCTGAAACCGGGAGATGCCCCCGAGCAGTTTGTCGACGCCCACAAGCTCAGTTTCTCACCAGACGACTTCTCAGGCTGCCACACGCCAGCGTCCTCAGGCAACGAAGATACAGAGCAGCCCCGTCACGATGGGAAGCGCCACGATTGCTACCAACGCCACGGTCTCCGCGATCGCACATCATGATGACCACGAGCAGCGCGGCTGCGAGCGGAGTGAGCCAGGCCGCAGTCCTGAGCAACCGCGGCAGCACTCAAAGAACTCTGTTCATGCGTCTATCGAGGCGCGCCGCCCGAAAAAGATCCAACCGGCCACCGCGCCCGCGATCGATGTCACTACGATCACCCCGACATGCCACACGATGATGTGGGGCGCGGTGAAAATCGGGCAATGAAGGGCCAGCACCGCAATCCCGAGCAATCCGGCGAGCGCACCGCCGGCAAATGCTGCCCGGGCCGGATCGACGATGAATCCGCGGCGCATCAGCAGCCACGCGGCGATGCCGCCTGGAACCGCGCACAGCGTGCCCAGCCGCAAACAAGGGATGCCGCGCGCAAAGAACCTCGTCATGTCGTAGCTCGGAAAGAGCAGGAGCGTCGCCGAGCACAGCAGAACCACAGCTGCCGCCGCGCCCGCAAGCGGCGACAGCACGCGCCGCGATCCCGGTATCATCGCACCGATCACCATGCCCGCCAGCACCGCCGCGAGCAGCACGATCGCCGAATAATCGACCCAGGCGGCAGCGGGACTCATCTTCGCGAATCCACGGTAGCCGAACGGCGCAGCCAGCGCGATTGCCACGACGACGAATACCGCCAGAATCGCGGCGGTCAGCCTTCCGTTCGAAGGCAGGGGCCGCACGGGCGCGGCGGATGCCGAAAATTTCTCGCGGATCCGCGCCACGCGCGCGGGATCGGGCGTCGCCTGCCGAAGGCGCGATGGCACTTCAAACTCCACGCTGGCCTCCCAACAGACTTCGGAGCTTCTCGTAAGCCCGATGCGCCTTCTGTTTCACCGACCCGGCAGATGTCCCGGTCGCTCTTGCGACTTCTTCCACACTGAGCCCGGACACCTTGAGCATGACGATGACTTCGCGCTGGCTCTGAGGCAGCGCGGCCATCAGGGTTTCAAAATCGAGTCCATCCGCCTCTTCCGCATTCCGCGCCGCCACATCCGGCAGTTGTTCCACCTGCATTTCATGGCTGGAGCGGCTTCTCGTGCGGCGGAACTGATCGATCCGTACACGGCGCGCGATCGCATACATCCACGGCAGCAGTGGCTCAGGGGGACGATAGGTGCGCCGCGCAGAATGGATCCGAAGCCAGAAATCCTGCAGGAGATCGTCCGCCAGTTCGGGACGGCGAGTCTGGCTGAGGAAGAAACGATAAAACTGCGGACTCAGAGTGTCCACCAGCAGTCCGCCGGCCGCCGCGTCGCCCTGCTGATAATTCGCCATCAGTGTCTCCGGCGCGGGGGCCACAATCACCCCTGATAAGAGAATTCGCCGGAAGTCGGTAACGGGTTACGGTTCATCTTTTCAGTCAGTATCGCAGGATAACCGGTTCGGCCGCCGCTCCGAAGTCACAACAGAGACGCTATGAAGACAATCAGGCTCGCTCTGGTCCCGATGCTCACCATCCTTCCCGCCGTCGCCGCCAGCATGCCGCCGGTGCCGGTTTTTGTAGAGTTGTTTACCTCCGAAGGATGTTCGAGCTGCCCTCCGGCCGATCAGGTCCTCCAATGGCTCGACCGCCAGCCGATCCCCGGTGCACATGTCATCGTCCTGAGCGAGCATGTCGATTACTGGAATTATCTGGGCTGGCGCGATCCATATTCTTCCTCTGTTTTCAGCGACCGCCAGAAACGCTACAGCGACAGGTTTGGATCGACCGTATACACGCCGCAAATGGTGGTGAACGGCGAGACTCAGGTTCTCGGCAGCGATTCCCGCGAGGTGACCGGCGCCATCACCCGGGCGATGAGCCAGCCGAGTCTTGCCCTCTCCATCGGGGCAACGCGAACGGCCGGCGGGGCAAAGATCCACATCGAGGCGAATCCCGGCGGCGGAAAGGCGGACCTCTGGCTCGTGTCTGCTCAGAACAGCGCGCAGTCCAGCGTAGCGCGTGGAGAAAACAGCGGCCGTACCCTGACGCACGTCGCGGTGGCGAAGTCCTTCGTGAGGATTGGAAAGTGGCCTGCGTCCGGCAACGACTTCACTCTCACCGCCGCGCAGCTCACGCCGAAACCGGGTGAGACGCGCATTATTGCCCTGGTGGCCGATCCGCGCACCGGCAGGATCCTGGGCGCGGCCGAGACGGAAATCTGAAGAGAAAAGCGGAAAACGCAAAATGCCGGGTCCGCGGCGTGCGAACCCGGCGTGCATTCGAAAGATGAAAGATGGGCTCTATGCGAAGCTGCGAACGGCGTGCGCTTCTTCTTCGTGAACGTCAAACACCGTATAGAGCTTGGTGATCTGGAGAAGATCCTTGACCCGTTTGGTCAGGCCGAACAGCTTGAGAGTGCCCCCGGCGTTGGCCACTGTCGTGAACCCCGAGACCAGTTCGCCGATGCCCGAGCTATCGATGTAAGTGACTTCGCTCAGGTTCAGCAGTATTTTCTTCTTGCCTGCCGCCACCAGCTCGCGCAGAGTGTCGCGCATAGCGCTCGACCCTTCGCCGAGTGTAATTCGGCCCGAAACATCGACTACCGTAACGTCACCCACCTCGCGGGTATTCAGTTTTGCGCTCACTGCTTTTCTCTCCTCACTCAATTTGCCGACCGAACAGGACGGTCAAAATCCCCTGAAGCGCCGGCGTCCGCCGCGCTGCCGCGGCACGCCGGGTTATTTAAGACGCCAGCTTCTTGGACAGCGTCACCTCGGTACCGCGCGGCGACGCCTTTTCCACCTTTACCTCATCCATGAACGCGCCCATCAGAAACAGCCCGCGGCCGGAATGCCGCAGAACGTTGGCGTCATCCAGCGGATCAGGCACCTGGCTGTGATCGAAGCCCTCGCCTTCATCCCGAATCCGCACTTCGAAATCGCTCACTGTCTTGCTCACGTTCACGTGAACGTGCTTGTTCTTGTTGTACCGGTTGCCGTGCACGACCGCGTTGACCATGCACTCGCGGACCGCCATTCCAATCCCGTGCTGCTCATCCTCGCCGAAACCGACATCCTCCGCCGCTTTCAGGACATCCGCCTCCACAACATCGACGCTTTCGAGCGTCGAAGGGTAATCCTGATCGAGTATTCCGATGGAGCCCGTATTCGATGACATTTTTGCGAAACAGCGTGGAACTGAAACCTTAACACAAATGACCCGTGCCGCGAAAGGCGTCGATTGAAAACACGGGAGATCCCCGATGGCAGTCACGTCTTTTCAAACAGTTAACGGCCCGATGCGCGCGTACGTACCAGAGCCCCGACTGGCACTCGTGAACCTTTGGTACCGTAGTCCCTTCCTATAGTCCGTTGATAGAGGCGAATTGCCCCGA
>DASZVV010000179.1:0-19894 GCA_035546955.1 Bryobacteraceae bacterium
CTTTTTCGAGCGGGATTGGCATTTCACGTTCGATAGTGAGGGTGCGAGTGCCGGTGGATGCCATAGATCCATCGTGACGCAAACGTGAAGTCGATGCATCTGTGATGCAGAATACGCACAGTTGCACTGGCGAATTTTCCGTGATTTGATATGTGTTGTGTTGCTCAGAGTGTTGCTGATTGGTGCCGGTGCGCTGGCTTTGGGCGCCGCGCAGCCCGCCGCGCAGGGTCCGGCTTTCGAGGTCGTTTCGATCAAGCCGCATGAATTACCGCCGAATCAGTTCGTTATTCGGATTCCGAAAGCTCCGGGCCCGCCTGAGCCGAATTTTCAGGGTAATCGCTTTCATGAAAATCTGATTTCTCTGCAGGACTTGCTGACGCAAGCGTACGGGGTTTATAGTTTTCAGCTAGCCGGTCTCCCGGATTGGGCAAGCAGCGATCACTTCGATATCGACGCAAGAAGCGGAGGCGACGCTGTGCCCACGACTGCACAGATGCGGATGATGCTTCAACGAGCTATCGTGGACCGCTTCCAACTGCAGTTCCATCGTGAAAGCAGGCCGATCCCTGTTTACGAGCTGATAGTGAAGGATGGAAGGAAGATCCGGGAGATTACGAAAGAGGAATTCGACAACCAACCGCATTACTCGCGTCTGCCGGAAAGATTTCCGGACGTATCCATGACGACGATGGTGAGTTTCGCCCATAGCTTGCAAATGCGCGTCGATCGTCCCGTCCTCGACGAAACGAAGCTGTCCGGATATTACGAGATCCCCACGCCGGAATGGATGCAGCCGGACCACGCACGAGGTACGGATGCCGTGGAGAGACAGGCGGAGGTCTTTTCGGAGATCGAGAGCCGCGACGGCCTGAAACTGGAGCCGCGGAACGACGCGTTCGAAGTGCTGGTGATCGATCACGTGGAGCGGCCTTCGCCGAACTGACGCGCCCGGCAGGAGCGTCCGCCCCGCCTATTTCGTTTTCAGCAGGGCGGAGCGGAGGCGATCGATGAATTCGTCCTCCCGGCAGGCGAAGTAGAAGCCGCTGCCTGTTGGCGACGTCGCAGAAATCGAAATCCGGCCGTCCGAATGGCCGACCTGCTCGACGGTCCAGCCTTCGCGGCGCGCGGTTTCGATGAGAATGCGCGCCGCGTCTCGTACAGGCTGCGGCAGCCCATCCGGCAAATCCCCCCTCATGGCACGATGACGATAACAGGCCAACCTGAAAATCGGCTGAAGAAATCAGGCCGCGCGGCGGAGCTGCATCAGCAGGCCGTCGAGCGCGATCTGCTTCTGGATGTTGCGGCGCAGAAGCGCGGCTATCTCATCTACGCCTTTGACGGCTTCGATCAACCAGGCGCGAGACACGCGGGATGCGAGCGCGGCGAGTTCCTTTTGCAGGTCCACGTTGCGGATGGCGCTTCCGGATTCACGCAGGATAGTGAGGTCGCGCAGCAGATCGTAGAGAAGCTTGAGATAGATTTCGAGCTTCTCGCTCTTGCTGCGGCCGAGCGTTTCGGAAACCGGCAGCCAGTCCGAATAAGGTGAGATGCCAGCGCCGGTTCTGAGAAGCGACAACATCGCCATGCGGCGTTTTTCAAACAGCGCGATATCGAGTGAAGCGGCAATACCGGGACTGCCCCCCGAGAGCGCGATACGGCGGTCGGCCGATTCGAGTGCGCGGGCGCGCGCGAACTCGCGCATCTCTTCATTCGTCAACGGCGAGAAATTTAACTGAACGGAACGGGAGCGAATCGTCGGCAGAAGATCGTATACGTTATTGGCCGTGGCGATCAGGATGAGGTGTTCGGGCGGCTCTTCGAGAATCTTGAGCAGCGAGTTGGCGGCCTGTTCGTTGGCGCGGTCGGCCTGATCGATGAGGAAGATGCGGCGGGCCCCATGCAGAGGCTTAAACTGCGCGCGCTCTTTGAGGAGGCGCATCTGTGCGATGCTGATCTGGCGCAGCGGGCCGTCGGGTGGGAAGGTGAGGAAGTCAGGATGAGACGCGAAGACGAGAGGATCGTCGTTGCGCTTATCCGCCGGCAGTTTTTCACGCGAGGCGATGGTGGAGAGGTTGTCGTCCAGACTGAGATCGTCATGCTCGATTTTTTCGGATGAGCCAAGAAGACGCGCGGCGAAGCGGCGGGCGAGAGTGGCTTTGCCGAGTCCTTCGAGCCCGGCGAAGAGCAGGGTTTGGGGGATGCGGTCGCGCTCGATCATATTTTCGAGCGTGGTCTGAACGTGGCGGTTGCCCCAGAAGTTTTCAAACACGGCCGTCGAGCGCCTCCCGCAGCTTTCGCGCTACATCGCCGATGCCGGCGCGTCCATCGATCACGATGAAACGGTCCGGCTCGGCGGCGGCGAGATCGAGATAGCCCCGGCGGACGTTTTCGTGGAATGCAGCGCTCTCCTCGTCGATGCGCGATTCGGATTGTCCGAAGCGCTCGTTGCGCCGTTTGGCGCGGGCGAGGCTGGTTTCGAGATCGATGTCGATGAGGATGGTGACGTCGGGCCGCAGACCCTGGCAGGCGATGCGGTCGAGATCGAGGACGATTGCCGGATCGAGGCCGCGGCCGCAGCCCTGGTAGACCAGGGTGGAGTCCGTGAAACGGTCGCAGAGGACAATCTTGCCTTCGGCGAGCGCCGGCCGGATGACTTCCTCGACGTTCTGCGCGCGGCTGGCGAAATAGAGAAGGAGTTCGGTGCGCGCGTGGATGGCGGTATTCGCCGGGTCGAGCAGAATCCGGCGAATCTGGCGGCCGATCTCAGTGCCGCCGGGTTCGACGGTTTCGACGACTTCGCGGCCCTCCTCCCGCAGGTGCTGGGCGAGAAGGCGAAGCTGCGTGGTTTTTCCGCATCCATCCATGCCTTCGAATGTGAGGAATCGGCCCTGAGGGCGGGATGAGGGCATCGGGAAAGTTCAATTTTCGCAGACGGGGCGAAGCGTGTAACTGTGTATGCGCTGCTGATTGACAAAGGCGGTCTGAAGATGAAGGGCAGTTCGAGCGGTGAAGTCCCTTCTGTAGACACGGGCAGAGGTTTGAACCGGATGCATATCAAGGGTGTCGCCGAGCCCGTTTCCGTGCTGACGGGGAATCCAGGCAACCGCCTGGGCCGGATTGTCGGCGATAAAACCGGACTCACCGGCAACTATGATTTTTCCATTGAGTGGGACCCGCAATCGGACGCGGAGTCGGCCGGTCCGTCCTTGTTCACGGTGTTGAAAGAAAAGCCGGGACTGAGGCTGGAGACGCAAAAAGAAAGATGGAAGTGCTGGTAGTGGACAGCGCGGAAAAATCTTCCGACAATTAGCAGCCGCTCTCCGGCATATACTGGTGCCCTGGAGAGGGCTCGATGAAGAAGTTTCTGTTTGTGGCTTTGGCCGTTCTGGCGCCAGCGTCGGTTTTTGCGCAGATCCCGACATTTCAGGTGATCGCACCGGACAGCAAGGTCACCTTTCATGTCGACGCGTCGGTGTCGCTGAACGGCGTCTTCGAGAAATGGGTTTCGACGCTGAAGTTCTCGACCCCTTATGTGGAGAGCGGCGTTCTGGACATCATCGTGGATGCGGCGAGCGTGAAAGCCGGGAGTTCGCTCAAGGAAAACAAGCTGCGCAGCGAGGATTTCTTCAACGTGAAGCAGGATCCGGAGATCAGTTTTCATTCGAAGAAAATTATCAATACGGCGCGCGATGCGTACCGCGTGGATGGCGATTTCACGATTCGCGGGTACACGAAGGAAGAAAGTCTGGCGTTGACGTATTCTCCGGACCAGCCGGATGAGGGGCGCATCAAGGGGCAGATGGTTTTCGACCGCAAGCAGTACGGCATGACGCACGGAATTCCGCTGGTGCATATTGCCGACCGCGTGGAGGTGGACGTAGATATGAAGATTCACCGGACGAGCGGCCCGCGTCCGATTCAGAGCGCGAAGTAGCGAAGGACTGCATGAATTGGCTTCGGCAAAATCGCGCACTCACGTCAATCCTTTTGATTGCCGCGATTGTTTGCGGGCTTGCCTGCGGCACGTTCGCATCTCACCACGGAATCGATTTTGACAAGCCTGTGGCTGCGGCGCCGATTGTGCCGGCGATCAAGGCACGCCGGTCCGCCGATTTGACGGCGCCATCCATCGGTAGTATTGCCGCTCCTCACCTGCCCTCGGCCCCGGATCGGGCGCCGCCTCTCGTCTGAACAGAGCAGCACTGAATGCGTTCCTGACGCGCTGCCCGCGCTTCAGGCGGTCGTGTGTCCGTCTGATGATTTTCCGAACAGGAGAACTCATGTTTCGTGCGTATGTGTTTCTATGCATCCTTGCCATGCCGTCTTCAGCGCAATCGACGTTTGATTTCGCCTCTATTCATCCAACACCGCCCGAATTGACTCTCCGGTCCATTCAGATTCCGCCGGATGGCAGTACGCTCACGATTCGTGGACTGACCCTCAAGGAGTTCGTGCAATTGGCCTGGGGCGATGTTCCGGTGGGTACCGGACTTCACGCCTCACTCGTCGCAACGGAAGGCGGATGGATCGAGCGCGACCGGTTCGACGTTTCGGCTAAAACGGAGACCGGGAGTCCTTCACGAGAACAGCGAAAGCGGATGCTGCAGGCGCTGCTGGTCGAGCGATTCCAGCTGCAGCTTCGCAGAGAGCCGCGGATGATTCCGGTATACGATCTCGAACGAGGAGGCTCGCAACTGAAGCTGAAGAGTCGCAGTCCCGGTGACGGCGGTGCCCCGTTCAGTCTTCCATTCGCTCCCTTTCACATTCCGGGCCGCAACGTGTCGATGGCGCAGCTTGCGGACTTGTTGCAAACACTGATTCCACTTACCGATCCCGAGCGTGACGATCTTCCTGTTGTCAACCGCACCGGTTTACTGGGAACTTTCGATTTTGATTTGCAGTGGTCGGGGGATCCGCCAAACTTGTTTCCGGCTATTCGCGAGCAGCTCGGACTGACTTTAGTTCCACGGCGCGCGGCGGTCCAGATCCTGGTGATCGATCACGCCGAGCGGCCTGGTGAAAATTGACGGCTCCTCAGCGGAGCCAGCGTTCGGACGTTGCGAGCGGGGGCGCTGCGGCGAGCAGCGTTTCGGAGACGGCGCCGAAGCGACGGTCGCGGTGGTGAAACTCCGTGACGGCGGCGCGGAGGGCGGCGGGCGTGAAGTCAGGCCACATGCGCCGGGTGAAGATCAGTTCGGCGTAGGCCGATTCCCACAGCAGGAAATCGCTCAGCCGTTGTTCGCCGCCCGTGCGGATCAGGAGATCGACCGGGACGGTTTCTTCGAGAGAGCCGCTGCGGGCGGCTTCCACAATCGACTCGCGCGCGGAATAATCGACGGCGAGCCGGAATTCGAGGCGGCTGCAATGGTTCGTGGTGGACTCCGCGTATTCGATGGCCCTCTGGAGGGGGCCGGGGATGCGGTCGCGGCGGCCAATTACCGTAATGCGCACCCCGGAATCGCGCAGTCGCGGAGCTTCGCGCTCGAAGTAGCAGGCGAGGAGGAGCATCAGGGCGTCCACCTCTTCGGATGGGCGCTTCCAGTTGTCGGCGGAGAATGCGTAGACCGTGAGAATGCCGATGTTCAGGCGCGGGGCGGTTTCGACGATGCGGCGAAGGGCCTCAGCCCCGGCGCGGTGGCCTTCGATGCGCGGAAGTCCGCGAGCCGCCGCCCAGCGTCCGTTTCCATCCATAATAATCGCGGCATGTAGAGAACTTTGTTTCATAAAGTTTATGGCCAAATTTTTTTACCCGTTTCGCGTGGCGCGAATCAGCGACTCCATATGGGTGAGGTACCGTTCGAGAGCGGTGCGGCCGCTGGAAGTCAGGCGGTATTCCGTACGCGGTACGCGGCCTTCGAACTTCTTTTCAACTGTGATGTAGCCCGCGTCTTCGAGCTTGCGCGAGTGGACGCTGAGATTGCCGTCGGTAGTTTCGAGCAGTTTCTTCAGTTCGGCGAATGTCAGGACGGCGTTGACCGCGAGGGCACTCACGATAGCGAGGCGAAGGCGCTCGTGGATAACCCGGTCGAGCGATGCCGTGCCGCCGCCCGGCATAGCGTGGACGCCGGTGAGTTCAGGATCGGGAGTGTGCTTGCGTGCCGCGGATGCTTTAGCCGCCATAGCGCCTCGCGATAATCCAGCCAAAGAGAATATGGAGCCCGCCGAAACCGAGGGCAAGCAGGACGTCCAGCCAGGCGGTGGGCGCGATGGCGGCGATGGCCCCCAGCGCCAGAAACAAAATTCCCATTACGGGCACGGCGCGCACCGAAAAAGCGCCCGCGCACGCGACCGCAGCGCCATAGAGCAGCAGCCAGACGGCAGGCAGAAAGTGGACGAAGCCAGCCTGATTCAGCATGACGGTCAGGATGGCTCCCGCAGCGACCGGCGGAGCCATGGCGAACACGAAACGATGGAACGGCCGCGAAAGGAGCGCGCTGCCGGCGCGCCGGGCCTTTCGGGCAGAAAAAGCGATGCCAATGGCGAGGGCCAGCAGCGCCTCACCGATCCAGATGGCGAGCCAGGCTCGTGGGCCGGCGCTCAGATGGGCTGCGAAGGCGGCGAAAAGCGCCGTGGCGCCCATCAGCATCCCACCTAAGCCCGGTACGGCAGTGAACGAACCGGCGTTTTCCATCGTGTTGCGGATAAAACGGAGGTTGTCCATCGCCTGGTCGTGCAGGCCGACCGTTTTTGCGGGATCGCTCAAGGAGCGGATGGGGTGAACGGCTCCCATGGGTTCAGTATATGAAACGACGGAGCACTTTGCAATGCAAAGTTTGTGGAGGAGTACCAGACCGCATGCGCTCCTGAAACAGATCCGCGAAAAGGATCCGTGTCGCCTTCTGCTCTACCGCCGGAATAATGATTGGCTTGAGATCGGCCACGCCCGCTATCCCGGGGAACCGATTGGCAACAGGCCGGAAACAAGCCCTGTTACCAAAGTGGATTTCCGAAGTTTCCACGCTATGGATTCCTATGAACACTTGCCATTCTGTCACGGGCGTTGGCCGGATTCTGCTTCTCTGCGCGTCGGCTGCGCTTTGCGTTGCCGCGGGCCAGCCGAGTCAGACTTTCGATGTGGCCGCCATAAGGGCGAATGTGATTGGCGCAAGCGCCGGCACCGGCTTCGACTTTAATGGTTTCCGGCTCCGCGTTACGAATGCGACCCTCCAGTTTCTGATACGCAGCGCGTATGGGATACAGGGCGAGCAAATCGTTGGAGGTCCGTCGTGGCTCGACGAGGACAGGTACGACATTGAAGCGAACACGGGAAGCACATTAACGCCGGATCAGTTCAGGACGATGTTGCAGAACCTGCTTGAGAACCGGTTCGAGCTGAAATTTCATCGGGAAACCCGGCAGATGACGGTTTATTCCCTCCTCATCGAGAAAGGCGGAGTGAGGTTTAAGGAGGATACGGAAGGCGGTGGCACGAGGCTGAGTACGGACATGGACTCCGGGAAGGCAGTGTTATCAGGGACCAGAGTGTCCATGGATCAACTCGCGGGCTACATCAGCAACAAGCTGGGCCGCCTCGTCCTGAACAGAACGGATCTGAAGGGCGTATACGATTTTACGTTCACGTGGGATGCCGGGCAGGCAGCGGGCAGCACCGATCCCTCGATTTTCGCCGGTCTGCGAGAACAACTGGGACTTCAGCTGGGATCGGCAAAAAGCCCGGTTGAAGTCCTCGTCATCGAGTATGCTGCAAAACCATCGGGGAACTGATCAGCCGATGAGCTACTCGCCTCTGTCGACCGCCCCGTGTGTGGGTTACCTTAACTCTCTACAGATTCAGCCCTGCGCATCCGTTCTCTTTCGGCGTTGAACTCACAGCCGAACAGCGCGATGATCGCCAGCAGGTACATCCAGATCAGAAGCGCGATCCCGGTCCCGATGCTGCCGTAGAGCAGGTTGTAATTGGTGATGTGGCGGACGTACCAACTGAAACCCATCGTCGCCAGCAGCCAGAGGATGGTGGCCAGAAATGCGCCGCCCCAGAGGCCGCGCCATCGCTGCTTCCGGAAAGGACCGAAATAATACAAAATGGCGGTCAGGGTCCAGAACGCGCCGAAGGCGATAGCAAATCGAATCACCCGGAAGGCGATAGCGAGCCATCCAGTGAGGGGAGTAAGCGTGGGGTCAAGCCTCAGCAGCCGCATGAGCGCGTGTTCCACCGTGCCGCCGAACAGGATCAGCGACGATGCGCCGAGCATCGGGATCGCAGAGAGCGGGACGAGCACCAGGCCAATACCGATGTGGGCGAGCATCGATCTGGTGCGCGGCACGCGATAGGCGGCGTTGAAGCCGTCGATCAGGCTCTTGATGACGCTCGACGCCGCCCACAGCGAAATCAGTACAGCAACGATCAGCAGCCCCCGCGGTCGTTGCCCGTTATAGCGGAACTGTGCGAGAACCGGCTCCTCGGCGCCAGGCGGCAGGACGCGCGAAAGAAAGATCGCAATCTTCTGCTGTACATATTCGGCGCGCATCTGGATGAAAAGCGCGGCAGATGTGGTGATGATGGGGAAGAGCGAGAGCAGTCCGGAATAGGCGACGGCTTTGGCGAGTGCGAAAAGTCCGTCATCGGCGGAGGCGACGAGCGTCCGGCGGAGCAGCCACGGGAGTTGTCGCAGAGTTCGCCCCACCAGCTTTTATGGTGTCACAGGACCCGGAGGCAGCCGGAGGTGGAAGTGCGCTCCGCCGCCATTGGTCTCTGCCCAGAGATCGCCTCCGTGATCGAGGAGCGTCTGGCGGGAGAGCGCGAGCCCGAGTCCGAGCCCATTCTTGCCGGAGGTGACGAACGGCTGGAAAAGACGCGCGCGGACGGATTCCGGAATGCCGGGGCCGGTGTCGTCCACTGCAATGTGCAGACCTCCCCGGTCACAGGCAGCAGAGATGGAAACCTCTCCGCCCGCGGGCATGGCTTCGATCGCATTCGAGATGAGATTCAGGAACACGCGTTCCATGCGGGCCCGTTCGAGCGGCAGTTCAATCGAATCGTCGACTGAAACGCGGATCCGCACGCCATGCTCGGCCGCGGCCGGCGAAAGAATATCGACCGCCGCTCCCACGACTTCACTCAACCGGCAGGTTTCCGGCGGCTGGATGCGCCCGCGTGAGACGTCAGTCAGTTCGCGCAGCATGTCATTGATCACGCGCGACGAGCGATAGATATTCCCCGCGAGGCGCTGGAGCTGATCCGGGCTGAGATTGCCATCCATCATCATTTCCGCGCCGCCGTAGATGGAGGCGAGGGGATTGCGGAGATCGTGAACAATGGAGCTCGAAAGCTGCCCGATGGTGGAGATGCGCTCGCGGCGGATGAGTTCTTCGCGGGCGCTCTGGATGGAACCGGACATCGCGTTGAAAGTACGGGCGAGGCGGCCGAGTTCGTCATCGCCGTGTACCGGCACCTGCGCGCCGTAGTTTTCGCCGGCGATCAGGGCCGCGGCCTGATCGAGCTGGCGGATAGGCCGCAGAATCCGGCGCGCGAGCAGAACGCTGACGGCGAGTCCTGCGATGACGGCGGCGATCCAGATCAGGAGCAGACGCGTTTCGAGGCTATTGAGATCGCGGCGGATGGCATCGTAGTTATGGAGGATGAGCAGATCGCCCGCCGGAGCGCCCGTGAAATCGCGCAAGGTTGTGCCGAGGGCCGCGAATTCCCGGTTGGGAAGCTGAAGGTCCTGAACTGCGGAACTGCGCCGGTACTGGTTCGCGATGGGGCGCGTTTCGGCTTCGGGCAGCGTGGAGGCGACGGGGAGTCCGCCGGCGAGAAAGACGAATTCGCTCCCGCCCGTGCGTTCCCGCAAATCGCGCGCGACGTTTTCGTCCACGGGGAACCCGGCCACCAGAACGTTGAGCAGTCCTGGCCCGGTCTGTGTCTGCACGTATACCGGGGTCACCACGAGCTCGTACAAACGCCCGCCTTCGAATGAGAAGCCGTCGGACTGTTCGGGGAAGCGCCGGGCGGCATCGCGCACCACGCCGAACTTTCCGCGGTCCGGCAACTCTCCGCCAAGCGACGCAATGACCTCACCCTGCGGATCGGTCACCAGAAAAACTCCGGCGTCGTGATTCTGCGCAACCCGGGACCAGAATTCGGCTGCAGTGTCCTGGATGGTGGCGCGGTCGTTCGTCTGGAAGGCGCGGCGCACGTCGGACATGTTGCTGATCGCACGGCTGACGGACCTCAGCATGTCATTGCGCGCCTGCCAGAGCGATTCATAAGCGCGAAGGCTGCTCTGGATTTCATTGCGGAGATTTTCAGAGAGCGCGCGGCGGGTGACGTCCTGCACGAACCAGCCGGCGGCGGCCAGCAGGAGAGTGATCGCGACCGAAGTCGAGAGAACGATCTTGCCAAGCAGGGAATGGCGCGGGGGCAGGGTCATTCGCGTGACCCTGGGTAGAACGTTTTGTCGTCGGGCGGCGGAGCGTAATCGTGGCCGTATTTGTTTTTGTGCGGCGCCACCAGATAGCCGGCCTCGGAGACGACGATGGGCGGCAGGCGCAGACCCTCTGCGCTGACTACGATCCGTCGCCCCAGAGCCTGCAGGGTTTGCTCAGTGGCGCGCTCATGGAAGACGCTCAGGTCATAGGTGCCGGGAGGGACGTCCAGATGGAAGGAGCCGTCGTGTGGCGTCGTTGTGAAGAAAGGGGTCGAAAGCACCAGAATGATGGCGCTCATCGTCGGGTGAATGTTGCAGAAGACGCGCACGATGCCAGGGCGCTGGAAGCGGACGGTCCTGGACGTGCCAGGCGGGTAAAGGCCGATATCGAAAATCTGGCCGGAGTAAGTGGAGAACGCGTTGTGGAAGATGGGGTCTTCGTTGGGGAAATCGATCTTCGTTCCGGCCAGCACGGGCAGTACGTGCGGCATGAACATTTTGTTCTTCTGCAGCATGACGGCGTGCTTTTCCGCGATGGACGCGGCCGGGTGTGTGATGTCCTCCAGCGAAATCACGACGCCGGAAAAATCGCGGTGACGAGACACTGCGTCGATATGAGACTCGCGCAGTTCGATGGAGCCCGATACGGTTGCCGCACGGGCGCTCGCGGTGGCCAGCAGGCTAAAACAGATAAGCGAGCGCCAGATCATAGTGATTATTCCGGCGCAGGCCGGAAGAGATGTAATCCGTCCGGGTCTGCGATACTTCGAGCGCCGCGAGAATGTTGGGCGCGAGCTTGTACACAATATTACCCGCATAGCTGAGATTGCGGCGAACGCTGTTGGCAACGAGATCGGCGGCGCGATCCTCCTCTTCGCCGCCGAAAAAGTGGAATGAAACGCGATTGGTGGGGAAGAGCGAAAGCTGGCTCCAGCCGCCGGTCGCGTGAACCGCAATGATCTGGCCGCTGGGCAGAACCGTGAAGCCCTGCCGCAGGGCGCCGAGCCCGGCATCGTTCGTGCCGCGGAACCAGGCGCCGGAGACTTCGAAGAAGCGGGCTGGTTTGATGAGCCAATCCAGAGTGCCGATGCGCGAATCGATATTCTGTCCGTTCACGTGGGTGGTGCTGAGGTGGACACCGGGCGCGAATTCGATGCGACGATTTTCGCCGCCCCGGAAGAAGAGGAAGCGTCCTTCATAGCCGGGCCGCTGGCGTTCCAGCGTAACCGGTGGCGCGGTGGCGGGGGCGACTTCGGAGGTTTCATACACCCCGGCCTGCGCGCGCACGCCGGCGGTATCGCTGCCAAAACGGCGCTCCACGCGAATCTGCGGCTGCCAGTCCCACAAATTGCCAGCGCCGATCAACGGCGCGAGGCCCACCTGCGCGAGCGACATCGGCTCGCGCGGGGAAACGATGGGCTTATCTTGTCCAGCGGTGATCGTGTAATTCTTCCACGTAAGATCGATGGTCGCAAGACGCACCCGGAAAAGGTTGTTGCTCGGAGTGGCGCTCCCACCCCAGAAGTCGAAATAGGCCGAGCCGCTGGCTTTGCCGCCGCCGGGAAGATCGGGCCCGTAGAATTTGAGACCGATTACGGTCTGGCGGAAGGTGGCGCCGCTCGAAGCCGGGGAGTCATTCAGCTGCGCAGTGACAGGCACCTCCGCATTGCCGCCGAAGCCACCATTGTGGAACGCGTTGAACAGCATCATTCCGGTGAGCGAGACCGGCATGCGCTGCGATGTTTCGACGCGTGTCTGAGCGAGATCCTGCGTGCGGCTTTCGAGAACATCGAGGCGTTCGGCGGTCGTGGGAGCGGCTGGCGGCGTTTCGCCTTCGGCCGGGGGCGGGGAGGTTGCGGCCGCGGGATGGGCCGTCGCGAGTTCCTGGCGAAGTTCACGGATTTGCGAGAGCAATTCGGTGTTCTGCTGCTCCAGGCGGTCGAGGCGTTCCATCACTTGCCGCATATCGGGTTCCTGCTGCGCGCGCACCAGCGTCGGTACACAGGTGCAGACGAGAACGATTCCGGAGATTCGCATCAGCATAAAAGTTGCTCCAGTTTGCGGCGCACGGCCGCGGGGGAATACGGTTTGGAAAAAAATGCATCGGCCCCGCTTTCAAGGGCGCGCCGCGGGAGGCGAGGGTCGCTGTCGCCGGAAATCATGAGCACCGGGAGGTTTGCATAGCGGACATCTGCGCGCAGACGCCTGAGCAGCTCAAAGCCGTTGTTCTTCGGCATGTGGAGATCGGTCACGATCGCCGCCACTGTTCCGGTTTCGCGCTGTAACGATTCCAGCGCGGCGGCTGCGCTTCGCACTACGATGGTCTTCAGATTCGGCAGAGACTCGAGGGCAATCTGGAGAGTTTCAGCGCAGGCCTCGCTGTCTTCCACAATCAGGACCGTTCTCATGGCAGGAAGCGGTAGCCGACTTTGTGCAGAGTCAGAAAATGCCGCGGACAATTCGGGTCGCTTTCGAGCTTCTGGCGAAGGCGTACCACGTGAGCGTCTACTGTCCGCGTGTTCGGAAACGATTCGTATCCCCAGACGGAGTTGAGAATCATATCGCGCGAAAGGGGCCGGTCCGGGTTCTGCAGGAAGAAAGTGAGCAGGTTGTATTCGGCGGGAGTGAAGCGGACTTCCTGATCGCGGCGCGTCACAACGCGGCGGTCCAGGTTTACCTCCACATCGCCGAACGCCAGAACTTTCTGCTGGCTTCCGGGCTGCCGGCGCAGAACGGCGCGAATCCGCGCCAGCAACTCGCGGGTGCCGAACGGTTTCACAACATAGTCATCGGCGCCGATTTCGAGCAGAAGAACTTTGTCGATCTCTTCGCCGACGGCGCTGAGTACGATAATCGGCGTCAGCGCGCCGGAGCTGCGAAGGCGCTTGCAGACTTCGACTCCACTGAGGCCCGGGAGGCGAAGATCGCTGATGATGAGGCTGGGTTTGGCGAGGACTGCCTGGTCGAGGCCCGTCTGGCCGTCAGCCGCGAGAATAGCGCGGAAGCCTTCCCGCTCGAGCAGAATGCCGATGGTGTCCCGAAGACTGTCGTCGTCATCGATTACGAGAATAGTTTGCACGGCAAGGCGATTTTAGCGCGCGGAAAGGGGCATCTGTGTACGTGCGGGAACCGTGGCTGCTGATTTTACAACTCTTTTACAAGACCGGAATGCCGGGCAACCGCATTCCGGCGCAGAATGGATTCAGTCGCGCCGCTGAGCGAAACCATTCCGGGTTTGAAAAGACTTCAGGGGCGGAGCCGGCGAGCGCCGCGGGAGTGCAGGGGCTGTACAGGGCGGCCCCGGCCTCCCGCCTTTCACTGCGCCTTCAGAAGGACCAGAGCAGGCTTGTGTAGCCGGTATTGGCGCGGTAATTCTGGTTCTGCGAGAGCACGCCGAACTGTTCGTGATACCCGTAATACTGATATCCGGCGTTCCAGCGGAGCTTTTCATGAAGCTGGATGGAGAGCCGGGCGAGCGGCGCCTGATACGTCAGGGGGAACGTCTGGACGTTGTAGAAAACCTGCGCAGCAGGTGTCGCCTGGGTGGCGAGCCCGGCGCGGCCGTCTCCTGTGTCTTTCGTCAGGTTATAGCCGAGATAGAGATCCGCGCGCTTCGCCGGCGTGAAACGAATCCCGAGATTCAGCGAATGGATATTGCTGATGTAAATGGAGTTCATTCCGGTAATCAGCGCTGCGAAGGGCGATCCGGCGAAGAACGCGATGCCGCCGATCGAATCGAGATGCAGCTTTGACCAGGAAGCATCGAAAGACATCCGCGATTTCGGGGTCCAGGAAGCATCGGCCGAATAGCTGCGTGCGTGCGAGCTGTATGAGGTGATCTCGATCGAGTTGTTGTTGTAATTTTCCAGATAGCCGGTGCCGAGCGTGACGGATTTGTGCCGGTACTGCGTGCGTCCGCGCACCGAATGGTAATTCCTGAGGCTGACAGGAGCGAAAGGCGTGCTGTTCGTGCCGGCCTCACCTTCGAGATGCACCCGCAGGGCGGCGGCCGGTGTCCAGTTGATGCCGGCAGCGCCCGCCACCAGATGGTTCGATTGCTCGGCGCGCAGGCTCTGAAGAACACCCGCCCCATTTGTCGCGGCTTCCGTGGAGCGGATGAGGCGATCGGCGTAACGCGATCCCGCGAAAATGTCGAATTTCTTCGAGAACCGGTAGCGGACGTCCGTTGAATTGGTGATCAGACGAATCCCCAGAAACTGGAAATCAATCTGTCCGAGCACAACCGGGTTGCCGTTGGTGATTTGCGTGAACGCATTGTCACCGAGCGTGCGAACATTTGCGGCCGACGTGTTGCTGATGATTGTGAGTGGCGTAGTGGGGAAGAGAGTGAGATTGAAATCGCCGGTCAGCACCGGACGGTCGCCATCGCCGGTGACCGCGACCTGGAGGTTCTGAGCGTTGCCAAAGCGATCCGTGCCGGTGGCCAGTTCGTTCTGGATGAAATCCCCCCGGCCGCCGGAATAGCTGGCGCGGGCGTTGATCGCAACCCACCGGAATTCGCCGTTCAGATTACCCATCCAGCTCGGCGTGCGCCCCCGGTACGGCGCGCCGGATGCGAAGTTCTGCAGGACGGCGCCGGTTGCCCCGGATTCGGGCACGACTACGCTGCCGCCCGAATCCTCCTTGAAATATTCCCAGCGGCGCTGTACGGTGAGCCGGAAGGCGCGCAGGAAGTTCGCGTCGAAGCCGAGGCGGTATTCGTTATACGTCCGGCGCGTGTCGCGGAAGATCGGGAAAACATCGCCCTGCGTGTTGAATTCCTGCTCCGTGGTGAGTGCGGGGCCGCTGTCGGTCATGTGTCCGTATCCCGCGCGCAGCCGGAATGCGCTCAGCGGAAACAGCGTGAGATCGTGGTCCTGCCAGCGGTGCGTCGTGTCTTCCAGATGATTGCCGGAGGCGACTGTCAGTCCGGGATTGAAGTAATCGTTTGACCGCCAGAGCATGTCGTACTGATAGATGCGGTTACGCCGGATGCGGAACGTGGCGAACTGGTAGGGATCGTTGCCGAGGCCGCCGGTTTTGAGCTCGAGATCGTCGAACCACTTCGAGCGGCCGTCGAGCGAATGCACGGAGAATGAGCTGCTCAGCAGCCGGATTCCGTTCCGGTAGTTTACGTCGCTGCGATATGTGCCTTCATTGCCTCCAATCTCCGCAAATCGATAGCCGAGCTCCCACGACTGCGTGATGTTGTAATCGCCGAGCGTCGCGCCTGCGGCGGGGCCTGTCTGTTCACCTGTGGGCGCGACATCCTGCTGGGCGCGGGCGTACGGCGTCATCAGCAGCGCCGCGAGGCAGATTGCGCGTCTCATCGCAGAAACCGCGGGTCCGCGTTCGAACCGTGAATCCGGACGTGGCATTGGGTGCACTGCTGGTATTTCGGATCGAGCATGTTGTGGGAAGCGGATTGCGTGACAATGCCCAGGTTTTCGCGTCCGTAGGTGCCCGCGCCGTTATGGCATTCGAGGCAGACGGTGAAAACCACGGGATGCTTCAGCAGCTTCGCATTCGTGGAGCCATGCGGCACGTGGCAGCCCATGCACCCTTCCACGCGAACGCTCGCATGTTCGAAGACGAACGGGCCGCGCTTATCCACGTGGCACTTGAGGCAGGGCTCTTCGTTATCGTGCGAGGCCGTGACCAGATTTGCGCCGGCGCCGGTGCGCCACGAAGGCGCGAAATTGCCGTGCGGATTGTGGCAGTCCGTGCACTGCATCACGCCTTCGTTGACGCGGTGTTTGACCGGCATATCGAACTGCGCCCGCACATCGGCGTGGCAGGTATAACAGAGCTCGTTCTGCTTTTTCGCCAGCAGGAATTTGGGCTGCGTGGAGCCGTGTATCGAATGGCAGTTCGTGCAGACCACGTCCGCCTCGGTGTGCGCGGAGCGCCGGATGTTGGCGCGCGGGAAATCCTTCGCGTGGCAGGTGAGGCAGGTATCGATGATCTGCGATGGCGTCATGGACGCGAAGTTGCGAATCGACGCGGCGCCGCCGCCGGCCGCCACGTGGTTTCCGCCCGGTCCATGGCATCCTTCGCATCCGGTCTTATTCGGCGCCTCCTTACCGGAAGCGACGGACTGAAAATGCGGGTTCTTATAGAACGCCTTGCCGATATCGATATGGCACATGCCGCATTGCTCCGTCCCGACATAGGTGTTGGCGCCTAAAGCTTGTCCGAAGGCGGCTGCGCCGGCGAGAGACAGCAGTGCCGGCAGAAAAACGGCTCTCATCTGAAATCCAGCATAGAGGGAGCAGGGGCTTTTTGTCGTGACCAAAATGTCAACAACTTGTACCCGTATTAGACACAGTGCCACCGCTTTTTACAGAAATTTCATAAGTCAGCGACAAAGTGACGCCGCACTTCGGACAAGCTGTCACAAAGAGGGAAGGCCGTCCATGAAATGCCGACTGAAGTTGCTATCCAGCCTGTCGATCGGCACGAGTCACGCGGGAGGTACGCTCTACGGAGCGAATTTCCGTTCGGGAGAGATCGACATCTGGAAGCCGGGCTTCGCCCCTGTGGCGCTCGCCGGATCATCAATACCCTCTACTTCTGCGCGCCGCCGTCGGCCGTGACTGCCGTCGCGAACGCCGCCAGTTGGCAAACCGGTCCGATCACGCCAGGTGAGGCGATGGTAATCGGCGGCCAGACGGTCGGCGCGGTGCCGCTGACCGCCGCCACCATTCCGGCATCGGGCAGCATTGCGACGACGCTCGCGAACGTCACTGTAACGATCAATAACGCTTTGCCAATATCGTGGTGCAGACGCCCGGTCAACCACGCAGGCGTTCATAGTCGATATGGCGCAAGCCGCCGGCGGTTCCCGGCAACTCGCGGCGATGAATCAGGATGGCACGATCAAACCCTCCACCAATGCGACGGCCGGTGGTTCCACCGTGACCCTTTACGGGACCGGTGCGGGCACAACAAGTCCGGCTGCTGTGGATGGCTCGATTCAGCGCGTCGGTATCGTGCCCATTCAGAAGCTTTCGCTGACCATAGGAGGCCAGCCTGCGGCGATCGTGGCTCGCTGGGACGCCCGCCGGTTTTCTCGCCGGCGTAACCGTCATTCGCGCCACGCTTCCCGCTGGATCGACGGCGGGAGCCGTGCCCGTTGTGCTGACCGTTGGGTCCGCGGCGGCTACGCAAAACGTGACGATCACCGTGAAGAAGGCCAATCGTCAGCTTTCCTGAGTCAGCGCATTTTTCGCGAGAGAAATTCCCGCGGGCTGTGTTTGAAGGTCTGAGAGAGCGATGAGAAAAGTTGCATTCATTCTTGCGATGGCTCCCGCGTTTCTGGGAGCGTATGAATACGGGCCGCTTCCGGGCTATACCGGAGCGCCCGGTGATAATCCCACAGCCTGTATTTCGGCTGGCTGCCATACGGGCACCCCGAATTCCGGGCCCGGCAACGTGAAAATCACGCTGCCGTCGGGAAACTCGGGAACGTACGTGCCCGGCCAGGCGATGCAGATTCTCGTGCAGATCACAGATTCCACGAAATCGGCGTTCGGATTCGAATTGACAGCCCGTATGGGCAGTGGCAATACTTCCCAATCCGGTGATTTCGCCACTACCGATGCGAATACGCAGGTGGTCTGTGCCGATGGCAGTCCAAAAGCAAACGGAAAATCCTGTTCGCAGACTTTCCCCCTTGAATACATTGAGCACAACCTGACGGGTTACGAAGCTTCGACGAAAGGCGGCGGTGCTTACACCTATGCCTTCAACTGGACACCGCCCGCTTCCGGCAGTGGGACCGTCACCCTCTATGCCGCCGCAAACTGCGGGCCCGGCGATCCGCCCGTATCCTCGCCGACGGATGTCTATACGACGAAGATCAGCCTGACGCAGGCATCCGCCGCGGGGCCAACGATTTCCGGCGTTTACGATGCCGAGAGTGCGCGGGCCGCCATCACTTCGGGCCAATGGGTCGCAATCTACGGCGCAGGTCTTTCGAACACCACGCGATTTTGGGGCGATGCGGATTTTACAGGCGGCACGAGTCCAGGCAGTCCGTTGCCGACGAAGCTGGACGGGGTTACCGTCACGATCGGCGGACAGCCGGCCGCCGTGTACTTCGTGAGTGCCACGCAGTTGAATGTGCTGGCGCCTTCAAACCTGGTGTTAGGCCCCACGCAGGTCGTCGTCACAAATAACGGGACTTCGAGCACGGCATTCCTGGGCACCGTGGTCTCGTCTTCACCGTCGTTCTTCTACTACGGCGGGGGCGGCAACCTCTACCCGCTGGCGGTACACCTCGATGGCACCCTTGTGGGCGATCCCGCGGTTCAGAGTAATTCGCGCAAAGCCCAACCAGGCGAAACGCTTGAGTTTTTCGCCAACGGAATCGCCGCCGCGCAGGGTGGCGTGATTGTGGCGGTCACCCAGTTTTCGCAGCAGGTTTCGATCAGCGCCGGCGGCACAGCGCTCTCGACGAGTGCGCCGTTTCTGGTGTCCGCGGGCGAATTCCAGGTCAACGGCACATTGCCTTCTTCGCTCGCCTCAGGAAACTACACACTATCGATGAACGTCAGCGGCGGCGGCTCAACCGCCGATTCCGGCGTTACAGTGACACTTCCCGTGGGACCCTAATCCACGTAGCAGCGCTTGACGCGCGCGCTGATGCCGCAAAGCACGTTGTAGGAAATGGTCTTCGCGGTACGTGCGATCTGCTGCGCATCGAGCGATGCGTCGCCTTCGCGGCCCAGCAACGTCACTTCGTCGCCCGGACGCAGGTTCGGTGATGCGCTGATGTCAATCGTGGTGAGATCCATTGAAACCGAGCCGAGAATCGGCGCGAGACGTCCGCCTGCGATCACCTTCCCCTTGTTCGAAAGCAGGTGTGGGATACCGTCAGCGTAGCCCGCGGCGAGAACGGCAATCCGCATCGGCGCGGGCGCCACGAAACTGCCGCCGTAGCCGACCTTTGCCCGGGCAGGAATCTCTTTCACGCTCACAATGTGGGTTTTCCAAACAAGCGCCGGCTCCACGCGGAACGTTGCGGGAGGCGCTTGCCCGCGCCCAGGTGAGACGTAGCCGTAAATCGCGTGACCAGGGCGCACCATCGTCTTCGGCGCGCCCGGCCGCAGATAGGCGATCGCATTCGTGCCCGCACAGTGCGTGAGCGGCGGCCGGATTCCGGCTTCCGCCAGCGCCGACACCATGCCGTCGAACGCGCGGATCTGTTCTTCCGTCTGCTGCGAGATGAAATCAGCCGCCGACGCGAAGTGCGTCATCAGTCCTTCCACTCGCACGCTACGAGCCGCCTGAATCGCCGAAATGATGTCCTTTGCCCCGGCCTGCGCACCCAGCCGATTCAGTCCGGTATCTATCTTGAGATGAATGTCGAGCGGCTCGCCGGTTTCGGAACCGAAATCGGCCAGTTCCCTCAGCGAGTGAATCGCGGGCGTCAGCCGATGCTCACGCAGCGCGCCGCGCTCCCACGGCATCACCCCCGCCATCACCAGGATCCGGCAATTGAT
>DASZVV010000180.1:0-48593 GCA_035546955.1 Bryobacteraceae bacterium
CCGGCGTTCCGTCCGTCGACGGCTGCGTCGGCGCCGAGCCTTCGAGCCAACTCGATACCGTCCGCACCTGACGCCACTCCGAGCACCCGTGCGCCCCGCAACTTCGCGAACTGCAAGGCCAGTGTTCCTACGCCGCCCGACGCGCCGACGATCGCGATGAATTCGCCGCGCCTGAGTTTGAGCACGTCGGCGATACCCTGCAGGGCCGTCAAGCCTGTGGTCGCGATGGCTCCAGCCTCGCGCATGCTGAGCCCTCTCGGGACTGGCGCCACCTTTTCGGCAGCGACCGCGACGTAGCCCGCATAGAAGCCGCCCCTGGGATTCGCGAAGCTGTAAGCGTAAACCGGGTCTCCCAGCTGGAACCGGCGAACGTGCGAACCTATCGCGGCCACCGTGCCCGAGCCGTCAGTACCGAGGACCAGCGGAAAGGCGGGCGGTCCATCCGGATACCAGCCGGCTCGCATCTCGGCGTCCCAACTGCCGACCCCGGCTGTGTCCAGCGCGATGAGGACCTCGCCCTTGCTGACCTCCGGCACGGGCAGTTCGTGAATACGCAGCTCCTCCGGTCCGCCGAATCGGTCGATCGCAGCCGCGCGCATCAGCTTCGCTTCCTCGGTTGCGCCGGCCTTGTCACCCCGGAGATGTTTTTCATGCGCTGCCGAAGCGCCCGTTCCCGGAGCTTTTTTCCCCCGCCGAACGGGTTGTTGGGAACTCGATCACGGGCTGGTCGTTGACGTCGCCGAACCTCGTCGATCGACTGGTTTTCCCAACCTTCATATGCGGCCCGACGAGCCGAGCGCGATGCGTCGATCACGGTCGCCATATCCGTATTCCCTTTCGAATCCTGTGGTGCAGATTGAAGCCCAACGACGCCTCGCTGCAATAGCGCCACTTTGGCCATGGCGCATGGTCCGTTCCCCGACGGCCACCGTCTATCCGTAGACGCCACGGAGAGCCGGCGGCGCCAGTGAACGCTTTCGCGTCAGAACAAAGTTTGGTGGCAACTCCCTTGCATCCGGCTGCGCCATGGAATTACGTTGTTTCGGGTCGACGAAGCGCCGGGTCCCTGTTATCGGTCAGGGAACCTGGTACGGCGAGAATGACGACCGCGATGCGGCGGTCGACGCGCTCCAGCGCGGAATCGAGCTCGGGATGACACATGTCGACACCGCGGAAATGTACCTCTCCGGAGCCGCCGAAGAGTGGGTCGCGGCAGCGATCGAGGGACGGCGCGACGAGGTTTTCCTCGTGTCGAAAGTCCTGCCGTCCAACGCATCGCGGAGAGAGACGGTGGCGGCTTGCGAGCGGTCGCTTGCGCGGCTGCGCACGGACCGTCTCGATTGCTACCTGCTGCACTGGCGGGGCCACCATCCGCTACGGGATACCGTTGACGCATTCGAGGAGCTCAAACGAGACGGGAAAATCCTGGCCTGGGGCGTGAGCAATTTCGATGTGGACGACCTCGAAGAGCTGAAGGCAGTATCGGGTCGGGATGGCCCGGTATGCGACCAGGTTCTTTATCACCTCGAGGAGCGCGGGGTCGAGCACGCGGTTCTTCCGTTGTGTGAGCGCCACAGTTCAGCTCTGGTGGCGTATAGCCCGTTCGGCCATGGCCAATTTCCAGACCCACGAACGGCCCGAGGGCGCCTGCTGAGGAAAATCGCCCAAGACCATGGCTCCACGCCGCGCCAGGTCGCGCTCCGCTTCCTTCTGCGCCGGGACGTGGCTTTCGCCATCCCGAAATCCTCAAACGCCGAGCACATTCAGGAGAACGCGGGCGCGGGAGATCTCCGGTTAACCGACCTGGAGCTCACGAAAATCGACAAGGCGTTCGCGCCCGGGCCCCCGCCCAGCGAACTTCCGATGCTGTAGTCCGTCCGCGCGCCGGAGACGAATTGCTGTCCGATTGCTATTCTCCTGCCATGGGCATTCCGACGCCGGCCGACGTACGAACTACGCACACGCTGTTTGATCCGCTGCAACTCGGGCGTTATCTCCTGCGCCATCGCATTCTGATGGCGCCTCTCACTCGATCGCGCGCGCGGCAACCCGGCAACATTCCGACATCGCTGATGGCGTGTTATTACTCGCAACGCGCTTCGGCGGCGCTGATCATTTCCGAAGCCACCCAGGTCTCCATGCAGGGGCAGGGCTACGCCTGGACACCGGGGATTCACAGCCGCGACCAAATCGACGGCTGGCGCCTCGTGACTGGTGCCGCGCACGCGAGGGGCTGCCTGATTTTCCAGCAGCTTTGGCACGTCGGTCGGATTTCGCACCCCGCGCTCCAGCCTGACGGGATGATGCCTGTGGCCCCCTCGGCCATCCGTCCGGCTGGCGATGCGTTCATCGAAAACCGGTTGGGCGAAGGCGAGATGGTTCCGTTCGTCACGCCGCGCGCGCTCGAGCGGGTAGAGCTTCCCTACGTGGTCCAGCAGTATGCGCGGGCAGCGCGGAACGCGATGGACGCCGGCTTCGACGGCATCGAAGTTCACGGCGCCAACGGCTACCTGCTCGACCAGTTCCTGTGCTCGAAGACGAACATCCGGACGGACGACTACGGCGGATCGGCCGAGAATCGCGCGCGGCTTCTCCGCGAGGTTGTGGAAGCGGTCATTCCAATCTGGGGAGCGGACCGCGTCGGAGTGCGCCTGTCGCCGCTGGGAACATTCAACGATATCGGGGACGAGGATCCTCTGTCTACGTTCGGGCATGCAGCCGCAATGCTCTCCGGTTACGGCCTCGCCTATCTGCATCTGGTCAATCCGGCTGCCGCCGCGATCGAGAACCATGGCGAGCCCGATCAACTCTCGCGCCGCATGCTGGAACTGATCCGCGCGCGATATACGGGCACACTCGTGATGGCCGGCGGCTTCGACCAGGACACCGCCGCAGAGTGGATCGCACGAGGCCAAACCGATGCGGTCGCGTTCGGACGCAAGTTCCTCGCCAACCCCGACCTGCCGGAGCGGTTCCGCGAGTGCGCGCCGCTCAACCGCGACGATCCGGCGACATATTACGGGGGCGGCGAGAAAGGGTACGTCGATTACCTCACCCTGGCGCAGCAGCGCGGCGACGAGCCGAAGCCCTGTTTCGACACACGGTGGCGGTGATTCGCGCCATGCCAACTCGATCTGCAACGTCGCTCCGCTGACCACGCTCCGTCGGTTCTAGCCCAGAGAGAATTGGGACTGGGGCTACCTCGACCAGCCGCAACTTTAGTTCAGCTAAATCGGCTCCTCATGAGAAACCGCTGACGCCAGGCTGCCTCGGCGAGCTTCTGCGCTCGATCAAAATGCCTGTACCTATATGATGCATACCTGGAAAATACAGCCCCTGAATTTTGTCCGAGCTGTGCGGCAGTCGACGGGCCCGGTGGGAAAAGCACGCACTTGATTTCTGTTCTGTTCAGACTCGATTGAAGCATCCGTAAATTATTTATTTTGAATAGGTAGCACGCTGAAACCAGTCTCTTCCCATGGCTGGCCCTCCTCTGGCGGAGTCATAGTCCGATTGTCTCTGGCTTGGCAGAAGAATCGAATCAAGATCCAGGCGCATGGATCTTCTCACTCTGCTGGAGATCGACAAGGCAGCTAACAAAGCAAATCACCGGAACCGAGGACCCCGCCTTTTATAGGATTGGCAGGCCGAAGATTCGCGTCTGGGTGGCGTTTGGTCTCCGCACGGTTACAACAGGGCTCCGGCGAGGAGCAATTCATTGACAAGTTTGTGGATGTTGCTCGTTTTCACTGAATATGTTATTTTCAACATGTGTTGAAGATGCCGATTCCAGTGGAGGATACCGATGTTCGCGCGGCAAACCTACTGGAAAGCCTATTGCATGAAGTCCCGCTGCTGAAACTCAGGCAACTCAACGTGGGATCAGAGGGGCGCGACGCAGGCATAGACATCATAATGCGCGTAGAAATTTCAGGAGAGCCGCACTTTCTTGTTTGTGAAGTGAAGCAGAATGGCCAGCCTCGCTACGTCCGCGAGGGCATCCATCAACTCCAGAACTATGTCGCCCATTTCAAGAAGCCAGCCACTCCTGTGCTGGTTGCGCCTTACTTCTCTCCGGTGTCGCGTGAGCTTTGCCGGGAAAACGGAATCGGGGCTTACGCTTTGCAGGCATCAGTTCAGAGGATGTAGCCTCGCGCGATCCAGTAATGCCAGTCGCCGATGGCCTCCGAAGTGGACTCGTCTGGATCAATAGCAGCCAGTTGAGAGAGAGGAACAGCGATCTTTCGGCCTTGCCATCGAATCAACACCAACATGTCGTGCTCGCAATTAACTTCCGGTGCCATGCGAATCACGTCAACGTGTTCTCCTTTCCGAAGTGGTGAGATTGTGTCGGCCACGGTACACTTCGCCGCGAACGGAAAACGGATTTTGCCTTCGAGGTAGTAATACCATCCCATCGCCTGTTCTTCAGGCCGGCCATCGACGATGGCTTCGTTCTCAATACGGTCTTCGCGAATCGGGTCTGTGCGCGGTTTCTTCAAGGGCTACGTTAAACAGAATACGCCGACCGAGTGTCGGGAAATCATTCGCAAAGCTTGTGACGAGCGCTGTCATAGGTCGGATTTAGCTAACGAGTGCAGCAACACCTGGCTTTGCTCGATGCGTCGGAATGCCCTTGCGCAAAAATATCCCTCCTCGTCGGGCTTCCATCTATCTGAAAACGAAAGAACTATATAGCGGAGTAAAAGTCCGATTGTCCATGGCTCTAGGGTGCATCGTCGGATCGGGCCGGGCCAGACAACTGGCACGCTCTCGAAAGCGAAGAAGCCTTGGTTGGTCATTAATGCCGTAAAAAACAATGACTTGATTCGGCTGGGCGACCAGCAAACGCCATCCCGTTTCATCAGTAGCCACTACGGACCGGGGAGCTATTCCGAATACGTTGACGCTGTGGATTTGGTGACAGAATAGCGCATCATCGTTACAAATCAGGGCATTTGCAACCTCGATTTTGCAGGGCCATGCATGTGTAAGTGTAAAATATATAATAGCTTGGGCCCTTAGCTCAATGGTTAGAGCAGCGGACTCATAATCCGTTGGTTGCAGGTTCAAGTCCTGCAGGGCCCACCAAACTTCCTTCTTCGCAAATGCTCTAATCGCGGGAGTTCGCTCGCGTTCGAATACAGGTTCCTCCTGAAGACGATTGCCCAGAATTGGCCGGTGTGCCCAAAAGTGTGGCCGTGCGCATCGAGATCCGGTAACCGATGCCAGGATGAAGCCTGAACCCAGACTGTGGCTTTTTGGTACCCCGCGTTCGTGGGCCTCGGCGTGTCTTCGCACGTCGCTACAAGGCTGGAAACGGCTTTGTTCTCGAACGTGAAACTGGAACCAGTCAGGAAGTAGTCGGGAGCGTCCGACTGCCGCGGCTCTTCACCATACCTCCGAACCTGCGCCAAATTGCCCAGCGTGCGCGGTCTGGCGCAGGTCCCCGGCGCGAACTTCCCGGATTTCATCTGTTTCGGGTGGCAATCGTTGTGCGCTTTCCCTGAGGCGTATGATTCAAGCTGCTGATCTCTCGAAGCTCGCCGAAACGCGCGGGCTCAGTCTGACCATTTTCGAACCGCTGCAGGATGGCGACGGACGCCCGTCCGATCCCGCATCGCGAATCACCGCCGCGGCCCATGAGGTCCTGCCGCTCCTGGCTACGCGCGGTTTCGACGCGGAATCAGCCGACGAATTCATCCGGCCGGTTGTCCACCTCGCAAAGAATACGGACTGGTCCGGCCGAACCGGCAGCGTCGCCATCTTCCGCTCTCCTGGTTTTACTGAAACCACCTTTTGCCCCGGCAACATTCCGCCGGCCAGTTGTCTGTCGGATGAATTCCTGTTGCTTCCCCTCTTCTGCAGGAGCCTGGCGCCCGAACAGTTCTGGCTTATCGCACTGAACCTGAAAAATGTCCGCCTGTTTAGAGGAGACGCGCGCGAATTCCACGAAGTGGACCCTGGGCCTAAAGTGCCGCGGAGTCTGGAGGCCGCCGGAGAATTCGACTTTCTCGATCATGATCTGGAAAACCGCTCCACCACCGGTGCAGGCAGATTGGCCGCTGTGATCCGGTTCGGCACGGGGAATGAGCGGGAGGTGCGTAATCGAAAGATCGCGGATTTCTTCCGGAAGATTGACAGCGCTGTGCGAAATCTGGTCCCACGCGATGGCACGCCGGTTATCCTTGCCGGGATCGCCCGCGAGATCACGACCTATCGCCGGATCAGCAAAGTTTCGGGACTGCTTCCGTCGGGAATTACCGAGAGCCCGGCCCACCTCAGCGATTCGATGCTCCACCAGCAGGCCCTGCAATTGCTTCGAAGCTCCGATGCCGATGCAGCCAAAGCTGTGGAGCGGCTGATGAACGCCGCCGCCAACCGGCATGTTCTCATCTTGGATCCAGCCACAATATTCGATTCGGCGAACAGCGGCCGCGTCAAACGTCTCTTTCTCGATCCGGCCCGCACGAACGGCGACAATCTCGTGAACAGCGCCGCGCTGGCAGTGGTGCGGAACTCGGGCTCGGTGATTTGCCGGGGCGCGCAGGAGACGCCCTACGGGATCGCGGCAGAGTTGCGCTACCGCGTTCCGCGTGCGGCGGCATCGGCTTCTGCAGAAGGCTGAGGATGCGCCGCGTGCAACACTGGCATCGTGGGCCTGCCGCTTGCCAGCGTCGTGGAAACTTCCCGGCGCGTAGCCGCCACTCCGAAGAGGCTGGAAAAGATTGACCTCCTGGCTGCTCTGCTGAGAGAAGCGCGTTCGGAGGAAATCGAAATTCTGGTCTCGTTTCTCGCGGGAGAAACCCGGCAGGGGCGATCCGGCATCGGCTACGCGGCTGTGCGAAAGGCGGACGCTTCTCCCGCTGCCGCGCCGGCACTCGATGTTAGCGGCGTGGATAGCGCCCTGAGCGGCCTTGCGGCGGTAAAAGGCGCCGGCTCGGAAAAGCGCAGAGTAGAGCAATTGCAGGCGCTCTTCGCGCTGGCCACAGCGAACGAACAGCAGTATCTTCGAGAGCTTCTTCTCGGTGGATTACGCCAGGGCGCGCTCGAAGGCATCGTTCTCGAAGCGCTGGCGCTCGCCTCGGGCGCAGCGCTCGACCGGATTCGCCGTGCCGTCATGCTGGCGGGCGATCTCCCCAGGGTCGCCCGATCGCTGCTTGAGTCCGGGGAATCCGCTCTCGATGCCTGCAGCATCCGGCTCTTTCAGCCCGTTCATCCGATGCTCGCGCAGCCCGCCCCCGATGTGGAGACCGCGTTTGCGGAATCGGACGGCGAACTGGCGCTCGAATACAAGCTTGACGGCGCCCGCATTCAGGTCCACAAGCGCGGCGAAGAGGTCCGGGTTTACACGCGCGCTCTCAATGACGTGACGGAGTCGGTGCCCGAGGTACTGCAAGCGGCACGCGCACTCCCGGCCGATTCGCTGATCCTCGACGGCGAAGTGATCAGCTTCGCGGCAGATGGCCGGCCGCAGCCCTTTCAGGTGACGATGCGCCGTTTCGGACGAAGAGTGGAGCTCGAACGGCTGCAGGCCGAAGTTCCCTTAACGCCGGTCTGGTTTGATCTTCTCTACTTCGACGGACAGCCGCTGATCGATCATCCCCAGGCCGAGCGCTTCGCCATGCTGCGCACCATTTCGCCGCCGGAACATCTGGTCCCCTACACAACCGCCGCCACTCCCGGCGTCGCGGCGGAATTCCTGCGCGCCTCGCTCGATCACGGGCATGAGGGCATTATGGCGAAGCGGACATCTTCCCTCTACGCAGCCGGCGCGCGGGGGCAATCGTGGCTCAAAATCAAGAAGGTCCACACGCTCGATCTGGTCATTCTCGCAGCGGAGTGGGGCAGCGGCCGCAGGCAGGGATGGCTCAGCAATCTGCACCTGGGGGCGCGCGACACGGAAAAGGGCGGCTTCGCGATGCTGGGGAAGACGTTCAAAGGCCTCACCGATGAGATGCTTCGATGGCAGACCGAAGAACTGCAGAAAATCGAGGCGTCACGCGACCGCTACACCGTCTACGTCGATCCGAAGCTCGTAGTGGAAATTGCTTACAGCGATATTCAGATCAGTCCGCGCTATGAAAGTGGACTCGCGCTGCGATTCGCCCGCGTAAAACGCTACCGGACGGATAAAACAGCGGCCGAGGCCGATACGCTGGATACGGTAAAAAAGCTACTTCCCTGAATCCGGAATCACGCGAACCGGCGCGCCGGGAAGAATGGAATCCGGCGGATTGACGATCAAACTATCTTCCGGTTTCAGCCCGTCGAGTATCTCGAGGGACTCGCCGAAATCGCGGCCGACTTTCACCGGGAGCAATTCCGCTTTCCCGTTTCTCACCACCGCCGCCCGCAGACCTTCGGCGCGGAACAGCAGTGTATTGGAGGGAATCACGATCGGATTGGCGGCGCCGGCCGACTTGAGATGCACCGACACATAGGAGCCCGGCAGCAACTGACCGTTGGGATTATCGACGTCAATCTCCACCCGCAGCGTGCGGGCTGAGGGATCGATCGAGTTTGCGTTGCGTGCGATGACGCCGGTGAATTTTTTATCCGGAAACTCGTTCAGGTATAACGAAGCGCTGGCGCCGGATAACGCTGAGGCCCGATCCTGCTCCGGCAGATCGATAAAGACACGAACACGGTCAATAGCCGCCAGATGAAACAGTTCGGTGGCGGTCGCTCCCGAGCCGGCTGCGATCAATGCGCCCACGTCCGTACGGCGGGCAGTGATCACGCCGTCAAATGGCGCGATGACCTTTTCGAAGGAAACCTGCTCCTGCAGATTCCGGACGTTGGCTTCGTCGGCCGCCACAATCGCCTTATCGGCATTGAATGCGCCGACTTTCTGGTCGAGTTCGTCCTGCGATACGGCATTGGTCTTGATCAGATCCTGCCACCGCGTAGCCTGCGTTTTGGCGAGCGCGAGATTCGCATTGGCGGTCGCGAGGTTGGCCTGCGCCTGCAGCAGTTGCGCATCAAGCTCCGGCGCTTCGATATCGGCCAGCACGTCACCCTTGTGGACACGCGCGCCGATGTCAAAATACCATTTCTTCAGATAGCCGTTCACGCGTGCGTAGATGGGAGCGTCGATGAACGCCTCCACGTCGCCGGGCAGGATGACTTCCTGCGCCCCGGCAAGGCGCTTCGGGTGAGTCACCGCCACGTCAATCGCCGCGGCATTATGCGTATCCTGCTCAAGCTTGGCCTGCGCGGAAACGCGCGTCCCGATGCCTCTGTAGATCATCACACCGAGCCCGACAGCCATCGCCAGCAAAAAGATGATGGCGACCGGACCCACACGGCGGGGTGGTTCCGAAGGCGGCTGCCCGGCGGCGTGCTCAGGGGCGCTCGTGGCGTGCTCGATCATTAGTGAATAGGCTCCAGACTGGGGTGCAGCGGGTCACGGCTTGAACGCACGGGTGGGGCGCCGGAATGACGGCGCAGGCCATGCACAAGACTGAATACCGAGGGAACAAAGAAGAGGGTAGCGATAGTGGCGCACAGCAACCCTCCGATCACGGCCCGGCCCAGCGGGGCGTTCTGCTCGCCGCCTTCACCGAAACCCATCGCCATGGGTACCATGCCGATCATCATAGCGAGCGCCGTCATGATGACAGGACGGAAGCGCGTGAAGCCGGCTTCGATCGCGGCCTGCAGCGGATCGCCATGATGTGTCAGCCGCTCGCGCGCGAACGCGACCACCAGAATGCTGTTCGCGGTCGCGATTCCCATACACATGATGGAGCCCATCAGGGCCGGAACGCTGAGATGAGTTCCCGTCAAAAAGAGAAACAGCACGATGCCCGTTAGCGCGGCGGGAAGCGCACTGATGATGATGAAGGGATCGAGCCAGGACTGGAAATTCACCACGATCAGGAAGTAGATCAGCAGAATGGCGACGCCGAGGCCGGCTACCAGTCCGGCGTAAGAGGATTTCATCGTGTCGAGTTGTCCCCGAACGAAGATCCGCGACCCGCGCGGAAGGTTCTTCGAGTTTTGCGCGACAATTTTCTCGATATCGTTCCCGGCGGCCCCCAGATCGCGGCCTTCCACGGAAGCATAGATATCGATGATGCGATGGAGATTGTAATGCGAGATTTCCGGCATGCCGCTGGTGCGGCTGATCGTGCTGATGTCCCCCAGAATCTCGGAGTGGTTACCGGACGCCGACGTAACAGGAATGTTCTTCAGGTCCTGGAAGTTGGTTACGCGAAATTCCGCTGCGCGCGTCACAACGTTATAGTTCACGCCGTTCACCGGATTCAGGAAAAAGGTGGGCGTTGTCTGAAAGCTGCCGCTGAGAGTGACGAGCAGACTGCTGGCGACATCCTGCTGCGTCAGTCCTGCCTGCTCAGCCTTGGTCCGATCCACGTCAATGTGGAGTCGCGGCTGATCGAATGACTGCTGGATACGGCTATCCACAACGCCCGGGACGCCGCGCATCTGCGCGAGTATCCGGTCGGCGACCTGCCGGTTGGCCTGCAGATTGACGCCATCCACCTGCACGTCGATCGGCGCGGGAAGGCCGAAATCCAGAATCTGCGTGATCATATCGGCCGGCAGGAAATAGAACATCGTGCCGGGGTACTCACGATTCAGGGCGGGCCGGAGTTTATTCACCCATTCCTGCGTCGGCCGGTGTCCATCCTTGAGTGACACAAGAATGTCGGTATCTTCCGAGCCGACGACGCCCGTGTTGTTGTAGGTCGTGTTAATACCGCTGTAAGGCAGACCCATGTTATCCACGATGCTCTCCAGCTCCGAGGGCGGAATCATACGCCGGATGCTCTGGTCAATGAGATCGCACAGACGCGCGGTTTCTTCGATACGGGTGCCGCTCTTGCCGCGGAAGTGCAGACGGAACTGCCCGTTATCACTGGAAGGGAAGAAGTCCTGACCCAGCCAGGGATAGAGGAACATGGCGCACGCGCACGCGCCAAGGAACAGCGGGATGAAGATCCAGCGCCGGTGCACGCAGGTGGTCAGCAGCAGCTGGTAGCTGAGGCGCAGGCGCTCGAATCCGCGCTCGAATGCCTGCTGCATGAGTTTCAGCGGATTTCGCGTGTCCACAAAACCATGCCGCGGCCGCTTCAGAAGATAGAGGGCCATCGTCGGAACCAGCGTTCGCGAGAAGAAGTAAGACGCCAGCATCGCGAACACCACGGCTTCCGCGAGGGGAACGAACAGATAGCGCGCCACGCCGTGCATGAAGAACATCGGGATGAACACGATGCAGATGCAAAGCGTGGAAACGAGCGCCGGAACCGCGATCTGCTGAGCGCCATCCAGAATAGCCTGCCGCGTCTCCTTGCCTTCTTCCAGATTGCGGTTGACGTTTTCTATTTCGACTGTCGCGTCATCTACCAGGATGCCGACTGCGAGTGCCAACCCTCCGAGCGTCATTATGTTGATGGTTTCGTGAATCGCGCTGAGCGCGCAGATGGAAACCAGAATCGAAAGTGGGATGGAGACCGCGATGATCAGTGTGCTCCGCCAGCTCCCGAGGAAGATCAGGATCATGATTCCCGTCAGGCAGGCGGCGATAATCGCCTCGCGCACAACGCCGTTGATGGCCGCGCGGACAAAAATCGATTGATCCGCCAGCGTCTTGATCTTGAGCTCCGGCGGCAATGTGGATTCGATATGCGGCATTGCATTCTGCACGCCTTCGACCACGCTCAGCGTGGAGGCATCGCCGTTTTTCAGAATGGAAAGCAGGATGCCGCGCAGCCCGTCCAGGCGGACAATGTTCGTCTGCGGCGCGAACCCGTCGGATACGGTCGCCACGTCCCGAATGAAGACTGGCGAGCCGTTGATGATCTTCAACGGGTAATTGTTCATCTCCTCCACTTTTAGCGGGCTGGAGTTGAGATCCACGTCGTAGTTGAACTGTCCGATCTTCGCGGTACCGGCGGGAAGAATCAGATTCTGTGTACCGAGAGCATTCACCACATCCGACGCGGAGATGCCCTTAGCCTGCAGAAGAGCCTGATCGAGACTCACATTGATTTCGCGCGATTTTCCGCCGTATGGGTACGGAATCGCCGCGCCCGGAATCGTGACGAGCTGAGTACGCACCTCGTTCAGACCGATATCGTTCAGCTGCGATTCGGACAGCGTTTTGCTCGAAAGCGCCAGCTGGATAACCGGCACCGTCGAAGCGTTGTACGTCAGAATGAACGGCGGCGTGGAGCCGGGCGGCATCTGGCGCACAGCGGTCTGCGAGATCGAGCTGATCTGGCTGGTAGCGGCATCGACACTCGCGCCGGGCTGCAGGAAAACTTTGATGATCGAACGGCCGCTGACCGTGAACGATTCGATGTGCTCGATATTGTTGACGGTGGTTGTAAGGTTTCGTTCGAACAGCGCGGAGATGCGCCCTTCCATTCCTTCGGCGTCGAGACCGTTATAAGTCCAGACAACCGCGATTACCGGAATATCGATGTTCGGAAAAACGTCCGTGGGCGTCCGTAAGATGACCAGCGGGCTCATCAGCACAAGAACGAGCGCCAGGACAACAAAGGTATACGGGCGCGAAAGCGCAATTCGGACTATCCACATGGAGAGTTCAGGAAAGGCGCAGAGGCGCCCGAAAGATTATAGATGCTTTTGAGGGGCAAAAGGTATCCCGGAAGTGTGTTATTTGGCACCAGATTTGGCACTGCATTCGGACTTTTTCGTTAATCTGATGACCCACGTAAAATGAAAATATGTACATTCGGGTGAACGACCGCGACAACGTCGGGATCATCGTCCATCCGGATGGTGTTGCAGAAGGGACCGCTCTGCCTGGCGGCGTTACCGCGCGGGAAAAAATCCCGCAATCCCACAAAGTGTCTTTATCCAATTTTGAACCAGGCGAAGCGATTTTGCGATACGGACAGGTGATCGGTTATACGAACCGTTCGATTTCCGCGGGATCCTGGGTGCGCGAGGACTTCATCGAAATGCCGGCGCCGCCGCCGCTCGATCAGCTTCCACTGGCGACTGGTGTCCCCACGCCGGCGCCCCCGCTTGAGGGATATACATTCGAGGGATATCGAAATCCTGATGGCAGCATCGGGACGCGCAATATCCTGGGGATCGCGACGACCGTGCAGTGCGTAGCGCCAACGGTGGAATACGCGGCGCGGCGCATTCGTCAGGAATTGCTGCCCCGCTTTCCGAACGTGGACGATGTCGTCGCCGTTACCCACTCCTACGGCTGCGGCGTGGCAATCAATGCGCCCGGCGCGGCTGTGCCGATCCGGACACTGCGCTACATTTCGCTCCACGCCAATTTCGGCGGTGAGCCATTGGTCGTCAGCCTCGGCTGCGAAAAGATGCAGCCCGCCCTGCTCTTCAGCGATCATTTTCCGGTGCTCGAAAACACTGGCATCATCCGGCTGCAGGATCAGCGTGGTTTCGGTGCAATGGTGGCCCAGATCATGGAAGCCGCGGAGAAACGCCTCGCAGTTCTCGACCGAAGGCGCCGCGTGACATCCCCCGCCTCCAATCTGATCGTTGGACTTCAGTGCGGCGGCAGTGATGCATTTTCCGGCGTCACCTGCAATCCCGCCGTGGGTGCGGCGGCGGATCTGCTGGTTCGCGCCGGCGCGACCGTCATGTTCTCGGAAGTGACGGAGGTGCGCGATGCGATCCACCTGCTGACGCCGCGCGCGGAAACACCGGAGATTGGCCGCGCCCTAATCCGTGAGATGCAGTGGTATGACGATTACCTCGCCGGCGGACGCGCCGACCGCAGTGCCAACACGACGCCCGGCAACAAGCGCGGCGGGCTCGCCAACATTGTGGAGAAAGCGCTCGGCAGCGTGGCGAAGGCCGGCACCTCGGCAATTCGTTCCGTAGCGTCGCACGGCGAAAAAGTAACGTCAAAAGGTCTGGTCTTCGCCGCCACGCCCGCGAGCGATTTCATCTGCGGCACGCAACAGCTCGCCTCCATGAATCTGCATGTCTTCACCACCGGCGAAGGAACGCCTTACGGTCTCTCTCTGGTGCCGGTCATCAAGGTTTCGTCGCGCACGGCCCTTGCCGAGAAGTGGTACGACCTGATCGATCTGGACGCCGGCCGCATCGCCACCGGGGGGGCGACGGTGCAGAGCGTGGGCATGGAATTGTTCCACATGATGCTTGACGTCGCAAGCGGCCGGAAGACCTGGGCCGAACAGTGGGGCCTCGGAAATGCGCTCTCGCCGTTCAATCCCGGCCCTGTCACGTAGGAAATCAAAAGGCTGCCATACAATTGAAATCCGTGGCTCCGACCTCCGTTTCCGTCAGGACGACCCGCACTCGCTGGCTGGTTCTGACGATGATCTTCATCGTCTCGACGCTGAATTACGCCAGCCGCGCCACGCTTTCCATCGCCGGGCCCGCGGCGTCGAAGCAGTTGGGAATCGACGCGAAGCAGCTCGGCTATCTGTTCTCGGCATTCGGCTGGACGTACGTCATCGCTCAGGTACCCGGCGGATGGCTGCTCGACCGGTTCGGTTCGCGAAACGTGTACGCAGCCAGCGTGCTGCTGTGGTCGGTGTTCACATTTCTGCAGGGATATGCGGGAGCGTTCGGACTCGGCGCCGCACTGATGATCTTCTTCATGCTGCGCCTGCTGCTCGGCCTCGCCGAAGCGCCCGCGTTCCCGGCCAATAGCCGCATCGTCGCCGCCTGGTTTCCCGCCGCCGAACGTGGAACAGCCGCCGCGGTGTTCAACTCCAGCCAGTATTTCGCCACGTTTCTCTTCGCTCCGCTTTCCGGCTGGATTACGCATGAGTACGGCTGGCCCTGGGTTTTCTACGTCACCGGCGGTTTGGGCATCGTGATGGCTGGTTTGTGGATGAAAACGGTGTACAGCCCGGCAACGCACCCACGCGTCAGCGCCGCGGAATTGGATTTCATCGAAAAAGGCGGCGCGCTCACCACGATGGATAAGCCGGCTTCGGCCGCGCAGTCGAAAGCGGCGAGCGGATCTCAGTGGTCTGCCATCTGGCAGTTGCTGTCGAACCCTATGATGTTGGGCATCTATCTCGGCCAGTACTGCATCACGACCATCACTGTTTTCTTCGCCACCTGGTTCCCGGTTTACCTGGTGCAGGAGCGGCACATGTCGATCCTCAAAGCCGGCTTCACCGCTTCCCTGCCCGCGCTCTGCGGCTTCGCAGGCGGAATTCTGGGGGGAGTATTCTCCGATGCATTGCTGCGGCGCGGCAGTTCGCTGACTGTCTCAAGAAAAGTGCCGATCGTCGCCGGAATGCTGCTTTCCACGTCCATGATTCTCTGCAACTTCGTCGCCTCGGAAACCATGGTCGTGGTCATTATGTCGCTCGCGTTTCTTGGCAAGGGCATCGGGGCGCTTGGCTGGGCGGTAGTGGCGGATACGACGCCGAAGCAGATCGCCGGTCTGAGCGGCGGCCTCTTCAATATGTTCGGTAACGTCACGTCCATCATCACGCCGATCGTCATCGGCTACATCGTGGATGCAACACATTCGTACAAGGGCGCGCTGATCTTCGTGGCAGCCAACGCGGCGGTAGCGATTTTCTCGTATCTGGTGATTGTTGGAGAAATCCGCAGAGTGGAACTGAAGACGGCATGAACACGCCTCGTATAACGAAGATGCAGGTCGTCCCGGTGGCGGGACGCGACAGTATGCTGCTCAACCTGAGCGGCGCACACGGGCCTTATTTCATTCGCAACCTGGCAATCCTGACGGATAACAGCGGACGCACGGGTGTGGGCGAAGTACCAGGCGGCGAGAAGATCCGGCAAACGCTCGAGGACGCGCGCGGGCTGGTAGAAGGAAAATCCATTGGCGATTATCTCGGAATTCTGAACGCGATCCGCGCGCAGTTTGCCGATCGTGATGCCGGCGGCCGCGGGCTCCAGACGTTCGATAACCGCATCACGATTCACGCCGTCACTGCAGTGGAGGCCGCGCTGCTCGACCTGCTCGGACAGTTTCTCGGCGTGCCGCTCGCGGCACTCCTCGGCGAAGGCCAGCAGCGGAAAAGCGTGGAGACGCTCGGCTATCTTTTCTATGTCGGCGATCGCCACAAAACGAATCTGCCGTACCCGGATGGCAGCGGCGAAAAGGACGAATGGTTCCGGCTGCGCACCGAGCCGGCCTTGCGGCCAGGAGCGATTGTTCGTCTCGCCGAAGCGGCACAGGCGCGTTACGGTTTCCGTCATTTCAAACTGAAAGGCGGGGTTCTGCCGGGCGAAGAAGAAATGGAAGCCTGCGCCGCCCTCGCAGCCCGGTTTCCGAAAGCGCGGGTATCGGTCGATCCCAACGGCGCGTGGTCGCTCAGCGAGGCGATCTCGCTGTGCCGCAACCAGAAGGTACTGGCGTATGCGGAAGATCCGTGCGGCGCCGAAAACGGCTATTCGGGCCGCGAGATTATGGCGGAGTTCCGCCGCGCCACCGGCATCCCCACTGCCACGAACATGATCGCCACAGACTGGAGGCAGTTCACCCACGCGCTCCAGTTGCACTCCGTCGATATCCCGCTCGCCGATCCGCACTTCTGGACCATGCAGGGTTCCGTGCGTGTCGCGCAGGTTTGCCGCGATTGGGGACTGACGTGGGGGTCGCACTCAAACAATCATTTCGATGTCTCGCTTGCCATGTTCACGCACGTCGCCGCCGCAGCGCCCGGCAGCGTGACCGCGATCGATACACACTGGATCTGGCAGGATGGACAGCGTCTCACGAAAGAGCCATTTCGCATCGAAAACAGCGAACTCAAAGTGCCGGCGAAGCCCGGTCTCGGCGTCGAACTCGATTTGGCGAAAGTGGAAGAAGCCAACCGGCTCTACAGCTCAATCGGAACCGCGGCGCGTGACGACGCGGCGGCCATGCAGTTCCTCATCCCCGGCTGGAAGTTCGACAACAAGCGTCCTTCCCTGGTACGCTGAACTCTTTGGACCATGTCATCGCTTCCTCCCAACACTTTCAAAACAGCCATCACCTCGGGAAAGCAGCAGATCGGCCTCTGGAGCTCGCTCTGCAGCAACATCGCAACCGAAATAATCGCGGGCTCCGGCTTTGACTGGATCGTGCTCGATACCGAACACGCGCCGAACGAAGTCCCGGGCCTGCTTTCACAGCTGCAGGCGATGTCAGCCAGCACGACCGAACCAGTCGTGCGCGTGGCCTGGAACGACACGGTCATCGTAAAGCGCGTTCTCGATATCGGCGCGCGCACGCTGCTGATCCCGTTTGTACAAAACGCCGAAGAAGCCCGCGCCGCGGTGGCCGCTACGCGTTATCCGCCGAAGGGTGTTCGCGGTGTCTCGGTCGGGCCGCGCGCGAATCGCTACGGCCGCGTCCCCGGCTATCATCACACCGCGCACGAAAACATCTGCGTCATTGTGCAGATCGAAACGCGCAGCGCATGCAGCCAGATTGAAGCCATCGCGGCTGTGGAAGGCATCGACGGCATTTTCATCGGCCCCAGCGATCTCGCCGCCGACCTCGGGCATCTGGCGAATCCCAAACATCCCGAAGTACAGGCAGCCATCGCCGATGCCTGCAAAAGAATCCGCGCGGCGGGCAAAGGTGCGGGCATGCTGACGGGCGATCCCGAAGAAGCCTGCCGCTATCTCGCCAACGGATTCACGTTCGTGGCCATGGGCAGCGATGCGGGCGTGCTGGCGGGCGCCACCGCGAAACTCGCCGCCATGGGCAAAGAGCAAATCGCACAACTGAACAGGAGTACGGAGAAATGAAAATCGGATTCATCGGACTCGGCATCATGGGCAAGCCCATGGTTCGCAACCTGCTGAAGGGCGGCTATTCGGTGACGGTCCACGATCGCGTGGAAGGCGCCGTGAAGGAGTTGACAGAAGCGGGCGCAACAGCGGGCGGGTCATCCTCGGCAACCGCCGCGCAATCGGACGTGATCGTCACCATGCTGCCGGACGGCCCCCACGTGGAGGCCGTCGTGCTCGGCCCCGGCGGCGTACTCGAAGGCGCCCGCAAAGGCGCGATCGTCGTGGACATGAGTTCCATCAGCCCGATCGCGGCGCAGAAGGTCGGCAAAGCGTGCGAGGCAAAAGGCGTCAGCTTTATCGACGCGCCGGTGAGCGGCGGAGAACCAAAGGCAATCGAAGGCACCCTGACGATCATGGCCGGCGGCGACCAGGCCACGTTCGACAAAGTAGTTCCGATCCTTCAGAAGATGGGGTCGAGCGTCACGCTGACCGGCGCTGTCGGTGCGGGCAACACCACAAAGCTGGCGAATCAGATCATGGTGGCCTGTAACATCGCGGCGATGGGTGAGGCGCTCGTTCTCGCCACGCGCGCTGGCCTCAATCCGGAAACCGTCTTCAATGCGGTGAAAGGCGGCCTGGCGGGAAGCACGGTCCTCAATGCCAAAGCCCCGATGGTCATCTCCCGGAATTTCAAACCCGGCTTTCGCATCGAACTGCATGAGAAGGACCTTCGCAACGCCCTGCTCGCGGGCGAATCCCTGAAGGTCCCGCTGCCGATGACTGGCCTCGTGCAGCAGATGCTGATCGCTCTGATGAACGACGGCAAGGGCAGTCTCGATCACTCCGGAATCGTGCAATTCCTCGAAAGAATGGCCGGGATCGAAGTCAAGCCGTCGGCTTCGTAATCCGCAGACCCGGGTTCGACCGAAAATTCCGCATTGCGCAGCCAGATCGTTCGGCATCCGGCATTCTTTCCGCAAAGAATGTCGGATTCGCGGTCGCCCACCATCCACGATTGGCGCAGATCGATGCCGTGCTCCCGCGCGGCCTGTTCCAGGTGCAGCACACCGGGCTTCCGGCATCCGCAATCCTCATCCGGATGGTGCGCGCAAAGATAGGATGCCGTAATACTCACGCCCGCCGCATCCAGCAGCTCGAGAAATCGTGCCTGCACTGCATCCATTTCGCCCGGCGCGATGAACCCGCGTCCCACGCCGGACTGGTTACTCACCACAATGAGTGTCCAGCCCGAAGACTCGACTGCGCGCAGAGCCTCGGCCGCGCCCGGCAGAAGCACAACGTCGGCTGGATCCCGCATATAGCCGCGATCTTCAATGATGGTGCCGTCGCGATCGAGAAACAGCGCCCGCTTCACTCCGTCTTATCCCCGCAGGCGCGAAGCTTCGATCAGTTCATCCCGCTTCACTGCCCATGTTCCGTGGTGACCGACGGCAACGCCCGCCGCGAGATTCGCCATTTCAGCCGACTCGCGCAGATCGAAACCCGCACCCAGCGCGACCGCCAGCGTGGCGACCACCGTATCGCCCGCGCCCGTGACATCCGCAACTTCATGCGTCATCGCGGGAAGATGAACTTCCCGGTGGCCGGGTTCGAAAAGCGACATACCGTCGGCGCCGCGCGTAATCAGAAGCCCGGAAGGGGCGATTTCCGCAAGCAGTTTGTCGGCGGCGCGCGCCAGATCTTCGTTAGTCCGGATCGTCTCGTCGCTCGCGGCCGCCGCTTCGCGGAGGTTCGGCGTCACGATGCGAGCGCCCCGGTAGCGGGTCAAATCCGCCGATTTCGGATCCACCACGACCGGGATGCCGCGCTTCGAAGCGCGCTCGATCACCCAGCGGCAGAACGATTCGGGCGCGACGCCCTTGGCGTAATCCGAGATCACAACCACATCGGCGTCGTCCAGCTCCTGTTCGCATTTCCGCAGAAGCTGCGCCGCCATGCGCGCCGAAAGCGGCAGACGATTTTCTTCGTCGAAACGGACAATCTGTTGCCCGCCGGCAGTCACGCGCGTCTTCGTGGTGGTAACGCGGGCATCGTCTTCGATGAGCGCTTCCATACCGATTCCGAGGCGTGTCAGTTCTCCGCGTATCCGCGAGCCTGCCTCGTCCACGCCCGTAACACCGGCAAGTTTTACCTTGGCCCCCATTCCACACGCATTTGCTGCCACGTTCGCCGCGCCGCCGAGGACGTACTTCCGTTCGGAAACCTCCACAACAGCCACCGGCGCTTCGGGAGAAATACGGGTTGCGGAGCCGCTTATATAAGCATCCAGCATGCAGTCGCCCGCCACCAGGACACGCACCGTCGGGGCGCGCATCAGCAACTTCGTGATCATCATTTTCGGTTCTCCTGCGCTGCGCAAATCCTTTCGAGAAGCGCGGTAGTGGAGCGCCCGGCGTGCAGCGGCAGGAATCGGATGACTCCCCCGTAGCCTTCCACTACGCTGCGTTCCGGCACGGGCCGGTTGCCGTTCGCATACTCCTCACCCTTGCAATGAATATCGGGGCGAAGGCGGCCGAGAGGAGCCGATGGTTCTGTTTCATCGAAGATCACCACGTGATCCACCATTTCGAGCGCTGAAAGTACCTCCGCGCGGTCTTCCTGAGACATCAAAGGACGCCCCGGACCTTTCACCGCGCGAGCGCTCGCGTCGCTGTTAATCCCCACCACCAATACGTCACCCAGCGACTTTGCGTCGCGCAGGCTGCGAATGTGCCCCGCATGAATGAGATCGAAAATACCGTTAGTCCACACAAGGGTTTTCCGATGCACGCGCCATTCCGCGCGCAGTCGTTCGAGTTCATCCATCGAGCGGAGCTTCGAGATCCCCTTCACCCGATTCAATTATCCCAGCAACTGTATGACGGGCGGGGCGCCAATAGGAATCCTGGCCACCGTCTTATTTGGGCCGTTAGTTCACAATTCAAGCGGCGTGATCGATGGCGACCGGACCGCCGCTCCAGGCCTGTTGTGATGTCCATAACTTTGCCGCACCGCTCCAGAAAGGGTCGCTCGCCGGAAGTCCCAACGGCAGGAATGCTTCGGCGCAAAGATAAAGACTCCCGGTGGAAATATACGTTTCGCCAATGCTCGGCTGATGCCCGCACAGGCCGATCCGCAGCCATCCTTTCTCGTCGAACGTGCCGTCCGCTTCCAGCGTTCGCCGGATCACGGCGGTTAGTGCGCCCCGAACCTGTTCCGGTGACACCCCGGGCGGCAGGTCTTTGCGGAGCGCCATGGTGGCAAGATGATGAAACGCGCCGCAGCGGTACGCCAGCGAGCGGCCGATTGCGGGGAATGACCCATCCGGCGCAATGATACGCTCCTGGATCGCGGCGAATCGCCGGGCTCGCGTTTGCACGGGACCGGCGAACGAATTCCAGCTTTTCGAAACTTTCGAGATCGTATCGATCACCTCCATCAGCATCGGATGGATGACGTAGCTGTTGTAGTAATCCCAGTGGAATTGCGGGCCGTCGCCATACATCCCGTCGCCCTTGTACCATTCATCGTGCTGGCGAACGGCGTAATCGACGCGCATCGGGTCCCACTTCTCGCCCGCATGTGAGAGGAACGCTTCGACAGTCGCGCTGAACAGCAGCCAATTATTGAAGCCTGGCTGGATAACGCGCGTCGCCAGCATGGAGTGGATAAGGTTCGCCTTCGTCGCGGCGTCAAGCTTGTCCCAGAGCTCTGTGGGCGCCCGCAGAATTCCGAGCGCAAGGAATGCGGCATCCACCACCGGCTGCCCTCCCTGAGAAAAATTCATCAGATCCGGCGACGCGGGATCCACCGCGGCCGCGATGGATTTTCGCGCCAGCTCGGCGTAATGGCGTGACTCGCTGCTTTCGTTCGATTCGAGCCACGGCGCCATCCCGGCGAGCAGCCGCCCGAGAGCTTCAAGGTGAGTATATTTCGGCCGTTCGGTGACGTTCGGAGCAGCCTCCACTGGCATCTCGGCTTTCAGTCGGCGTTGGCTCAGCGCCGTCAGCACGGGGTCGCCGACCTTCCGCAGCGTGCGGATCCAGTAATCGCGGTCGGCTTCCGCAGGCTCGGCAGCGCGGATCTGCGCAGCCATGGAAGCCCCGGCCGCGGCGCCCAGCATCGATCTTCGTGTGATTCCGGAACTCATGGAGCTAATCCTATCCCAATTCTTCTGAACGATTCGCTTATGTGCGACGTCAATGACTGATAAGGACCGATTCTGCCCATGAAGATAGCGTTGATTCTGCTCACCTTGCTCGCCCTTCCCGTGTCTCTCCCCGCTCAGGGTTGGGCCGGACTGCCCTTCGGCACTTCTCTGGCTCACGTCCGGACCGTACTCGCCCACCAGCCGCCGATTTGTACATTTCCCCAGACGGGCGATGAGAACGACTGCACCGGTCTGACGATGGAGCAGCTCCCGACCGATGGCGATTACACCATCAAGCCGCCGTTCGAGCTGTGGCTGGGCGCCCTCAATTCGCCGCTGCACTTCAAATCGCTCCTGCACTTTTTCAATGCGGACCGGCAGCTCGCCCGCGTCGATCTGACGCTCGACGTCGAAATGCACAAGGCCGAAGGGATGAATGCGGCGGATCTCGTCGAGTTCGCCAGCGAGCCGGTCCTGAATGAGCTGCTCGGTAAATACGGAATTCCGCTCGCCATCAGCCCCGCATGCGAGGCTTCCGAGACGCACCGTCTGCTCGATAGCCGCGCGGATGTCATCGACTGCAGCGCGCTCTGGAAGTCGCAGAACACCTTAGTCAATCTGATTTGGCAGTACCAGCCGCAGCCGAATAAATTCTCGCTGCTGATCCGCTACTCCATGATGCAGAGCGGTCTGTGAAAATCACGCGCCGCAAATTTCTATCGTCATAGAACCGCACCGATAGAAATCTTGCCTGCATATGTCAGAGGCGAGATGCCGCTTCCTCAGATGGTCCAGCTCGGCAAACGCAAGCTAAAGAGTGCCCTTTTTCCAGACGGCGTCACGATCAGCCGCGAAGGTGTTGGAACTCCTCAGCACACCTATCTTTACAGGTGTTTCAATGCTGTCAAGAAGGGGCATCTAAATTGGCGTCCCCAGGGGGATTCGAACCCCCGTTACCGCCGTGAAAGAGGGTTCCAGCGGCTTGGGCGCCCTTCGGATGAATTCGGCAGATCGAGTATAAGACATTCACCCTGTGACATTTTCCAGCGCGACAACTAAGAGCGGCTTGCATCATTTCGGACCACTTTACGTCCGCCTTAGTCCCCACAGCGTCCCCAGAATAAGCGGCAACTTCACGTGCGCTGATTCGCAAAGCCGACTCCACCATGGGTTCCGCGCTTCCACGGGTCGGCTTGCTCATGGGTCGCCTTGCTCATGGGTCGCCTTGCTCACGGGTCGGTTCGCGCATAGGTCAGCTTGCAGCATATGTCAGATCCTGCCACGCGCGACGCGAACCTTGAACCGCTTCGCAAGCTGAGAAGGTCATCTACTGCCAAACCCAATCAATACCCATCCCATCGCACGGATCGCCAGCCACGGGATCACGAAACCAATCAGCGGGAATGACAAGGGTAGAAGATAGGCGCTTCGACTGGGCGGATCGATAGGTTGGGCAACGGGCTGGATGTCCGACGCATTGGCAGTTGAATCGAGTTTGTAGCCAGGCGGTAAAGATGTCGGGCCCTCTTTGGGCGGGTCATCGTGTGAAGTGCTTCCTCCCCCAGGGTTATGACTATCTGTCTGTGGCGCGTTGATCAGGGTGAAGGCATGGGCCCTTCGAGCACGCCAAATGTCGGCAGCGGGAATATAGCCGACCGCAACTCCCACTAGTCCCCCGACGAGGCCGAGCACCAGCGCCAGCCGCCGCATTCCTTCGCCCAAGTTCATTTCGATACCCTTGCCTCTTCCACGGTAGGACCGAAGCCTTGATCATAGCGCCTGAACTCCGTGGGGGCCGCTACCGCGCGTGCCACGTAAGCTGGGCATCACTATCCCAATTCACCCGCGTCGGTGATAGTCGCCTCGAACTTTTGCCCATTCAGCGAGCACGTTCGTTTCGAAGTAAGCCAGCGAGTTTATCGAATCCCTTCTCCGTCGGGCGTGTTGGCTTTCGAATGCAGCTTCGACTCCGCGAAGCACAACCGCCAACGGGATCATCGAGTGCGCGCGTGGTCGTCATAAATCTTTTAAGGGATTCGCGCCGGGGTGACAAACTCCGCCGCTCTCGCAGCGAAGCCCAAGGCGATTGCCGCACCTACCCCCGAAGGAATGCGATCATGGCGCAAAGAGAGAGGAGACACCAGCATGAACAGAACAAATATCGTGGTGGGCGCGATCGCAGTCCTCGCGTTATTGATTGCGGGGAGCGCTCAAACTGTCAGCCCTCAGCAGTCGATCGGCAGGTACCAGGTTTTTTCACTGCAGCACACGGCGGGGAGCACCTCGACGCGGACGGACACACTGAGAATCGACACGCTGACCGGCGAGACAAGCGTGTGGGTCAACGGCGTCGGGAATAACGGTACCCTGATCAACACGTGGGCACCAATCAAATGATTCTGCTTCCACGCCCCCCCCCGTCATCCATCCAGCTCTATCCCTACTATGAGGTTTCGCCCACGATGGGGTCGACAGGCCGGTCCATAGACCTTCAAAGCTCTCGTGCTGGGTCGTTTCTGACGCCCCGTAACCTTGTCCATTCGGCCAGCACCTGCGTTTCGCAGTAGGCCAGCGAGTTTATCGAATCCCTTCTCCGCCGGGCGCGGTGCTTTTGGAATGCGGTGTCGATTCCGCGAAGTACAACCGCCAACGGGATTTTCGACTGTCGCCATTCTCCGATCAGCCGCCAGTCCGCAGGCGAAAGAATGAACCCAGCCGTTCCCCTCTGGTTGCGAAAGTACGCCTCTACCGACGATTCGTAGCCGCTCCGCGGTAAGCGCTCCGCGATGACTCCGGTATCGATTGGCGGCCAAAATCTTTCCATACGATCCTTTCTGTTTATTCAAGTGCCAACCATTGAGCCCGAGGAAGCGTTCGGAGGCGAAAGACCCCCTACCCGCCGATCCGCAGGTAGAGGGGATTCGCCCGGTTGCAACCACGTCGCCGTCGGTCGCGCCCTATCGGCGGCGCGGCATGAGTTCGACTCGCCGCGCATCTCCCGGACTATCCAAGCGGGTCGACCCGCCCAGCCTGTTCGCGTTCCAGGAATACCCCCACGCTGCCGCTTCACAGGCTTCCTTCTCGCGGCTAAAAACACGACGCGCCGAACGTACGTTGACACCGATAAACGCGCCGCTCAAGGTGCAGAAAACCGTCTGCCCGGAGTTCAAATAACTTCCCGCGAGAGTCAGCTAACAAGCCTGGGCCGCGTGTTCTCGGCCACCAGACGCGATATCTCAGCCCGTGGGATGAGGAGGCGCGTGCCGAGTTTCACGCTTTCGACCTTTCCGTCATACGCCCACCGGCGCCAAGTCCACCGACTTATCCCGCTAATCGTCTCGGCTTCCGCAACCCCGACAAGCAAGTTTTCGTTCTGCACGACGTTGCCTCTCTTTCGTTTGGTAAATCGTGGCGATCCACAAATTTCATAGTCGACGAAAGCCTCGTACGCATGCTGACTATTTTGTTTCTGTTTGCATTTGTTATCCGAAACGACTTATACTCATGCCTATGAAGTTCCTTCAGGCATCGCTTGCCTCCATGCCCGGCGAAGGAACTTTTCGTCTTGAATGGATTGTTGGGCTGCTGAATAGCGCTGATCTTGCCTCTGTCCACCTTGAATTCCACCGGAAGGCTTACACGTCGGAACGCGTTAAGCGTGCTGAAGCCGAGCGTCTCAAACTACTGCGGTGGATTGTGGATCAGTGGATTGAATCCGGCAAAGACGAGTACGGAAACGAATCGCCGGATCGCCGTGATTTGAGCAAATGCGGCTTCCCAGTTCGCCCGGGCACAACCGAGTTCACACCAACCTTGGCGATGCTGGCGGGAGCGAATTTGTTGGATGCGATATCTCATTGGCTGAAGCGAGTCCGCCCGAGGGTCAAACTTGGCCCGAGGGGCGAGATCGAAATTGAGCTGCCTGAAGCAACCCTGTCACTTCTCAGAAACGGCAACGCGTCTCCCAATCTGCAACGGTATGCGATCGATGCGGCCATTTCACAATTCGTTGAGTTTGTGAATACACCAGGTTCAGATCGCTTGGCACGCTGCCACAATCCTGACTGCGGACGTTACTACTTGCGCCTTCGCTCGCGCAAGAAAGCGATCAAGCGGGGCACATTCTGCTCGGCTTGCTTGAACGCTGGCGCAGCCGCGCGCACAAAGATTAACCGATCCATTCAGCGAGACGTGCGGATCAGGCTTGCCGCCGATGTGTGGCCGGCCAAACGCAACATGACCCAATGGGACCGTAGGCAGGCTGATTCGATTGCAACGAAGATGAACAAAAAAAGAACAAGCAGTGACGCGCCGGTCACCGGCAAGTGGGTGAGTCAGAATCGGCCGGAGATCGAGGCCGAAGTCGAACGGAGGAAAAATGCCAAGAGCTAACCAGCGAGACGGGGTATTCCAGCGCAAGGACCGCGCGGGCTGGTGGGTTTCGTATATCGACGCTTCAGGAAAGCGACGCAAAGAGAAAGTCACCGCCCACACGAGAACCCAAGCGCTAAACGCGCTGGCGGGCATCAGGACGCGCGAAGAGAAGACCCGGATACTCGGAGTCAGAGCGGCGTCCGAAATCAGCACTACGGAGCTTTTGGCGCGATATAAGGGCCATCAGAGAAGCCGCTTGCGCTCCACGACCTTCGAACGTCTGGAAGGCATCCTCGCCACTCTAAAAGCGGACCTTCCGACACTCGCGAGAGATATCAGCCGGAAATCGGTTCAGGATTTCATATCAGCGCGCGCGGAGGCAGTCGCCCCCGGAACAATTCAGAAGGAGGTGACCGTCCTTAAGCATGCTCTGAAGCTCGCCGTCGAATGGGAATTGCTCCACGAGAACGTCGCGCAGGGCGTGAAACTCCCGCGCGTGCCGGAAGGTCGCACCCGTTACCTGACGCCCCTGGAACTGAAAGCCACGCTCGAAGCTGCAGCCGAATGGATGCGCGCGCCCCTGGCACTGGCAGCTTTCACAGGGATGCGCCGGGGTGAATTGCTCGCTCTCCGCTGGCTCGATGTTGATATTCCGAACCGGCGGCTCTATCTCCGCGAGACGAAAAACGGCACCCTACGCGTCCTGGTCCTGAATGAATTGGCTGTCCAGGTCCTGGCGAGTCTCCCCCAAGGCGCGCCGTCAGATCCGGTTATGGCCGGGGTCGATCCCCAGCAATTGACGGTATACACGCGGCGCATCTTCGCCAGGCTGGGCATCCACGATGCGTCGTTCCATTCACTGCGGCACACCGCCGCGAGTTGGCTTGTGATGCAGGGGGTCGATCTCTACGCGGTCGGCCAGCTTCTCGGACACAAGACTCCGCGAATGACTCAGCGTTACGCCCATCTATCCCCGCACTACCTCGCGGCAGCGGTCGGGAAACTCGATACTGTTTTCGCTGAAGTGATGGAGGAGAAACCGGCAGGTGAGGCCGCGTTAGTCCCCGTAGAGTCCCCGCTTTTCGCGGGCGCTTCGGAAAGTGACGCCAAACCGCTGAATTGAAATGGCGTCCCCAGGGGGATTCGAACCCCCGTTACCGCCGTGAAAGGGCGATGTCCTGGGCCTCTGGACGATGGGGACGCAAGGCAGGCAAAAGTTCAGTTTACCACGCACCTTCTCGCTTCTCCCAAAAACCGCGCCACCGTGCGCATTTCACGCCCCATCTCCTCTCACCCGCTAAAATGGGAAGTCCCATGTCAGGAAACGAAGAGTTTTACCGCATCCAGAAGCTGCCCCCCTACGTCTTTGCCGTCCTCAACGAAATGCGCGCAAAGGCACGGGCAGCTCAGGAGGATGTCGTCGACCTCGGTATGGGCAACCCCGACGGCGAGACACCCAAAGTCATCGTAGATAAGCTCGTCGAAGCGGCGCGCAATCCGCGCAATCACCGCTACTCGCTCTCGCGCGGCATTCCGCATCTCCGCGAAGCCATCTGCGCCCGCTACAAGCGCAATTACGACGTCGATCTCGATTCCGAAAAAGAGGCCATCGTCACCATCGGCGCCAAAGATGCCCTGGCGCACCTGCTGTTCGCCACCATCGGTCCCGGCGATATCGTCGCCGCGCCAAACCCCGCTTATCCGATACACCAGTATGGCGTCATCATGGCCGAAGGACACTCCGTCCTTCTCCCCATGCCCACCGCGGATGAGTTCATGAACCGGCTCGAAGCCCTCTATCGCGAGTCGCCCAAGCCGCCGAAGATGCTGCTGATCTCATTCCCGCACAACCCGACCACCACGTGTGTGGACCTCGCTTTCCTCACGAAGATCGTCGAACTGGCACGCAAACACGGCACGCTCATCATCCACGACTTCGCCTATGCCGATTACGGCTTTGACGGTTACAAACCGCCGAGCATCCTCCAGGTGCCGGGCGCGAAAGACCTCGCCGTCGAGATCTTCTCGATGTCGAAGAGCTACGAAATGGCCGGATGGCGCGTCGGCTTCTGTCTGGGCAACCAGCGCATGATCGCCGCGCTCGCCCGCATCAAGAGCTATCTCGATTACGGCACGTTCCAGCCGATTCAGATCGCATCGATTGTCGCGCTGCGCGAATGCGAGGCCGACACCGTCCGCATCTGCAAATCCTACGAGCACCGCCGCGACGTTCTGGTCGACGGCCTTGCCAAAGCCGGATGGCCGGTCGAGCCGCCGAAGGGCACCATGTTCCTCTGGGCTCAATTGCCGGAGAAATTCCGCGCCATGGGTTCGCTCGAATTCGCCAAGAAGCTGCTCACGGATGCGCTGGTCGTGGTCTCGCCCGGCATCGGCTTCGGACCGCTTGGCGAAGGCTTCGTGCGCTTTTCGCTGGTCGAAAACGAGCACCGCATTCGCCAGGCAACGCGCGCCATCGGGCATTTCCTGAAGAATAACTAAACCCCGCCGCCTGCGCGGGTATAAAGTAGAAACACCATGTCCGGAACCCGTCAGCTCCTTCTGGCCATTGCGCTTCTCGCTATACCCGCGTGGGGGCAATTCGGCGCTCCGGGCGGGGCGGGTATCCCGCTCGGCACACGCGGCGCCGCTCCCGAAGAACAGCCGGAAAAGAAGAATCCCGCCGAGCGCTCCGTTCACGGCACCGTCACCGACGCCGCCGGAAATCCCGTTTCGGGCGCTCTGGTGGAACTGAAGAACAAGCGAACTCAGGAGATCCGCTCCCTCATCACTCACGACAAGGGCACCTACCTGTTCGACGGCCTCATCAAAGACGATGACTATCAGCTCACCGCCAGCCTGAAGGACCACGCGAGCAAGCCGCACACCCTCAGTACGTACGACCCGCGCCCCAATCCTATGGTCAATCTCCAGTTGCAGTAACGGATCCGCCGGGGTGGTTCGAAGCACTCCGGAACCGGGGATTCTTACCGCCTCCAATGAGATATTAAAGCAGCCGGAAGTCTGAAGCGACTCGATCTGAAGACGAGCCGCCTGGTCCGGCTTTAGCTGCAAATTCATTCCAACTCTCCAATGCGTCTCGAACATTGGACAGCAGATCCTGAGGTGGGCGAACTCCGAACCGATCCGCTTCCTTCATCAGATCATCGCGGGCAATCTCGGAACTTCACATCATCAATTGCATATGAGATCGGAAGCGACGCTTGTGGCCGCCTGAATGTCCGCTAAAATGTCCGGACACACTCGCAGAAAAGACAAGGGAAAGAATGCCGGCGTGTCGCGTTCCTGACGAGGAGGCCCGCTGACCGCCTGATGAAATCTCTTGCAGTTCAGAAAAGTGAAACCCTTATTCCACCCGTTTTCAGAGGTTTGCGAAAACGAACCCTGAAGCCTCTATCTGGAAAAATGCTACATTCGGTCCAGATTTCCTGGCCAGGAAACGTCGATTGAAGTAGTACTGGACTGCGTGCTGATTCTAAAGGAAATAAAGTTCAAAAAAAATCATGTGACAGAAACATGTGACAGATTTGTCGGTACAATCATGTGATGAATCGAGCCTTTGGCCTGATCGCTTCTCTGGCGCTGGCCCCGTGTCTTGTCGGCCAACAACAGCCGCCGCCTTCTACCGAGACGCTGGTCTTGTCGCTCAAAACGATGAGCAAAGCGCTGGCGACCTGTCGGGACTCCTACACGAAAGTACTCCCGCCGTACTCGGTGCCCCTGATCCAACAGATACTTGGCGCAAAAGATTATGCGTCGGACATGGACACCATTGACCAAGCAGAGAAGATCACGAATGCCCTTGTTGCAAGCCCCGGCAAAATCACTGGTCAGTTTTTGGTTTTAGTTCTTTCAATGTCGGACGACGTATACATTCATGCGACCGGCACGCAGAATCAGCTACTAATGGGACTCGTTACGGACGCTCTGGATCGAAAATCAGAGACCGCAAAGAGCATTCTGCTTTCCACGAGCACGTTGGGTGCGTGTCAGACAGCTTTGTACAACGCAGGAGACGACTACGTTTCGCTTGTGACGGCGTATGTGGGTGCAGAGGATGCCGCCCTGAAAAAATTATCGAAATGAGTCCGCTGTGAATGGAAGCCGAAAGGCGGCAAGTAAAATCAGAGTATGCCCAAGGTCTTTGAACAGCACGCCCATCAAAGCGAATACCATCTAAGGACGTTCTACGTGGATGGCAAGTGGGACTGGCAAGCACAAGCGATTAACAACCGCAGACTGCCGGAATATACCGAGACGTGCGATACACCCGACGCCGCTAAAGAGTCGGCAGCGAAAAGTATCGGTCTTGCGTTCGCAAACTGGATGCCGATTGGCCCCGGTATTGAGTTGCCAGACTAAGGCCACCAAAGACAAAACCGACAGTGAGCACCAGCGGGTTCAATTCGTCCGGTTTACATGGCCCGGACCTGTACAATAAGGCCATCAATGAGAATGACGATGCTGCACGTTCCCAACCGGAACTCGATCTTTACCTGCTATCTGGACGAGAGCGGTACGGACAATAACTGCGATGTCGCCGTTGTTGGTGGGTTAATACTCGATTCGGGACAGTTCTATTGGTTGGCGGAAGAGTTGCAATCCGTTCTTTCCCGCCACAACATCACGCCGCCGCTACACATGTGTGAATTCGGGATGAACAACAGGCTTGGACACCTTAAATCGGAAGCTAGGCGACGTTTGTTTGAGGACGTGACAAGTAGCTCCTCCGGGAAGAATGTCAACCGCTGTCACATGTGACGCAAACCGCCTTCAAACTTGCTCAAATTGCCGTTTTTGTTGGGCAACTTGCAAATGAAATCAACAACTTGCAATGTTTTCAATAGACGTCTCCAGAAGAAGTGATACTGGACTCCCGCTCGCCAATAACGGCGGGAGAACCTTCAGGCAGGCCTGATAAAGCCGGCGCGAGCGAAAGACGTGGCGTGCGGCTCCAGAGAATGGGTAATCAACGAGGGAGCTATGCCGGCGGGCATCAACATCAACTAACCGCGCGGCTCGCCTGTTCCACAAGATTCCGTTCGATTCACCGGCGGCCGGATACGGAGCATTAAGAAAGCCACCCCCGGCCGCCACGACGTATGATCCATGCCACAGCCGTAGTGTGCCCCCGCAACTTTCCCCATCGAAAGGCGTTTCATAATACAGATAATCCATGCCGCGCAAACCCCTCACCCTCGCGCTGGCCGGCCTCATCCTGATGGCCACCGGTTTTGCCGCGAAAAAGCCGAAGCCTGCCTCCTCTGTAAGCCTCGCCGCCCCCAAAATCCTGCAGATGACCGATGATCAGAAGGCGCTCCACGCCCTCAACCGTCTCACCTTCGGTCCCCGCCCCGGCGATCTGGAGCAGGTGAAGCAGATGGGCCTGCAGCAGTGGATCGACCAGCAGCTTCATCCGGAATCGATCCCCGAAAATCCCGCGCTTCTCGAAAAGCTCGCGCCGCTTGACACGCTCGACCTCTCCACCCAGGCCATGCTGCAGAAATATCCCTCGCAGCAGATGATCAGGGCGATGAGCGAAGGCCGCATACCGCTCCCGGAAGATAAAGAGACCCGCGCGGCTGTCCAGACCGCAATCGAACGCTATCGCCGCCGTCAGGCCGCGGACGATGCCGACGCCGCCATTCCCACCACGCCACAGGTCGGCGAAGTCACCATCGGCAACATGGAGACAAAGATCCAGACGCCCCCTCCGCCTCCGCCTGGCGGGCGCGTCGCCCCGGAAACCCTGAACCAGCTGCCGCTCTCGCAGGATCAGAAGCAGGCGCTGCTCCGCGGTACGCCTGAATCGCGTCTCGATCTGATTGAATCGCTCCCGGAAGATCAACAGGTGGATGTGATCGAAGCTCTTCCGCAGCCGATGCGCAATCGCATCGCCGCCGCCGGCTCCCCTGCCCTGCGGCGCCGCGTCGAAGTCCTGAGCGCTCCCGGTCAGGTGGTGAATCGCGATCTCACTGAAGGCAAATTGCTGCGCGCCATCTATTCCAATCGCCAGCTCGAAGAAGTCCTGACCGATTTCTGGTTCAATCACTTCAACGTCTACCTGAATAAGGGCGCGGACCGCTACATGGTTACCTCCTACGAGCGCGACGTGATTCGTCCCCACGTCCTCGGCAAGTTCAAAGATCTGCTGCTCGCCACTGCGGAGAGCCCGGCCATGCTCTTCTATCTCGATAACTGGGAATCCGCTGCGCCCGGCATGGTTCGTCCTTTTGCGCCTGCCAACCAGAAGAAGGCCGGCCTCAATGAAAACTACGGCCGCGAGCTGATGGAGCTCCACACGCTCGGCGTGGATGGCGGCTACACCCAGCAGGACGTGACTGAAGTGGCCCGCTGCTTCACTGGCTGGACGATTCGCCAGCCGCAGCAGGGCGGCGGATTTTTTTTCAATCCGCGCATGCACGATCGCGGCGAAAAGCATGTTCTCGGCATAACCATCCCGGCGGGCGGCGGCATAGAAGACGGGCTCAAAGTTCTGGACATCCTCGCGAAAAATCCTGCCACCGCGCGCTTCATCTCGAAGAGTCTCGCCGTTCGCTTCGTTTCCGACAATCCGCCGGACGAGCTGATTGACCGCATGGCTGATACGTTCACGAAAACGGACGGCGATCTTCGCGAAGTCATGGAGACGATGCTGCATTCAGATGAATTCTGGGCCGCGTCGAATTTCCGTTCGAAGCTCAAGTCGCCGCTCGAGATGGTGGTGAGCGCCGTGCGCGCCGTCAACGCCGACGTGGAAAATCCACAGCAGATGGCGAACCTGATGAACACGCTCGGCGAGCCGCTCTACCTCAAAATCGAACCCACCGGCTACACCAACCGCGGCGCGGACTGGCTCAACTCCGCTTCGCTGCTGGCGCGCATGAATTTCGCCAACAGCCTCGCGCAGGGTAAGATGGCCGGCGTGAAGGTCGATCTCACCCAGTTCTCCGGCGGCGCCGCGCAGATCGAGCACAACATTCTTCTGGCGGACGCCTCGCGTGCATCGCAGGCCGCCATTCAGGCCGGTATCTCGGAAAGCTCTCAGCCGGCCGAGGGACCGCGAATTGCGGGTCTCACGATGGGTTCTCCCGATTTTCAACGGCGGTAAACAGAGGAAACCATGCAACTCTCCAGACGCCTCTTTCTCCGTGATTCAGCCATCGCGATGGCAGGTATCGGCGCCGCGCCGCTCTGGCTGCAGCGCGCCGCGCTCGCGAAGGACAACACCGCTCCGCAAAAGAAGATTCTGGTCGCCATCTTCCAGCGCGGCGCGGCCGACGGACTTAACATCGTCGTCCCCCACGGCGAGCAGCGCTATTACGATCTGCGGCCCACTATCGCCATCGATCGCAAAGAAGTGCTCGATCTCGATGGACTCTTCGGCCTCCATCCATCGCTCGCGCCGCTCAAGCCCCTTTGGGACAGGCAGGAGCTTGCGATCGTGCACGCCGCCGGTTCGCCCGACCCCACGCGCTCCCATTTCGACGCGCAGGACTATATGGAATCCGGCACGCCCGGCCTGAAATCGACCGCTGACGGCTGGCTGAATCGCGCCCTCGTCCCGGAGGCGGGCAAAGCCTCGCCGGTACGCGCCGTGAGCCTCGGTCCGACGCTGCCGCGGGCCATGCGCGGCAAAAATGATGCCGTGGCGGTGGAGAGCCTGAGCGCCTTCAATGTACGGGATGCCGCGGCCGCAAAGGCGCTCGAAGCGATGTATGAGGACAGCTCAGACCAGGCGCTGAACGGAACCGGGCGCGAGACATTCGAAGCCGTTTCCCTGCTCCAGTCGCTGCAGAAAACCCCGTATCAGCCAGCCGGGGGCGCACAATATCCGGTGGGCCGCTTCGGCGCCAGCCTCCGGCAGATCGCCCAGATCATCAAAGCCGATGTCGGACTCGAAGTCGCGTTCGCCGATATCGGCGATTGGGACCACCACGTTCAGGAACCCAACCGCCTGCCCGGACGCCTCGCCGAATTCGGCGCTTCGCTTGCCGCCTTCTATCAGGACCTCGGCGACCGCATGGGAGATGTTGTCCTGGTGACGATGTCGGAATTCGGGCGCGCTGCGAAAGAAAACGGCGATCGGGGGACCGACCACGGCCATGCCAACGCCATGTTCGTGATGGGCGGACCGGTGAAGGGCGGGAAAGTCTATGGCCAGTGGCCCGGTCTCGCGCCCGAACAGCTCTACGAAAATCGCGACCTCGCCCTCACCACCGATTTCCGTGACGTTCTCGGCGAAGCCGTCTACGGCCACCTCGGCAACCGCCAGATCGACCAGGTTTTCCCCGGCTATTCATCGAGCCCGGCGAAGTTCAAAGGCTTCCTGAACGCCTGAACTACTTAAACCTTCTCTTGTACTCAAAATCCACGCCGACGTACCCATTCTCTTCGCGCGCCAGAATCGCCGACCACTTCTGATTGAACGCCCACTCCGCGCGAATCAACTGCTGGCTGGTATTCGAAACATCCGTAACGTAGGTGAAAAGGATGTCGGGCGTGACTTGCTGCTCCACGGTGAGGCGCGCGCCTGGCGTGCCGCCCACGCCCGCAAGTTGCGGATCGATCTTGATCCGGCTTACCCCGAAAAATCGCTGCAGACGCCCCGCGAGCGGCGTAGCCAGCGTTTCACCGATGAGCGTCGAAGCGCCGAGTTGCTCGAAAGTCGGCGTCGGTGCATTCCCGCGCAGCGCCACGGATGGATCGTCCGGCGTGCGGCCCGTCGCCAGCAGCGCCACGATATCCGAAAACTCCAGAGGCGGATCGGAGCGATACGTGAATCCAAGATGCGACGGCGGCCCGGTCACCGTCAGCGTGACATCCACGCCGCGCGCGCGTGTCTGCAGGTCGACATCGAGAATCGGATCGATCTTTGTGGCGTTGTAAAACGAAATCGTCCCGCGGCTGATGTTGTATTTATTCCCGAAAAACAGCACGCTGCCCTGCGAGATATTCACCCGCCCCAGCAGGGCCGGATTAGAGACAGTACCGCGAAGCCGCAGCGACGCATCAGCCTGAATGCTTTCGGCAACCTTCGATTGCAGCGCCATGTCAGGCGCGGTCTGGATCTGGATATCGAGATTCATGCCGGCAAGCGAATCGTCGCCCGCGGAGGGAATCGGTGCGCTGCGGCTGATATCGGCCAGCGTGCTCGCCGTATCCTGCTGCGGATTGAAGACCAGCCGCCGTATCGTCACCGTGCCGGAAATGCTGCTGCGCTGCGCGTTGCGCACGAGCTGGATATCGGAATCCGAGACGGAGCTGATCCCTGCCGGATAGCGCAGGCGCACATCCTTCGTCTTCGCCGAAAACTGAAACGCCAGCGCGCCGTTCGTCAGCGTCGCGAATCCCGTACCTGTAAATTTGCCGCCCCCCGTATCGGCGCTGAACGACTGGATCTGGGCGCGATTCCCGGAGAAAACAATCTCGCCCGTCGCGTTCGTCAGTCCGTTGCTGAAATCGGCATAATGGAATTCGCCGTTGCGGATGCTCGCGCTGCCATTCACATCCGGCGCGCTCCATGCGCCCCGAATGCTGCCCCGCACCGAAACTGTGCCGGAAGACGCCAGATCCGGCACAAAATTGCGAATCATCGCGAGACTGACGTTACCCTGAACCCGCAGGTTGAGTGGTGAAGCATTTCCCAGATCGGCTGTGCCGCTGAGCGTGAGATCGGTTTCCGGCGCCTGGAAGTGTGCGGCATCGATGCGAATCACCGATTTTTCAAGCGATACCTGCAGCGGCTCGGCAGTCCGGACACTGAAGCCGGGTATGGATCTCGCCAGCGGAGTTCCCGGCAGAGGATGCACTTCGAGCTGGCGCACCGTCGCTGTGGCCGACATCTGCGAGGGAGAAAACAGCGGGCCGCTGAAATCCACCTGCCCTTCCGCGCTTCCGTCAAACGTGATATTGTTCGCCTCGGACTCCTTCACAATCAGCGTCGCCAGCCCATTCAGCCCCGCGTTCGAGAACGTAATGGTGCCCGCAGTGCGATCCTCTCCCGTGAGCTCCACCTTTGCCTGGCCGCGGATATTCGCGCCCGCCGCATCGGAATCGAATTCCGCGCTCAGTGTCCTGCCCTGCGTACGCGCCGAGATGTGCGTGTCGCCCAGATCGCGCCCGCCGAGCGCGATCTTCGACAGCGAAGCGTCGCCATCCACGCGCACCAGATCCGCTTGATGGTTTTTGCCGATCGCCAGCGTCGCCGTTGCTTTGAACTGCGCCGAACCCTGGATATCCGGCTGGCGCTGGCGCACGAGCGCAATTTCCTTCAGCGCCATCACATTGCTGGCGGCCTCGATCTGCAACATTCCCTGCGGCGAATAGGACGCGTCGAAAGTCACCCGCTTCGGGCCGGAAACGAAAGTGCCCTTCGCCGTCTGCGTCCCTGCTTTCGTATACTGCACCTGACTCGTGATGGAGTCGTAAGGTTGCTGATAGATGAGTCCCTTGCTGAGGGTGAGATCACCACTGGCGGTTGGGTTCCCCAGCGTGCCGGAGAAACGGAACGCAGCATTCAGCAGCCCCGTCACTTTGGCGTCGGGAAAACCTGCCACCGCCAGCACACGCGCCGCATCCACGTTCGCGGCCAACCCGCTGCCGGTGATAGCGCATGCGTCAACGGGCTCCCAGTCCGAAAGCTGAATCGAACCCGCGCCGCTTGCCTTCAATCCCTGATAATTAAGGGCGCCGTTTGCAATCTGCGCTCCCTGAGAGTTGACCGTCACATCACCCGCCGCTGAATCCACCAGTTGTCCCTGATAAACCGCATTATGCAGTTCCACACGGCCGGCGATCCGTGGCTCGTCGATTGTCCCCTCCACCGTGCCGCTGAACGCAGCCGAACCGTCCTTCAGCGCAACCGGCATCTCTTTCCCATCCAGCAGCGGCAAAAAATCGTTCAGGTCTTTGGACTCGGCTTTCACGTCCAGCGATGACCCGAGCGTGCCGGAAGCCTCAACGCGTGAAGCCGGCAACTGAACCCAGGAACGTCCGAGTTCCAGTTTCGAATTCTGATAATGCGCCGAAACTTCGCCATTCGCCGTCGGCCCCGCGATCGTGAGCTGTGCCGACGCCTCCGCCAGCCCCCGGCGCGAAATATCGCGAATTCTGCCTGCCGCTTCCACCGTTCCTGACACCGTACCGTCATACGGAATCTGTTTCGACGTCCGCAGCGCTGCCAGGCTCCGCACTCCAAAACCGGAAATCTTCCCGCTGATCCGGTATGCGTCATAGCCTTTCGTCTCCGCGCTTCCAGCCGCTTCCCCGCCCAGCAGACTCGCCCGCACAGACGTCAGCGACAGCCGGTCCGCGCTCGCCGTCACGTTGCCCGCGATTCGAATATTGCGGACGTTCGCATACGACATTCCGCTCCCCTGAAACGCGCCGCTCACATCAAATTTTTCCGGCGAAACGTAGCGTACTTTGCCGGCGGCATGCAGCGCGCCCGTAACCGGGAGCTTCCAGTGCAGAACCCGAATCACTTCCGGCGCGGCCGCATGCACATCGTAATCTCCCGAAGCCACCGGCGCGGCGAAAGTCCCTACACTCAAATCTGTCAGCGTTAGCTCAGATCCGGCGGTCTTCACACTGGCTTTCGAAACCACAATCTGATTTCGCTCCATCGAGGCGGCGCCGTGCACCTCAACATCGAGCGGTCCGTAGCCTTCGAGCGTCAGGTGCAGGGGCGCGAGCGAGACATCCCCGGAATAGCGGTCCTTTGCGGGATCGTACGTCGCCTGCGCCATCAGATTGCGCCCGGTCCCGCTCCACGGATACATTCGTGGCGCAGCCCCCGGCGATTCCACAAACGCTTCTCCGCCCCGAACGTCGAACCGGCCGATCCTCAGATCGAGAATCGTATCGGCAGTGTTCTTCGTGCTGCGTGTCTTCGGCCGCGGCAGATTGGTGCCGCCATCGGCATCCACAATCAGATGCACCTTCGGATGGACAACGTCGATCCGCTCCAGGCGAATCTCCTTCGTCAACAGCGCGATAATCCGAAACCCGACCGTGACGTGGTCCACCGCGAGGAAAGGAGCCTGCGAAGCCGGCTCTGTCCCGTGAATCACCAGCCCGTCGATATCCGCCGTGAGCCCGCTCCAGTCCAGCCGGAATTTCCCGATCTCCACCCGTCCGCCGGTAGCGACCTCGGCCTGCTCCACCACCATCTTCCGGAGGCGTTCCTGCAGCCATTCGCTTCGCGCGATCAGCAGCGCGGTAACCCCCAGCACAAGAGCCAGCCCCGCGACACTGCCCGCCGAAATCAGACCGATCCGGAGAGGCCTTGTCATTCGAGCTCCTTCTCCAGATAAACGATGCGCGTTCGTTCGCGCTGATCCTTCAGCCAGGCGTCGAGCGCCTGATCCGTTTTTTCCGCAATGAGAGTCTGCTCGATCGACGACCGCACATCCGCCAGCGCCGGCGAGGGTTCTCCTGACCGCGGAGGAAAATGCGCGTGATAGTAGTCTTCCATCTCCTGCGACGAAATATCTACCGCCGGCTTGAAACGCAGTGAGGTGAACGAAAGAAAATCCGCCTGCTCCGCGAACTCTGCCTCCAGATCTTCCGGCGTGAGTTGCAGGGCCGCCAAAGCCAGACGCAGCGCTTGCGGGCTTGACTGGAAGTGTTCAGCCGTAAACGCATCCAGCAGCGCTTTCGCGCGCTCCGGCGGCGTTTTTGCGTAGTGCCCTACCTCCATCTCGTGCTCCACAAGCTTGAGATCGATGAGCCGCTGCGCCGCTTCGCGCCGGGTCTGGACGTTGATTACCGGAAAATCGCCCGCCTGAAATGCCTGCAGCCGGATGCGCCGCAGAATTTCGCTCTCCGTGATCACCCGATTCCCGACTGTCACCGCCGTGCGGTCCACAATCGTGGCCGATGCCGCCGCCGCGGCGAGCAGAATCCCGGCAATGGCTCGCTGCATCCGCATCAGAACGCCTGCCCGATCGAAAAGAAAAATTGCAGATGACTCACCTGCTGAATCGAAGGAACGCACGTCCCGGAAGCCGAGCACTGCACCAGCTGCGAATAATTGCCGGCGAACCCGTTATACTTCGGCGGATTGATGCTGTAGGCAAGATCCAGCCGCAGCGGACCGAGCGGCGTCCGGTAACGGATCCCAAACCCGGCCGCGTGTGACATGTAGTCGAAATTGTCAACTCCGGGCTGGGTCGGACGGAACGACATCTTACCGATGGAAGCAAACACATTCCCCATGTCTTCGAACAGAACGCCGCGAAGATTGGCGCCGTACAGCGGAAAACGGACTTCCGTGCTGTTGAAGAACAGCGCCGAACCGCCGAGCGGAAATCCCGTGCTCTCGTCGCGCGGCCCCGCCTGGTTCTGCGGATAGCCGCGCATCGTATTTCCACCGCCCCCATAGAAGCGCTCGGGAAGAGGAATCGGATCGGGATCGGTGGGATCGGAAGGCCCCTGGGTATGGTACGCCGGCTCCACCCCGAACTGCGTTTCCCTCGCCAGCACAAGCTTCGGCCCCAGGCTGTAATAGGTCGCGTTCCGGCCAAGCACGCGTACGAAGCTTGTCTGCGACCCGAACTCCCGTGCCGCGAGACCCATATCGATCGTGCTGTAGATTCCCTTGTGCGGATCGGTGGGATCATCGCGGCGGTCGTGCACGATATTGAACGAAGCCACCCCGATGCGCACCGTCTGGGCCAGCCGGGGAACGAGCAGTGGCGAAATCTTCAGATTCGAAACGCCGACGTCGCGGTAGGAAAAGCGGTAGAAGCTCGTCAGCGTCTTCGAAATGTGCTGCGAAATCTGCCCCGAGACTTCACGCCGGATCGCGCGGAACGTGTTGACGTCGTACGTATCGTCATAGAGCACAGTGAAGTTGCCGTCCAGATTGGTGCGGCTGAAAAGGCGCGGCACAAAGTAGTTCAGTGATGAGCGCTTCTGTACCGTCGAAAGGCGAATCTGCAGTCCCAGAGATTGCCCCAGCCCGAACAGATTCAGCCGCGTAAGCCCGAGCGAGACGCGCGGCGTCAGGGTAGTCGATCCGCCGGGACTCGACAGATCCTCCGCGGGCGTTCCGCCGCCGATCCGCCCGAACTCTGTACCCGCGCTCGCCGTTACCGAATAGCGCGACGCCTCCTGCAGATCGTAGAGAACGTAACGCCGTTCCTCGTCGCCATCCGGATTCTGCACCGCCATATTTACCTGCGAAAAGATGCCGAGATCATACAGGCGCCGCTGCGTATCCGTCATGGAAGTCGCCGAAAGCGGATCGCCCGCGTGCTCCTTCACCTGCTGCAGGATCAGCGACCGCCGCGTCGCCGATAGCCCCGTCACCACCACTTCCCGGACAAACTGCTGAACGCCTTCATGAACCGTGAACAGAATATCCACCGTATAAGGATTCGCGCCGCGCGTCCACGCCCATTCAAAAGTGGCGCTGGTGAATCCGGCCGCGCCATAGCGGTCCAGAATCGCCTCCCGGTCGCTGGCGATGTCGAATTCGCTGAACGGCTGCCCGCGCTGCGAGCTCAGATGATCCAGAGTCGTCGAGAGATCCAGCTTCTCGTTCCCCATAACCACGAGCGACTCCACCGTATACTGATGGCCTTCGTCGATCGTAAAAAATACGCCGATGTCGCCTTTCACATGGTTGAAGTCGTCCTGCGTTTCCGTAGTGACGTGGACGTCGCGAAAACCGTTGGAGCGGTAAAGATCTTCAATCACACTTTTATCCCGCGCCGCCAGCGCTTCACTGTACCGGCCGCGCCGGAATTCGAACGACTTCGGTAGAATCGACATTCGTTCGCGAATCGTTTCCTCATCGAAGTATCTGTTGCCGCGGATGGAAAGCAGCACCAGGCGATGCTGCTGGCCGAGCGTGACCGAGTATTCGATCTCCGTTTTGCCGCCATCCGACTTCTGCTGTTTGAAATCGATTTCGACGTCGAAATACCCGCGCTGCTGAAAATATTCGCGCAGATTCACGACACCTTCGGACAGCAGATCGGGATCGACAGTACCTTCCTCGAAAATCGGCAGATAATCGCGCAGGGTCTTCTGCGAGATTTTCGCTCCCGTCGCCGTGACTTCCACAACCGGCCCCGGATTCACGTCGATGTGAGCCGTACCCGTTGGCTTTCGTTTGTCGTCGTTGACTGGCGTGATTCCGGAGAACGTCACGGTGGCCAGCAGACGGTCCGACTCCTGATACTTCAGACGGATCTTGTCGATCCCGGTCCGCGTGCGCGTCTGTGTAATCCCGCGGTACCCCGAGATCAGAAAGCGCCGCCAGCCCGTCGTTTTTTCGATTAACTTCGGGCTCAGCACCGACGTATCGCCGGTAATCACCGGCCGGGAGTAATGTGCGCGTTTCGCAACGCGGACGTCGAACGTCACATGTACCTGCTGAAACGTCGAGTCGTATTCGAGATGATGCGAAACCTCGGCGTCGAAAAATCCGTTGTTCCGCAGCAGCTCGCGGATTTTATCCTCCGCGGAGAGCACCTCGCCGTCGTCGAACGGAGCGCCGAGCGTGAGTCCCGCAACGCTCAGAATCTGTCCGGCGTTCGGCGGATCGGAAACGTCGCTGTGAACCTCCACGTGTCCGAAGAACCAGCTGTTCACTGTAATGAGCCGGATGCTGACGCCGCCCGCGGCAGGCTCTGCATCCACCTGAATATCGGCGTAGCGGCCGGTGGCATAGAGAGCTTCAATCGCCGTGCGCGCGTCCGCGGCGTGGAAGGGCTGGCCCGCGCGAAACGGAATCAATCCGGCAAGTACGGACCCTTCGAGCGGCTGAAACTCCGGGTCGAACGTGACGCCGGTAATGGTCATCCCTTCCATTGAAGCCGGTTGCGGCGCGGGTGTCTGCGCATGCGCGGCAGCAGCGAGGCCGAGCACAATTATCGATATAAATTGCGTGGCATACGCGCACCGCACCACATACATACTACCCAATGGAAGCGCCGCCGTGGTGCTGCGTTACGCTGAATTTACAGGCATTTTGAATCACTCGACAACAAATCGCTACAGCCGTCAGATTCGCTTCGCGCCTCTGGGGGCCCAGGGGCAGGACCAACTGGCCCGCGCCACCGCAGTGATCGCCGGATGCGGCGCCCTTGGCACCGTGCAGGCGTCCCTGCTGGCCCGCGCCGGTGTGGGAACGCTGCGGCTGATCGATCGTGACTACATCGAGCTCAGCAATCTGCAGCGCCAGGTGCTCTACACCGAAGCCGACGCCGAAGCCGAGCTCCCCAAAGCTGAGGCCGCGCGCCGCCATTTGCTGGAGGTCAACTCAGGCATTGTCATCGAGGCCCACGTCAGCGACCTCAACGCCACCAACGCCGAAGAACTCCTGGGGGGCGCCGACGCGATTCTCGACGCCACCGACAACTTCGAGACCCGCATGCTGATCAATGATTTCGCGGTTCGCGACGCTGTCCCCTGGATCTATGGCGCGGCGGTTTCGGCCTACGGAATCGCCATGCCGGTGCTGCCCGGCGATTCTGCCTGCTTCCGCTGCGTCTACCCGGAACCGCCCAAAGGCGTCCAGCCGACCTGCGAGACTGCCGGCGTCCTCGGTCCCGTCACCAGCCTGATTGGCTCGATCCAGGCGATGGAAGCGATCAAAATCCTCGCTGGCCGCCCCGAAACTGTGCGCCGGAAAATCTTCAGCGGCGACCTCTGGACCGGCCCCATCCGCGAAATCGCCATGCCGCCGCGCGATCCGGACTGCCCCGCCTGCGGCCGCCGCGAATTTGTGTACCTCGATAACCGCCGCCGCGCGCCCGTGAGCCTCTGCGGCAGGAACGCCGTCCAGATCCACGAACGCCAGCGGCCGTTCGATCTCACCGAGCTTGCCGCGCGGCTCGAAGGCCTCGGCCAGGTCCGCGCCAACGAATTCGCGCTGCGTTTCAACGACGGCGAGCACGAAGTCACCGTGTTCCCCGACGGACGCGCCATCGTCAAAGGCACCACCGATCCCGGCGTCGCACGCAGCGTCTATTCCCGCTATCTGGGATGATACGGATATGAAATTCCCCGTCCCTGCCGCTATCGCCCTCAGCATTGCAGCGATTGCGTGGGCCCAGACCTCCGGCATTCCCGCGCATGGACCGGCCGTCATCCTTTTCGACGGCGCCGATTTCAGTCACTTCGACACGTTTTCGCCATCCCGCGGGCTGAACAACGATCGGGGCTACCTCTTCAGCATCGAGAACGGGGCAATTCACGTTTCCGGAGAAGAATACGGCTTCCTCATTACGAAAGAGGATTACGAAAACTACTACCTCTCCGCCGAATTCAGGTGGGGAGAAGCCACTCACGCGCCGCGCGACGGCAAAGCGCGCGACGCCGGCATCCTCTACGACGTCACCGGCCCGCTGACGATCTGGCCGAGCTCCGTCGAATTTCAGATGCAGGAAGGCGCCACCGGCGATATCTATCTCTGCAACGGCTTCGCCCTCACTTCACGCGACGGAAGGCACATCGTCGGTAAGCCCGGACAATACGTCGGCATCAACCGTATCGGCAAAGGAGAGTGGAAGGACGTCACCGGATTCCGCGATCCCAACGGCGACCCCGAAAAACCGCACGGCGAATGGAATCAGGTGGAACTCGTCGTCCAGGGCGATCACGTGAAGTATTACGTCAACGGGAAGCTCGTCAATGAAGCCTCGCAAACCGCCGTGACCAGAGGTAAAATCATCCTCCAGTCCGAAGGCGCCGAAGTCTACTACCGGAACATCCGCCTCTACCCGCTGACGTAGATTAGTGCCGGATTCGCGCAATCAGGGCGCTTGCTGCATCCGGCGTGACAACTGTGACCGTGGATCCGCGATAGCCGCGGGGATCGCGAGTCACGATGTAATCACAGCCTGCGTGAAGGGCCGCGGCAGCTGTAACAGCATCCTCGTAATCGACGGGATTCGAGAGCAACGCGTCTGAGAGCACTTTTTCATTCACCGGCGCGATTCCGAAGATCGAAAGCAGCGACGCGACGGCTCGCTTCGCGTGCGGCTCTTTAAGCTGCTGCCGCAGCAGGCAGTGAATCGTCGTTACAGCATGCGCGGCGAGCAAACCCCGGGCCTCTCCGGATTCGATGCGCCCCCATAATGCGCCACTCGGAACCGCATGAGGATTGCGGTCTAACAGAACATCCAAAACAATATTCGTATCCAGAAGCAGGCTGAACTGATCCCTCACAGATATTTCTTCACAAGATGGTGCCGGTAGTCCTCACGGCTCCCCGATTTGAGGATGCCCTGCAGCGCATTCAATACAGGCGTTTTTGCGCGACCCGACGCCGGCTCGGTTACCGCAACAAGGTAGTCCTCCACCAGACGAGACACCGACACATGGCGCTGCTCCGCATAGCGCTTCGCGCGGGCAATAACGGCATCATCAACACTGAGCGTCAACTTGGCCATATACGTACTATAGCGATAGGTTTATACGTATAGTCTTCATTTCAGCAGAATCGGATTCGACCAGGAGCAGATCGCAGAAGAGACTTCGGGACGGGCATTCAACAGTCTGAAAGAGGCGAATGTCGCGAGTGAATGCCGTGGACCCGGGCCGGCGTCAACCCGCGCTCCGCAGCGATATACCAGAAATCTGGTTGTCCGAAGTCTCGAATCGACATGATCGATCACCAGCACCTTCATCGGCTTCCAGCCTGATCCGAACGAAGCACTGGATATCCCACTCCGGCCGCCGGGCTGAGTTGAATGACCGGCCAGCGTAAGACCATGGATCGTACGCTATTACGCCAGGGGCATCAGAGAAACGCCATCGTCTTCACGCCGGAAATCTCAAACCGCTTCCGGCACCGGACGTTCTTACAAACCGCGTGAGTATCCACCAGCACCATGTAACTCTGCGCCTTGGCGAATTTCGCGCGGTCGCGCTCGTCCGCCCCGCCCGGAAGGCGGTCCTTTTTCTTCTGGACCACCCAGTTCAGGTCGTACGTCTCCTGCGTCCGGCACGCGGGACAATTCAGCGTGATCGGCTTTGTGGTTCTCGATTCCTGATAGTACGCGCGTTCGTCCATGCAGGGTGGAAGCGTTACCGCTTATCCATCGGAACCCAGGCCATGCCGTCCGCATTGCCCTTATACTCGGCGCGCGGACGAATCAGCCGGTTGTTGTGATACTGTTCGAGCACGTGCGCCGTCCAGCCCGACATGCGGCTCACCGCGAACACCGGCGTGAACAGATCGATCGGAATCCCGAGCGAATAGTACGTCGAGGCCGAATAGAAATCCACGTTCGGATTCAGCTTCTTCTCGCCCTTCACCATCTCTTCCACGCGGCTCGACATCAGATACAGATCCTCATGCCCGGTGCTCTTGCCGAGGCTCTCCGACATCTTCCGCAGATGCGTGGCGCGCGGGTCTTCCGTGCGATACACACGATGCCCGAAGCCCGGAATCTTGATCTTCTTCGCAAGCATTTCGCCCACGCGCTCGATCGCCTTATCCGCCGTGCCCACTTCGAGCAGCATCTTGATTACTTCTTCGTTGGCGCCGCCATGCAGCGGTCCCTTCAGCGCGCCGATGCCCGAAGTCACGCACGAATAAATATCGGAAAGCGTCGCCGCCGTTACGCGCGCCGCGAATGTCGACGCGTTCAGTTCGTGGTCAGCGTGCAGTATCAGCGCCACATCGAACACGTGCTCCATCACGCTGTCCGGCTTCTTCCCGGTCAGGCAATAAAGGAAATTCCCGGCGAAGCTCAGGCTCTTATCCGGCGCCACGATTTCCTGACCGGTCCGCAGCCGGCCGAAGCCCGCAACGATCATCGAGGTCTGCGCCATCAGCTTCCCGGCCTTGCGCTGGTTGGCCTCGGGCGACATGTCCTTCGCCTCGGCGGGATTGTCCAGGCTCAGCATGGAGACCGCGGTCCGCAGCACGTCCATCGGCGCGCCCTTGAGGTTCGCCTTCAGGAAAGCGACCACCTGTGCAGGCAGTCCCGAATTCGCGAAGAGTTCCGCCTTCAGGCTGTCGAGTTCGGCTTTCTTCGGCAGGTGGCCCTTCCACAACAGCCAGATCACCTCTTCGAACGTGGCTTCGGTCGCGAGCGTGTGGATGTTATAGCCGCGGTAGCTCAGAACGCCCGCATAGCCATCGATATAACAAATCTCGGATTCGCCGGCAACGACGCCTTCCAGGCCGGCAGCGGTGGGGGTGGTGGTGGTGCTCATGAAGTTTCCGTTTTCTCGTTTTTAAAAGAATAACTTTCTCAGTTTGCCCAGCGTCCGGTGGGCCATGATCTCATAGGGAATCTGCTGCGGACAGATGGGCATGGGCGCGAAGCTCATCATGTCACTCGTGCGATCCATCCACAACTGCTCGGTGCGATGGGCGTTAACCTTCACCGTCAGCATCACCGAGCTGTTGCAGGCTTCACTGTCGGTCAGCGCCAGCACGTTCAGATCGGGACCGTCCGGGCCAGGCCCCCAATCCTTCAGAAATTTATCGTATGTGTAATCGGGACAGGGCCGCGTGGAAGTGCAGCCCCAGATGCGGTATGCGGCCTGCGTATCGCCGCGCTTCAGGGCGGCGATAAAATCCTTCACCGTGCTCTCCTGGCGATGGTTCAGAAAGAGATACCATCCGAGCGCGGCGGCAAGGGCCAGAACCACTACGGTGACGATGGAGCGGATGATGATCCGGTTACGCCGCTCTTCGCCAGCGACGTATTGATCCAGATAACCCGCCATGAACTTATAGTCTACTTTGCCGGGTTTGCCTGATTGTATGCGGCGGTGGCGTCCGCCGTCAGATCGAGCGCCGGTTTGTTATAGAGCGTTTGCGACGCCTCCACAATCAGGTCGATCCCCTTCGACTCCGCCAGCTTGTTGATCACGTCCTGCATCTTCTGTGACATCTTCGCCAGCACGTCCTGCCGGTCCTTGTCCTCATCGGCCTGCATATCGTCCTGCATCCGCTGCTGGTCCCGCTGAAGCCGGGTTCCCTTGGACTGGAGTTCCTGCGCCGCCTCCGCGTTCAGTTTGCCGCTGTTGAGCTGGGCGTCGATGTCCTCCAGCTGCTTCTGGATGCTGGTCATCTCATCCTGGCGCGGCTGATACTTCTTCTGCAGGTCGGCCGACGTCTTCTTCAGTTCGTCCGTATCGGCGAGCGCCTTCTGCACGTTAATGACGGCGATTTTGACCTGTGCGGATGCAACCGAGGCGAACAGGGCGAACGCGAGGCAAAACATGGCCGGACGGACGGCCGGAATGCGAAACATACGAGTGAAACTCCTCTATAAACGGTTAATAGGAAAAGGGTAACATAGCGGAATCCGGCGTCAGGCGCTCAAATCCCGCTCTCCCTTGTACGTCCGCCAGCGGCCTTTGGTTTCCGCGCTCATTTGCGCGCACAGTTTTTCCTTGCCTTCTACTAAATCGTAAGTAGAATGAGGGAATGAACCGCCTGGCCTGGCGCCTCGCCACGATCCTCGTCCCGTTTTCTTTCCTGCATGCGCAGGACTTCTCGGGTTTTGTCGCCGACGACGCTTCCGGCGATCCGGTCGCCTCCGCCGAGGTCAAGGTCCACAAAACCGGAATGCGGGAACTCATCGCCGATCTGGATACGGACAAAACCGGCCATTTCGCCGCTTCCGGACTTCCCGCGGGCGAATACACCGTTGATGTCCTGAAGCCGAATCACGTCGCCGCCTCGTTTCCGCTCCGGTTGCCCTCCGCCCCGCTGCGCGTCCACCTGATGCACTACGCGATCATGGATGGCCAGGTCACCAACTCCCAGGGGGAGCCGGTGGCCGGCATCGTCCGCGCCCCTTACGGTCAAACGATCGGGACCACGCGTCTAACCGTTCTCGCGAAACAGCCGGGAACCGATGAGTTCCGGTCCGTCAAAGACGCTCCAGTCGATCAGAAAGGACATTTCCGCTTCTTCGACCTCCCGCCCGGCCAGTATGAACTCGGCCTCTGGTACTACGGAATCCCGGAAGGCGCCGGCATGCAGCTCTATCCGGACAATGCCAATCCCCACGTATTCACCGTTGCCGGCGGCGAGGTTTACAACAACCTCAACTTCCTCATTGCGCCGACGCCTTCCCATCGCATCAGCGGATCAATCGCGTTGCCCGCGCCCAAACAGAAGTTTTCCCTCACCCTGACGCTCCCGGAGCAACCCATCCTTCCCGTTGCCGTTGCCCTGACGGACGATGACGGCAGCTACCATTTCGACAATATTCCTCCCGGCGCCTACGATCTCCTGGCCGCGGGTCCCACCGGCGGCTACGGAGCGTTCGACTCCATTCTCGACAGCAAAGCCGACGCCCTGTTCGGCAGGATGCGGGTACAGGTCGGCGGTTCGGATATCGAAAAT
>DASZVV010000181.1:0-2558 GCA_035546955.1 Bryobacteraceae bacterium
GATTGAAACCCGAACACCTGGCGGTATTCGACTGCAGCTTCCGCCCCGCGAACGGCACACGATCGATTCATTACACAGGTCATCTGCGTATGATGGGCGCGGTGCAGCCTTTTGTTTCGGGCGCGATTTCGAAGACCATCAACATGCCGGAAGAGAGTACGGCTGAGGACATCATGGAGGCGTACATCGAAAGCTGGCGCCTCGGCCTCAAGGCCGTTGCGATCTACCGCGACAATTCGAAGAAAGCCCAGCCGCTCAGTTCGGGGACGGCAAAAGGCGAGAAAAAGGCGTCGGGTTCTCTGCTGACCGCGAAGGAAGCAGCCAACGTGGTGGAGAAGGTAGTATTCCGTCCGGTACGGCGCAAACTCGAAGACGACCGCGCATCGATCACACACAAGTTCTCGATCGCAGGCCATGAGGGCTACGTCACGGTAGGACTTTATCCGGACGGAACGCCGGGCGAAGTGTTTATCCGGATGGCGAAGGAAGGGTCGACAATCGCGGGCATTATGGACAGCTTTGCGACTTCGATCAGCTACTGCCTGCAATACGGCGTGCCGCTGAAGTTCCTGGTGGCGAAGTTCGGCCACGTACGATTCGAGCCGATGGGCTGGACCGGCAATCCGCAGATCCCGTTCGCGAAGTCGATTCCGGATTACATTTTCCGCTGGATGGGACTGAAGTTTCTGGGACCCGAATACGCCGAGAACGAGGCCGGCGCCCCGCCGGTGCTGCGAGCAACCGAGGACAACCAGCAGGAGAAGCTGCCGTTCCAGGCTGCGGTTGCTTCGGACGCGCCGCTCTGCGCCGAATGCGGCGGGATGATGACGCGCAATGGAAGTTGCTACAAGTGCGAAAACTGCGGGGGCACGAGCGGCTGCAGCTAGAATCCGGCAGAATCAGAGACAAAACGGGCCCGGGGAAAACTCCTCGGGCCATTTTTGCGATCGCCTGAGGGTCGCCGTGCAGCATGAGGCAATTTCGCCTGCGGTCGTCTTGCCCCAACAACCATCCGGCGATAATATCGTCACAATAGATCTGTAGCGAGGGACCTATGATCAAACTCAGCATCAACGGCCGTCCACACACGTTCGACGGCGATCCCGCCATGCCGCTCCTCTGGTATTTGCGTGACGATCTCGGCCTCACCGGCACGAAATTCGGATGCGGCGCCGGGCTTTGCGGGGCGTGCACCGTCATGCGTGACGGCGAAGCCGTTCGCTCCTGCTCCATCACCATGAAAGATCTCGCCGGCAAGCGCGTCACCACCATCGAAGGCCTCAGCCCGACGGGCACGCATCCGCTGCAGAAAGCATGGATGCAGGCGAACGTGCCACAGTGTGGCTATTGCCAGGCGGGGCAGATCATGCAGGCGGCCGCGCTCCTCCGCAAGAAGCCCAGACCGTCCGACGAAGACATCGATTCCGCCATGCAAGGCAACATTTGCCGCTGCGGTACGTACCAGCGCATCCGCGCCGCCATCAAAGCGGCCGCGAAGGAGGTCGCATGACCCCCGTCACCAACGTCAGCCGCCGCGGATTTCTGGAAGGTCTCTTCTCCGCTGGTGCTTTTGTACTGGCTGCCCAGTTTCTGCCTGAAGGCGCGTGGGCACAGACACAGGAATACGCAGGCAAAGCCGCCGCAGCGCCGTTCCATCCCGGCATCTATCTCGGCATCGAACCGGATGGCACAGTCTACATCGTGACGCATCGCTCCGAGATGGGCACCGGCATCCGCACCACGCTGCCGCTGGTCGCCGCCGATGAGCTCGAAGCTGACTGGAAGCGCGTCCGCGTCGAGCAGGGGATCGGCGACAAAAATTATGGCGATCAGAATACGGATGGCTCGAAATCGATTCGCGACTTCTTTAACGCCTTCCGGGAAGCCGGCGCCACAGCGCGCGTGATGCTGGTTTCCGCCGCCGCTGCGCAGTGGAACGTGCCTGCCGGTGAGTGCAAAGCGGAGTTACACCAGATCATCCACACACCGACGGGCCGCAGGTACGGATATGGCGAACTGGTCGCCGCCGCGGCGAAACTCCCCGTGCCGAAGCCAGAGACGCTGCAGTTCAAGCCGAAGTCGGAATGGCGCTACATCGGGAAGGGAGAGCCGATTATCGACCTCGCCGATATCTGCACGGGCAAAGCCACTTACGGCATGGACGTGAGACGCGAGGGCATGCTCTACGCCTCGATCGAGCACCCGCCGGTGATGGGCGGCAAGGTGCGTTCGCTTGACGACAAGGCAGCCCTGCAGGTGAAAGGCGTTCATCAGACGATGACGATCGACACCTTCACTCCGCCGTACGCGTTCCAGCCACTCGGGGGCGTCGCCGTGGTGGCCGATAACACCTGGGCGGCATTCCAGGGCCGCAAACAGCTCAGGATCGAATGGGATAACGGTCCGAATGCCGCCTACGATTCCGACCAATACAAGCAGCAGCTTCTCGACACGGCGAAGAAGCCCGGCAAGGTCGTACGCAATCTCGGCGATGTGGATGCCGCTTTCGCTTCCGGAGCAAGGGTCATCGATGCGAGCTATTATGTCCCGCTGCTTGC
>DASZVV010000182.1:0-3515 GCA_035546955.1 Bryobacteraceae bacterium
AATCGCGCGGATCGCACTGACCGTCTGAGTCGAGACAAAGCAGATAATCGGCCTGCAGCATCTGCATGCCTTCGCAGACGGCGCGGGAATACCCTTTGCGGCCTTTGCTGAGATTGAGCCGCATCGGCAGTTCCGCGGCGAGACGCGTCAGGATTTCCTGGGTGTTATCGCGGCTGCCGTCTTCGCAGATGATAAAGCCGACGCGGTAGGTTGACGAGAGGCACTCATGAATCTCGCGAATCGTCCCTTCGATGCTTTCGGCCTCGTTGTGAACGGGGAGCAGGATTTCGACTTCCGGTACCGGCATGACAGATTCCTTTCTGATTGCGTTCAGGCGGCAATGCCGAGTTCGGCGCGATTGACTTCACGTGAAATCCACGCGTAGGTTCTCGTGAGCCCTTCGCGCAGGGGCCGGCCCGGCGCCCAACTCAGCTTTTCACGAATCAGCCGGTTATCCGAATTCCGGCCACGCACGCCGAGGGGACCGGGGATGTGACGGATCGAGATCCGTTTACCGGCGATCTCCGCGACCATCTCCGCCAGGCGGTTAATGGTCACCATTTCTTCGGAGCCGATATTAACAGGGCCTGTGAAATTCGAATCCATCAGGCGGCGCACAGCTTCCACGCACTCATCCACAAACAGGAAAGAACGCGTCTGTTTGCCGTCGCCCCAGATTTCGATCTCGCCGCCCTCCCGCGCTTCAGCGATCTTGCGGCACATCGCGGCGGGAGCTTTCTCCTTGCCGCCACGCCACGTACCCTCGGGTCCAAAAATGTTGTGGAATCGTGCAATTCGAACGGGCACGCCATAGTTGCGCATGAATGACATGTAGAGGCGTTCGCTGAACAGCTTCTCCCATCCGTATTCGCTGTCGGGCGCCGCAGGATAAGCGGAATCTTCCGAGCATTTCGGATTGTCGGGATCGAGCTGGTTATATTCCGGGTAAATACATGCCGAGGATGAATAGAAGAAACGCTTCACTCCCGCTTTTACGCCCAGTTCGAGGACGTTGAGGTTAATCATTGAAGAGTTATGCATCACCGCCGCATCGTGTTCGCCCGTGAACAGGTAGCCGGCGCCGCCCATGTCGGCCGCGAGCTGATAGACCTCATCAATGCCACGCACTACCTCGCGCACTACACCGGGATCGCGAAGATCGTCAACGATGAACTCATCGGCGGGAGGCGTTACAAAGTCGTGGGATTTGATGTCGACGCCGCGAACCCAATAGCCTTCCGCTTTGAGGCGTTTGACTAAGTGGCCGCCGATAAAACCGCCGGCGCCGGCAACCAGAATCCTTTTCATTACCTGTTCTCCGCTTCGTTGAAATAGCCTCACTGAGGCGTGCTTGTTTCAGATGCTAACAGAAAGCCTCTATGTAGTCTTTAATCCTTTTAGTTAGTTAACTGCACGTAATATGGCGCCTGTATGCCTTTGTAAATAAGGCAAATCGGGCACTTTTCATTAACTATTGAGAAGCTCGACGCATCCTGACCTTCCATGGCACAGTCAAAATATGACCGCCAGAAAGGGTCAGAAAATCGTGTCAGCGGCAGCAGGCGCCCGGTCGCGATCAGGTGTCCTCACACTGCCGCGATTTGAAGACTACGGTGAGCGGATTTGTGAGTGGCTCTCAGCGCTGTCTCCCGAATCTCCCGCGCGCCGCGCCGTCCTGCGCGTCGTCCGGGAAATACGGCAGGTGGAGGCCAAAGCGGGCCGTGTTCGCAACAGCGTGCGGCACGAAAATCTCGCGGTGTTTCTGGAACACGCGGCGCATTCGCTCGAATGCGGCGAACTGCCCGGCGCGCGGTACATCCTGATGATGGCGCACGCGCTGCTTTCGGCGCGCACCACGAAGGATGGAAATCGCGGTGAAGCGGGAATCGTGCTTCAGTTGCCCGCGCGCAGTGAGGCTACCGCGGCGGCCGATGCCGCAACCGGAATCGTCGCGGGATAACTGCTGCGCCCATCGAGATAGACGACCACGGTCTGCGCGTCGCCAGCCGGCTCATCGCTATTCAGCAGGAAGCTTACCTGGTAGACGCCCGGCGCGCTCTGCTGCACGGTCAGCGCCGAATGCATCAAACCGTTCACGCCCACCCGCACGCGATCCGGGGAGATCGTGGTCCCATCGGGAGCAAAGCCGGTGAGACTGATCGTCAATAAGTCGCCCGGAGAGGCAGGCAAGGCCGCCGTGATCGCGCCGCCCGTGGTATTCACAATCGACGTGATGTCCGCCGGCTGGTTATCGATATTCACCGCCAGCGGAAAACTGCTGGCCACGCTGTTCACCAGGCGCAGCTCGCAGACGCCCGGCGCGAGATCGCCGGGAATCTGAAGATTGATCTGCGTCGGCGAACTGTAAAGGATCTGCGCCGCCTCGCCATTGAAGGTAAGCGCCGGCGTTGTTCCAGTTGCCGCGAGATTGGTCCCGTAGAGGCTCACAATCGCGCCGGCGTAGGAGCCGTTCAGTCCAGGCAGTGCGTTGGTCAGGATCGGAATGGGCGCCGGAAGGTTCGGCACCGCGGCCGTTACGTGGAACCCGGCGACTGCCGTCGCCGTCTGATATCCGTTGAATACGCTGACGTCGGGATCGGACAGCGCCGCGCCTGCCGCGACGGAAACGTCCGCCTGCAGGTGATTCCCATCGATCACGAAAATCTTTCGCACGCTCACATCGCTCGTGCCGAAGCCAAGTGTCGCCTGTCCATCCGCGAACTGGAAGCCGCTGCCCGTGATCGTCACCCTGGCTTCCGCGCCCGCGGGCAGGGAGGCGGGGTCAATCGACGTAATTGTGGGCGCCGCCGCATCGGGATACGTATACGTCGGCGCGCTTCCCGATTGCACGAACTGCGAATTTTCGCCATCCGCGTTGTAGACCGTGACGACTACGGTTTCGCCCGTCTCCCCTGCGGGGGCTCGAACCAGCGCCGTGCCTTTCGCGGAATCGTCAATCTGGATCGAAGAAACCGTTGCCGGCAGCGAGCCGAAATAAATCGCGCTGCCCGATGACCAGTTGCTGCCCGTTACTGTCAGTGTGCCGTCGCCGTTGTCGGTCAATGAATCGACAGTCGGCGGATCCGAATTCGTCAGCTTCACCGCCGTCGGCAGCACGTGCATGAAGCCCGGTGTGTTGATGATCAGGTGCTGCGGACCTGTGGTGCCGAACGGCAGAAAGTTCACATCAAGTGCGATGTAGGTGTAGCCGGAGGCCGCGTAGGGGCGGACGCCGTTGGTCGTCACCGCAAGCGAATCGCCCATGAATGCGGCGCTGAGGCCGGGCGCCTGACCGTCCGATCCGAGGCCCGCGCCGGAAGCCACCACAGTTGCCTTGCCGGCCGTGCGATTCAGATAGCCGGGTTTCACCGCGACCGTGTTGTTGTTGAAATAGCTGTAAACGGAAACGTCGTAGATCGGCAGGGTGGGAAGCTGCGTGAGTCCGATGTCAATCCCGCCAGTGACCTGGCCGGCCTGCACGCTCACTGGCTTCGCCGAGAGCAAATCCGTTGTGC
>DASZVV010000183.1:0-10777 GCA_035546955.1 Bryobacteraceae bacterium
CCCGCCGGAGCAATTAGCTTGCGGTCGAGCAGCGTCTTCAGGACCCCCGCGCCCTGTACGCCGCGAATCTCCATGATCTCCGGTGCCGTAATCGGCTGTTTGTAGGCAATCACGGCCAGAGTTTCCAGCGCGGGCAGCGAAAGCTTCATCGGCGGATTCAGGTTCCGAACGAAGCGCCGCACAGCGTCGTGATGCTCCGGCTTCGTTGTCATGCGGAAGCCGCCGGCGATTTCCCGGATACTCAGCCCGCGTTCGGGCTTGTCGTATTCCGCGCAAAGCTGGTCGAGCAACGCGGCGACGCGTTCACGCGGCTGTTCGAGAGCGTCCGCCATCTGATCGATTGTCAGCGGCTCATCGGTCACGTAGATGATCGACTCGATCACCGCGCGCAGTTGCGCGTCCTCCACCGGCATTGGAGCGTCGGGCGGGGGCGCCTCTTCCGCGCCCAGAATCTCTTCTGCCGAAAAACTCACCGCGACGGTTTCATCGCTCGGCAATGTTTCCGGCTGCGCGTCCACTTGTTCTTCCGGCGACTCGGCCGGCTGTTCGATTTCGGATTGCGACATGAGATCGGCTTTTCGTTTCTACTTGTAATCTTCTTCCAGCGTCACCACCGGCTGCTGGAATGCTTCCTCGAAGCGCTCGCCTTTGCCGAGCGCGATCTCGCCGAACAGATCCTTCTGCAGGATCTGAACCGCCTGCATCTTCACCATTTCGAGAACGGCCAGAAAGAGGCAGATCATCGCGCGGCGGCTGCGCTGCTGTTCCATCAGCTGCAGGATGAACACCGGCCGGTCTTTTCTCGATTCCCGCAGCAGCGTTCGAAGATGCGCCACCATGTCCGCGACGTTGATGGTCTCGTCATTGATCTCATAGATCGGGCGGCTCTGGATGCGCTCCATCACGGCACTGAGCGCCTTCACCAGATCGAAGATGTCCACGGCCAAACCGGGACCTTCCATCTCCGCTGCGAACTGCTTCATCTGCGGATTTGACCAGACGTTTTCCTCAATCAGCCGCTTCTGCTGCAGCATTTCGGCTGCATTCTTATAGCGCTCGTGTTCGAGCAGCCGCTCCACCAGTTCTTCGCGCGGATCTTCCTCGGGCTCACCCTCCTTGCGGAGAGCCGGATCCGTCGGCAGCAGCATCTTCGACTTGATCTGGATCAGCGTGGCAGCCATGAAGACAAACTCGGCACTGATATTCAGATCCATCTCCCGCGCTTTCTGGAGGTATTCCAGATACTGTGCGGTGATGCTGGCGATCGGAATATCGCGGATGTCGATCTGTTGCTTGCGGATCAGGTCCAGCAGCAGATCGAGCGGCCCCTCGTACTTTTCGAGGTGGAAATTGAGCGGGGATGACGACACGGGTAATTCTTCATTGTAACGGCCAGCGGGGAGCCGAATCGCGGGCTGCTGACATATCGAGGCCCACCGGCTCGAATTGAAAACGGAAATCGGATTAGTACGATCCGACGTAACCTCCAGGATGGAGGAAATTCACCTGCAGCTGACTTCCGGCTTTGGGGCGGTAGGTCCCAAATCACTCCGCATGAGTGCCCATGCGGCCGCGACGAGAGCAATCGATCTCGAACTGGAGAACGTGAAGGAGCGGCTCAGGAAGCCGCCTCTCGGTACAAACTAACCCGGCGCGTGCGCCGCCATCTCGTTCACCAGCAACCCCATCTTGGGATGGCTGGGCTCGAAATCGGGCTTGAGTCCGTATTCTTCCAGTGCCTCGGACGTCGTCGGCCCGATCGAACCGATTTTTGCGGCGCGTAAACCCTCGAGCACCGTCTGCTCCAGCCCGGATTCCGCCGCAACCTTCATGAGATTGACAACCTGCATTGAGGTTGTCAGCAACACTACATCGAATTCACGCCGCGCGAGCCTGGCCGCTGCTTCACGCAGAGGCGCCGCATCCTCCGGCAGCGTCCAGCCGTAAACTCGCACGGTTGAAACCTCGCGGCCCTGCTCCCGTAAACCATCGATCAGGCCCGTATTCGATTTCCCGTATTCCTGCACTGCGATGCGGCGCTCATCGCGTCGGAGCATTGTCTCCAGAACTTCCCGCCATGTATTTGGCTCCGGCACCTGCACCTGCGCTACTAATCCGATCTCCCGGACCGCGGCCGAGGGCTTCGGTCCACGCACAACGATCGTGACGCGCTCAGTCGCAGCCTTCAGATCGTTTTCCGCAAACCTCGTGAGCAGCGTTTTCCATAGAAGCCGCGTTCCCACACCGGTCAGCAGAATCACGCCATCGAAGTCGCCGGCGAGCAAGCGGCGTCCGAATTCAAATACTTCCTCGTGCTCGCCCAACTCGACTTCGCGCATCGATGGCGCCACGAACGGCACGCCACCCTGCTTCCGGATCAATGTCGCGATTTCCGGCGCGCGACGGCTTTCGAGTGAAAGAACGCGCGCGCCGTCGAATGCCATGCCCAATTATACGGGCCTCTGCTTTAAAACGTGATGCGCGCGCTCACCTGAAGGCGGCGCGCCTGCGTGCCGTCCGGGAAGCCGCCATCACCCGTTCCGATACCCCAGGTCGATGCTACACCCGTCGGTGAGGGCGTCAGGATGCCTTTGGCCTCTGTGTAGTACTGCGTAGTCATGCCCGTAGGCGACCAGCTGTTGCTGATGTTGAACGCTTCTGCCGCCAGCGAAAGGTTCACCCGGTCATTGATCGGAATCACCTTGGTCAGCCGAAGATCCGCACGGTAGGAAGCCGGCGTGTAGATCATGTTCACCGGAAGGAAGGGCACGCGGGTGCTGCCCCCGGCAAAGCCGTTCAGAACCGAGCTGGAAATCATGCCGGTCACCGGCGTATCCGTAGTGCGGATCGTCGGGCTTCCGGCGGGCCGGCCTGAAGCCATCGTCGTGATTGCCGCAAGCTGCCAGTGGTTCAGCACATATTTCGAGAAGAAGTCGTTGCCTTTGCTGATTGTCGGCATCCAGCTAAACGAGTACACGAAGCGATGCCGCTGATCGAGCGACCCGCTGCCCTTCTCATCCGCATAGTCTCCGTTATTCACCGAGTTGAAGCTGTTGTAGAAGAGCGCATTTGTTCCGGCGCCCTGCCCGTCATCGATTTCGTGCGACCAGGTATAGGAGCCGAGCATCTGGAACCCGTGCGCGAGGCGCTTCTCCACTGTGGCTACCAGCCCGCTGTACCAGCTGCTTTCACCGTTGGTCAATTCATAGACGCTGCCGTATTTCGGATTCGGCCGTGATCCCGTATAAACGGGAGTTGTATACGTGCCCACCTGGTTGCCGCTCAGGTCGTCGATGATGTAGGTCTTCGTCGTCGAGGGAGCCGGCAGATTCAGATCCTGGGAGTCGTAGAGATTGACACCATGACTCCATACGCCGGAGACCGTGAGCAGCGTGTCATGCGACAGCGAACGTTCTACCGCCAGACTCGCCTGTTCGGAATATGGCGTTTTCAGCCCAGGCGACGCGAACTGAATCGACGAGGCGCCAACGCTCGCGCCGGCGGGCGGCGCCGTCAGTGAATTCGGGAATGAGGGGCCCGCCGCAAACTGCGCCGGAATGGTCGAGCTCAGCGAGTCGGCGGTCTGATACAGTCCGTTCGTCGTCCAGAGATTGTCGACCACCGATCCCAGAAAGCGGGCATAGAACGTTCCGAATCCGCCGCGGACTACCGTTTTGTCGTCGAGCTTATAGGAAATGCCGATGCGCGGTTCGAAGTTCAGCGGCCCGGTATGAATCTTGCCAGTCAGCGGCCAGTCCGGATTCGTCACCGGCGGCTGTGGAGCCTGCGAGTATTCGTAGCGCAATCCCAGCGTGAGTGTCAGATTCTGGCTCGCGCGCCACTGGTCCTGCGCGTACATGCCATATTCGCGAATCGTGGCGTTCACCCTCGGGTTTCCGAATGTCTGGCTGTAGGTCTGCCAGTGCGGTGTGCCGGTGGCGCCGCTGTAATCCAGTGCGAAATTCGTTACGGTCTGGTACGTATAAGATCCGAACGCATTGCTGATGTAATAGGTATCGTCATTCGTGTTGGCCACATCGACGCCGAACTTGATCGTGTGGGCGCCCTTCGTCCATGTTGCCTCGTCCGCATATTCCCAGCGGTTTTCGTTTGGTTCCACGCGCGGCAGATAGTTGGCCGGCCCGAGCGTGACGCCCGCAACAGAAACCTGCAGATAACCGAGACCCTGGCCGAGTTCCGACTGATCGAAGTCATCTGCCTGCCGGTCCGAACTCCAGCCGAGCCGCGCGATATTCACCAGGCCGTTGGTGGGAATCGCAGTCCAGCTCAGATTGCCGTTGCGAACACGCACCGAGTCATCTCCGTTGCCGTTCAGCGCAGAACCCGTGGTCGATACCAGACCTGTCTGAATGCCGTTCGGCGAAAGCCAGCGCAGGAAGTTGAAGCTGGCGCTGAGCGTGTTCCGGTCGGAGACGTGGTCGTCGATGCGTGCGAAGTAGAGATCGTTCGATGCCGTTCGCGGAATCGCTCCGTAGAATCGCGGCAGGAGCGCATTGATTGCGGAGCACTGCGCCGGTGTCGCCGGGGCGGCGCAGCCATCCCACTGATAGGGCGCCACGCCGGTCAGCACACCTGCTTTGATGTCGCTGTCCACCATCGGGAAATTGCGGCGCGTAATATCGACGCTCGCGAAATAGAAGAGTTTGTCCCTGATGATCGGGCCGCCGACGGTTCCGCCCATCTGATCGCGATGTTCGCTCGGATTGAACGTGGCAAAGGCATCGCGCGCGTCCATCCCGGTGCTGCGCAGATAACCGAAAGCCGAGCCGTGAAGCTCGTTGCCGCCGCTCTTCGTCACCGTGTTGACTACGCCGCCCATCGCACGGCCGTATTCGGCCGAGAAGTTCGAGGAAACCACCTGAAATTCCTGCACGGCATCCTGCGAAATCTGCGATTGAATGCGGGTGCGGCCGGCGTTCTCGTCATAAAACTGCTCGGTGTTGTCGTTGCCGTCCAGCAGGAATGAATTGTTGCCCGCCACACCGCGGAACGTCAGCAGACCGAATGTGGCGTCATTTGTAACGCCGGGCGTCAGCAGCACGAAGGAGTCGACGCGCCGGCCATTGATCGGCAGGTCTCGAATCTGCTGCGCATTCACCACTTGCGAGACGTCGCTCTTCGTATCGTCAATCAGGGGTGCGTTCGCGACAACGTCAACCGCCGTCGCAGCCTGCGCAACCTCCAGCTTTATGTCGAGATTGACATTGCGGCCCACTGCAACATCCATGTCCTTCACCTGCCACGCCGCGAATCCGGACGCCGTCACGGTGACGCCGTAGCCGCTGCCCGGCACAAGGCCAGGTGCGCTGAAAACGCCGGCATCGTTCGATGTGACTGTGCGAACTTCGCCCTGCGAGGCGCTGGTAATAACGATTCTGCCGTTGGGAACCGGCGCGCCCGAGGGATCGCGCAACGTTCCGGAAATGCCCGCGACGCCGGCCGCCGATTGCGCAAACAGCGAAGCGGAGGCGAGTAAATATACGGTTACAAGTGATTTCAGGTTCATAGATTCCTCTGAAGCGATTGCCAGAGTACCAGGCATGAATTTCAGCCACGTGAAAAATCGGCAATGTTACTGCTTCGAATCGGTAACGATTCAATGAGTAAACGCAGCGCTTATGCGGCGAGCCAGCGTGCGTTAACCTGAAAGTTTCGGCGCTCTATCCCTCGCCGTCTGAACCCCAAAAGCTTATGGCTGAATCGCCCATCACTCCCCGTCAGAAAGACTTTGCCGCCTGGTATCAGGACGTCGTGCTCCAGGGAGACATGGCGGAGCCGGCGGAGATCGTCAAAGGCTGCATGGTGATCCGTCCCAACGGCTATGCCGTTTGGGAGGTGCTGCAGCGCGAACTCGATGCGCGCTTCAAGGCAACGGGTCATGAAAACGTCTATTTTCCGCTGCTCATTCCACAAAGTTTTCTGCAGAAGGAAGCCGAGCACGTGGAGGGCTTCTCGCCCGAACTGGCAGTGGTCACTATCGCGGGCGGCAAAAAGCTCGAAGAACCCTACGTGATTCGCCCCACTTCGGAAACCATCATCGGCCACTTCTTCGCTCGCTGGGTGCAGAGTTATCGCGATCTGCCTCTTCTCTATAACCAGTGGGCGAACGTACTTCGCTGGGAACTGCGCACTCGCATGTTCCTGCGCACCACGGAATTCCTCTGGCAGGAAGGCCATACTGCGCACGCCACGCACGAAGAGGCGGAAGAAGAAGTCATCCGCATGCTGAACGTCTACGCCGATGTTGCCGAGAACGTCATGGCGATGCCGGTCATTCGCGGCGTCAAGACGCAGTCGGAAAAATTCGCGGGCGCGCTTCGCAGCTTCTCGATCGAGGCCATGATGCAGAACGGTCTCGCCCTGCAGGCGGGAACCAGCCACGATCTCGGCCAGAACTTCGGCAAGGCATTCGACGTCAAATTCCAGAGCAGGGAAGGTCAGCTCGAATACGTCTGGCAGACAAGCTGGGGCGTTTCCACGCGCCTCATCGGCGGCCTCATCATGAGCCATTCCGATGACAAAGGTCTGGTGCTGCCGCCGAAGCTCGCGCCCCGGAAGTCCGTCATCGTGCCTATCTTCCGCAAGGATGAAGAGCGCGCCGCCGTTCTCGAAGCCGCACACCGGATCGCCGCCGACACCGGATCGAAAGTCGACGATCGCGAGGGCCACAATCCCGGCGCGAAGTTCTTCCACTGGGAGCGGCGCGGTATTCCAGTTGTTCTCGAACTCGGTCCCCGCGATCTCGCCTCCGGCAACATCGTGCTCAAGCGCCGCGACACGGGCGCGAAGGAAGTGCTCCCCCAGGAAGGCATCGCAGGCAAGGTAACGGCAGCGCTCGAAACCATGCAGTCCGACATGCTCGCCGCCGCACGCGCCCGCCTGAAGGCCAATACCGTCCTCGCGAATTCCATCGGGGAAGTGGAGTCGATCCTCCGCGATGTCACCGCCGAAAAAGGCGGCGGCAAATTCGTCATGGCGCACGTGAAAGACGATCCCGCCTGTGACGAGCGCCTCCGGGAGTTCAAGGCCACCGTCCGCAACATTCCGATCGAGGACGAATACGACGGCGCCGGCAAGTGCATCGTCACCGGCCAGCCCGTGGACCGCCGCGTCGTGATCGCGAAATCCTACTAGCCGGCGGAGTTGCATGCGATCCATTACGCGCCGGCAATGGATCACGCTTTTCGCCGCGCAGGCCGGCTACATGCTGGACGCGATGGACGTCCTGCTGTTCGTCCTCACCCTCAATGTTCTGCGCGATGCGTTTCATCTGAGCGCCGCTCAGGCTGGTCTCGTCAGCTCCTTCACGCTGGTATTTTCTGCCGCCGGCGGCATCGTCTTCGGCGTGCTGTCAGACCGCATCGGACGCGCCCGCTCGCTGATCCTGTCGATCCTGATTTTCAGCGTTGCGTCGGCCGGCACCGCGGCAAGCTGGAATCTCGCATCGTTGCTGTTCTGGCGCGCGGTGATCGGGATTGGGCTCGGCGCTGAGTGGTCAACGGGCGCCGTACTCGTCGCGGAAACCTGGCCGCCCGAACACCGCGCCAAGGCGGTCGGCATCATGCAGTCCGGCTGGGCGCTTGGCTATATGCTCGCGGCGGGGATGACCGCGCTGATTCTGCCGCGCTGGGGATGGCGCGCATTGTTCATCGCCGGTCTGTTCCCCGCGCTCCTCGCGCTTCTCATTCGCCGCCACGTCGAAGAACCCGAAATCTGGCAGCGCACCGCGCACAGCCGCGCCCTGCCGCGCGAGATCTTTCAGGGAATCTTGCGGCGTCGCACCATCCTCGCTTCGCTTCTTGCCAGCAGCGTTCTTTTCGCCTATTGGGGGCTGTTCACCTGGATTCCCGGCTTCCTCTCCGCTCCCGCCGATAAGGGCGGCGCCGGACTCACCGTTCTCAGGAGCAGCGGCTTCGTGGTCCCCATGCAGATGGGCGCATTCGCCGGATACATCGCATTCGGATGGCTGGCGGATAAGATCGGCCGCCGCCCGGCGTTCGTGCTCTACGTTCTCGCGGCTGCCATCCTCACGCCCATTTACGGCGCCACGCGAGACGAAGAAACCCTGCTCGCCCTTGGCCCTGCAATCGGCTTCGTGGGTACCGGATTTTTCAGCATGTTCGGTGCGATGCTGTCGGAACTCTATCCCACTGCCGTTCGCGGCGCGGGCCTCGGCTTCGTCTACAACGTCGGCCGCGGATGCAGCGCTCTCGCTCCGTGGACCGTTGGATACTTCGCCGACCACTACGGAATCGGCACATCGCTGGCGCTCAATTCCGCATTCTTCGCTCTCGGAGCCGTTCTGGTGTTCACGCTGCCGGAGACCCGCAAGGCGGACCTCGCCTGAGCCCCTCTCAGATCATCCGCAGCAGCTCGCAAACCTGCCTCGCGGCGTTATGCGATGCCGATTTCTTCGATGATCCTTCCGCGCTCGCGATGAAATCTCTCCCTACCCGCGCCTCCACAATAAAGGTACGCGCGTGCCCGGGGCCGCTTTCGCCCACAAGCTGATATTCGGGGCGGGGAAGCGACCGGTCTCGTGCCAGCCGGTCGAGCTCGGCTCGAAAATCGCGCGGCGGACCCGCGCCCGCCAGCGCCATCAGATCCTCTTCGCCCGGAATCGTCTGGCTGATGATCACCCCTCGGGCCGCGTCCGCTCCGCCATCGAGATAAACCGCGGCGATCACGGCCTCGAACGCATTCACCAGCAGGCGTTGCTTCGAGCGTCCGCCGCCGGTCTCTTCGCCTCGCCCCAGATGCAGGAACCGGCCGAGATCCAGCCGATGCGCCGCCGCCAGCAGGTGTGTGGCGCTGACCAGATGATTTTTCAGGAGGGAAAGCTGACCTTCGGTGAAATCCAGGAAACGGGAGAAGAGCCATTCGCTGACTACCCAGCCAAGAATGGAATCCCCCAGAAATTCAAGCCGCTCGTTGTCGCGGCGGCTTTGGGAGAGTGGTGATTCAGCGTCTCGCGCCTCGGTTACCTCGGGCAGCGGGCCCGCCAGTTCATTGGCGCTCGAGCTGTGCGTGAGCGCCCGGTTGAGCAGGGCGCGGTCCCGGAATGCGTAGCCGAGCGATTGTTCCAGCTCGTCCAGATTCGCCTTCATCGTGGGACCGGCCCTGGCTCTCCTTTTCTTACTGCCCCTGCTTTTTCAACTGATCGACGCGCGCCTTATCCTTGGTCGCGATGTCCTTGAACTGCGCCGCATCCGGCGAGGGATTCGCCTCCACCTTCGCGATCCACGTCAGCGCGTCATCATACCGCTTCGCCGCCGTGTAGGCGCGTTCAATGTAAAGCATATCGAGCGGATCCGGATAAAGGCTCATCGCCTTGTCGAGATCCGTCTTCGCTTCGTCGTACTTTTTCTTCAGGATCGCGGAAAGGCCGAGCGATACATAAGCCCGCTCCGATTCGCCCTGTTTGATGCCGGCCCACTGTTCGTCGCTGATATCCGGCTTCGGCTTTTGAGCCGTAGCCAGCACCGTCAGTGCGTCATGAGCATACTTGTCGGACTTCGCCAGGCGGTCATCCATGTCGAGGTCCGTCGAGCGCGTCGTGCGGGAGTAAATCTCGGAAAGCAGCAGCAGCGTTTCGTAGCTCTTCGGATCGGCCGCGAGCGATTCCTCGCCCACCACGATCGCCTTCGGGTCATCCTTTTTCGCATGGTAAGCCTGCGCCTGAACGAGCAGGACCTGAGCCTTGTAATCGGTGTCCGGGAATTTGTCCAGAATATCCTGAGCAGCCTTGATCTGCGAATCCGGATCCTGCGCCTTGAACATGGTGAGCAGCGCGGCGTTTTCTTCAGCGGATTTCGGGTGCGGTCCCGTTGGCTCTGCGCCGGGTGCGGCTGCCCCGGCTGCAGGAGCTCCGGCTGTGGGTGCGGCTCCTCCCGCGGGGGCGGGTGCGGTCTGGCTGAACGCCGCTATCGCGGCGAGCAGACCGATCGGTAGAATGGCGATGCGCCTCATGGTGTTTATTTCTCCTGAATTTTGGAAATTGCGTCTAACTCGCTTTGGGCCGTTTGTTTGGCCTTATCGGACGCGCCGCTGACCGCGAGCGCGTCTTTGAAATACTGAGTGGCTTTGGGGAAGTCCTGCTGGGAACGGTAAATGCTCCCGAGCTGAACATCGCTCCAGCCCCGGACAAAATCGTCCGGCGAAGATTCGAGCGTTTTCTCGAAAAGCTGCATCGCTGTCGAGCCCTTCTTCTCCACCATGGCGATCCGGGCCATGCCATACCACGCCTGCGCATGCTCGGCCGCATCGCCTTTTTGTTCGAGCGCCTTGATGAACAGGTTTTTCGCGTCCTGAAGATTGTTGGGCGCGTCATTTCGTTCCGTGAAAAGGCTTTCCGCCTTTTGCAGAGTCTGACCCGCCTGCGAAAGCACCGGTGCGGGCGGAGCTACCTCCACCGTTTTCGCCGCTCGTTTCAGCGGCGCCGCGTCGAATTTGACATTCGAAAGGCGGGCGCTTTCTGCGCTCAGATCGATCGCGTTAATCATTTCGTCAGCATAGAATCTCATGCTCTGCTGCTGGCTTTCGAACGCGGGCAGCTGCTCATAGAAGAACGGCGTCAGGATGTAGCCCTGCCGCGTCGCCCGGTCCACCGCGCTCTTGTCTTTGTCGAGCCGCGCTTCCACCGCTTTCACCAGACTCTGGCTGCAAAGCAGCACCATATCGTACTTGTAAGCGTCCGGCAGCGGCGAGGAACCCACCAGATCGAGCAGCGAGCGCTTCTGCTGGATATCCACCCGGT
>DASZVV010000184.1:0-6810 GCA_035546955.1 Bryobacteraceae bacterium
GGTTCGGATTCTGTTGCGCGGCCGATGCCGCAATCGAAGACACACTCGGCGGCGCCGACATCGAGCAGTAGCCGTTGCTGGCTCCGCTGTAGAACGGCAGACCCACGCTCTGTAGTCCGTACGGCACGAGCGAGCTCTGCAGACTCGGATCGCTGCGCAGTGATGAGACGCGGTTGCGCAGCATTTCTTTGTGATGGTTGATGTCGATCGGCGTCCAGAAGAGGAAGGCCGACTTGAGGGCGGGCTTGGTAGGCAGCGCGAAGTGCCACACGGTTGCCGTGATGTAACCGGTGTAGCTGCCCTGATTCGCGGTCACGGTGTAACTGCCGTAGTAGGTACCGGGCGTTGCATTTGTCGGGACCGTCAGATCGACCCAGATCGGCTGATTCTGGTACTGATTCAGATTGAACGGGACCGCTTCGATCTGAGCACCCTGAATCGGCTGGCCGGTATTCGGGTCGGTGAATGGAATCAGGCCGTCCGGATACCATCCCGCGCCCAGCGGCTGGTTGGTGCCGTTCCAGTTCACACTGCCTTGATTGACGTAAACGTACTGCTCACGGTAGAGCGTGAAGGCCGTGCTTGGAATCACGGCTCCTCCCGGTCCGGTGAGGTTTGAGACCGACACATTCACATTCCCCAATCCACCATAGGGGGCCTGAACGACGATCTGGAAGGATTCAGATTCGTTTCTTCCGGCATAGAGAGTTACGGAAGATCCGCTTCCAGCCGCATCGCTTGGGCCGGTCCGCTGAAGGGAGCCGGTCGTCCAGACGATTGGCTGGGAAAACGCTGCTACTGGCAGAAGCGAGAAGGCCAAGAGGGGCAGCAACGTATTACGGGTATAGTTTTTCATTGATCCTCGGAAACGGTGTTATTTTTCGGTCAGACTCAGACCCGGCAACGATTCGCACCCTCTATCGGAAGGGTGTGCTCGGCTTCCTGCCGTGGCCTCAGTGGGTTACAGCTTTGAACTGCTCTGGATGAACGTCGCGCGACGTTTATCCCCACTTCTCCAACTGGAGGGCGGAACATTGGCGCGATGTTTCCTGGCATCGGCTGCTCCCGGTCTTCCCCGCAAAAGACCCAGCCAATGCCGGCGAAACCCGAGCCGGCCGTCCCGTCAAACAAATGAACTGTTTGACTTAAGTTACCAGTGACCGTTGTGAATAGAAATCGGCGTCAGGCCTAAAAAACATAGGTTTCCGCCTTAGTTCTGAAGAATACAAAACGACGTGGTGCTATTCGCCACTCGAATGTAATACAGCAGTGGAAAATACTACTATTTCTGAGCTGAAACGAGCAGTCCGTCGATCAGAGCTGAGAGTTTCTCCACAGTGAGGGAGCTCTCATCGCCGGTTCCAAAATCATCGCGGATCATTCCCTGCCCATCGATGATGAACAAATGCGGGAAGTGGACCTGCGCATTCATCGGCGTGACCTTCAGATACGAGGCGATCATCTGGCCGCTGTCGAAAACGATGGGCCAGTCGATGCCGTGCTTCGCCGCGAACGACTGCGTCTGCGTCAGCGTGTCGGGAAGTGTCACAACCGAAATAATGCCGATCTTGTCACCGTACTTCTTCTTTACGGAAACCAGCACGTCCGCGAGCTGATTGCAGGTGGGGCAAGTGGTCAGCATGATGTCGACGAGCAGCACCTTGCCGCGATAGTCCTGCGGATCGTGCTGTTCGTACTTTGCATCCGGCAATGAAAATCCCGGCGCGCGGCGGTTGGAATATTCGTCGGCAGCGGGCGCGAGCAGGGCAAAAGTCAGCAGAATGGCGATCGTTTTCATTTCGAGTTTCCGGCCAAAGCGCGCAGCGACTGTTCGTACGGCGCGCGCGCCACGCCCTTTTCTGTAATGATAGCGGTGACGTAGCGGTTCGGCGTGACGTCAAACGCCGGGTTGCGGACTTCGGTTCCTTTTGGCGCCACCGGCACTCCGAAGACATGGGTTACTTCACCGGCCGCGCGTTCTTCAATCGGGATCAGGTCGCCGGTCGCAAGTGTGAGGTCGAGAGTTGAGATCGGCGCAGCCACGTAGAACGGGACGTTGTTTTCCTTCGCGAGCACCGCGACGCTGTAGGTTCCGATCTTATTCGCAACGTCGCCGTTGGCCGCTATGCGGTCGGCGCCGACTACAATACAGCCGATCTTACCGGCCCGCAGGAAGTGGCCCGCCATATTGTCCGTAATAAGCGTGGCCGGAATGTTGTCGTGCTGAAGCTCCCAGACCGTAAGGCGCGCGCCCTGCAGGAATGGACGCGTCTCATCGGCGAAAACGCCTACCTTCTTCCCTGCCTCGACAGCGGCGCGGATGACGCCGAGCGCGGTTCCATAGCCTGCAGTCGCGAGCGCGCCCGCGTTGCAATGAGTCAGGACCGTGGCACCATCGGGAATCAGGTCGCCGCCATGCCTGCCGATGGCGCGGTTGATCGCGATATCTTCCTCGCGGACTACGATGGCCTCGCGTATCAGGGTATCCCGGATCTCTTCGTAAGGCTTGCCGCGAAGCTGGCCATACAGCTTCTTCATACGATCAATGGCCCAGAACAGATTGACCGCCGTGGGGCGCGTGCCGGCCAGTTCCTTACAGATCGCTTCCACCTGCGGATCGAGCGGCTGCGAGCGGTCGGCTTTCGCGACCCCGATCGCCACACCCATCGCAGCGGCGACGCCGATGGCGGGAGCCCCGCGAATCACCATGGAACGAATGGCCTCCGCCACCTGATGGGAATCGGTGCAGGTGACGTAGGTTTCCTCGGCGGGAATCTTCGTCTGGTCGATCATGACGACCCCTTCGGGGGTCCACTGAATGGTCTCGATCATAGGTCCTATTTATGGGGGATGGCGGTTTCAACCAGCAGACCGACAAGCGGCAGAGAGTTGTAGGCGACGTGAACGATCGTCGAAGCGCGCGTCGATCCCGAAACATGGCGAACCGTGCCGAGCACGAAACCCACGAACATGATGACGACGCCGCTCTGCCAGATATTCGCGTTCTGGGTGAGGTGAAGCGCGCCGAAAACAAGTGACGTAATCAGAATGCCGGGAAATACGCCCGCCGCGCCGATCAGCAGCGGCTGGAGAAAGCCGCGAAACAACAACTCTTCCACAATGGGTCCGAGCGTGACGCCCATCAGAGCCACAGCGATGCGGCTGGCGGGATCCGACAGCATTTTTTCGAACGGGGTTTCCTTCTCCGGCGTTTGGAGGAGGTACTGCAGAAGTATGGCGACGAGTGAGAGCACGAGGCCGAGCAGGAACAGCGAACGGACGGAAAAGGGCCCGAGTTTCGACCAGCCGAGCGACTCAAAAAGATTCCGGTGATACCGTAGAAAGATCACTTTCAGCGCGAGGAAAAGGATGGCGTAAGCGCTGAGTTCTTCGAGAACGCTCCAAAGACCGGATTCGGCCGGGGCATGCAGAACGTGTGTGGCGAATGAGATCGCCCCCGCGATCGCCACCACGAACACCGCGATAGCGAGCAGGAGTTCCGAGAAACCCCAGAAGGGCTCATCGGGTTCGGCAAGAATGAGAGGCGGCGTCATGATTCGATGAGCGCGGCGGCGAGGAGCGGAATCATGATCTCGTGGTGGCCGGTCAGCGAATAGCCACATCCGCCAGACTGGGCGTGCGGGCGTTCGACGACGTTCACGGTTGGCCGGTAGTGCCGAATAAAATCCAGATTCACGGTTGTAAAGTTACGGAGTTCGTGACCGAGATTGCGCACGGTGGAAACGGCCTTCAGAAAAACTTCCGGCATCACCACCGCGGAGCCCGCATTGATATAGACCCCACCCTGGTTCAACTCAGCAACCATGGTACAAAACAGACGGAAATCGAAATGCGTCGCAACCCCGAGGGCGGCGGGATCGCATGCCGGGTGGGCGTGCGGCGTATCTGTCCCGAAGGCGACATGGACCGTCACCGGAACGCCGGCTTCCGCGGCCTGGAGGAGCAGGCTGGATCCGACAAATTCGGGAGCGGCCAGACGGCCGAGCGCGCGGCAGAGCGCGGTTCCGGCGCCGAGCGACGCATTTTCGTGAATGGCTGCGTTCCATTCGCGGCCCGTTTCTTCCGCGGAACCGAAGCGTCCATCGGGCAGTACGGCTTCCACGTCTTCGCTGGTGGAACCGCAGAGCGCGATTTCGAAATCGTGGATTGAGGCCGAGCCGTTCATCGCAAATCCGGTCGCATAGCCGCGCCGCATCAGATCGATCAGAACGGGTGCGAGTCCGCATTTTATGACGTGTCCGCCGAGTCCCCAGATCACCGGCTTTTGCGCGGCACGCGCGCGCGCGATGGCCGAAACCACCTCGCGGAACGAATCGCCGGCAAGGATATGGGGGAGACTTTCGAGCAGGCCTTTGATTCCCGAACCCGCTGCGAAGGGGCGCGCGAAATCCGCCACCTTTACTTTGCCACCACGATCTCTGAGAGAGATCGTCTTCAGCCCGGCAAGATCCATCGGCTGCCTGGTATCGCTCAAGCCATCACCTTCTTCAGCGCCATACCGGTGAAGCTCTTCTTTGTCCGCATCACCTGCTCGGGCGTGCCGGCGGCAACGATGCGGCCGCCGTCCTCGCCGCCATCGGGGCCAAGGTCGATTACCCAGTCCGCGCTCTTGACGACATCCAGGTTGTGCTCGATCACTAATACAGTATTGCCGAGATCGACCAGCTTTTGCAGGACTTCGAGCAGCTTTCTGACGTCTTCGAAGTGCAGGCCCGTGGTGGGCTCATCGAGAATGTAGAACGTGCGGCCGGTCTGACGGCGGCTCAGTTCCTTCGCGAGCTTGATGCGCTGGGCCTCTCCGCCCGAAAGTGTAGTGGAAGACTGGCCGAGATGAATGTAGCCGAGGCCGACATCCATCAGGGTCTTCAGCTTCGGATAGACCTGCGGATTGGTTTCGAGCAGGGGCAGCGCTTCTTCGACGGTCATTTCCAAAAGGTCGGCAATGGACGCGCCTTTGAATTTCACCTGCAAGGTTTCGTGGTTGTAGCGGCGGCCGCGGCAGACGTCACAGGTGACATAGACGTCCGGCAGGAAATTCATCTCGATGCGGCGGAGGCCGTCGCCCTGGCAGGCTTCGCAGCGCCCGCCTTTCACGTTGAAGCTGAAACGGCCGGGCTTGTAGCCGCGCTCGCGCGATTCCGGCAGCATGGCGTAGAAGTCGCGGATGGGCGCGAAGAGGCCGGTGTAGGTAGCCGGATTCGATCGCGGCGTGCGGCCAATCGGAGATTGATCGATGCGGATGACTTTGTCAATGTTCTCGATGCCGGTGATTTTTTTGTGCTTCCCCGGCGTGTCGCGCGATTCATAGATGGCGCGGGAGAGAGCTTTGGCGAGGATATCGTTCACGAGGGTCGATTTGCCGCTGCCCGAGACGCCGGTGACCACGATCAGTTTTCCGAGCGGAAATTCGGCGTCAATTTCCTTGAGGTTGTGTTCGACAGCGCCTTCCACACGGATTGCCTGGCCCGTGCCCGGCCGGCGCTGCCGGGGCACCTCAATCTGCAGCTTGCCGGAAAGGTAGCGGCCGGTAAGGGATGATGGCGACTTGCGGATTTCATCCGGCGGCCCGCTGGCGACGAGTTCGCCGCCGAGACGCCCGGCGCCGGGACCGAGATCGAGAACGTAATCGGCGCGCTCGATGGTATCGGCATCGTGCTCAACGACGAGCACGGTGTTGCCCATGTCGCGCAGTTCGGTGAGGGTATCGAGCAGCCGGTCATTATCGCGCGGATGAAGCCCGATGGACGGCTCGTCAAGCACGTAAAGAACGCCGCGGAGCTTCGAGCCGATCTGGGTGGCGAGACGAATGCGCTGCGCTTCCCCTCCCGAGAGTGTGGACGCGCTGCGGTCGAGACTCAGATAGTGGAGCCCGACGGCTTCGAGGAATTCGAGGCGGCGGCGAATTTCGTCCACGATGCGGCCGGCGATGGCCAGTTCGCGGTCTTTAAATTCCCAGTTCCGGACCGTCAGCAGCGCGCGAGAGAGTGACATCGCGGTGAATTCCGAGATGGAAATGTTGCGCACTCGCACCGCGAGGCTGGCGGGACGCAGACGTTTGCCGCCGCAGGACGCGCAGGTGGAGGGCGACATGTAATCGGTCAGATACTCGCGATAGCCCTGGCTGTAGGTGTCATAGGCCGACTGGAGAACGGCGATAATTCCTTCCTGCCCTTTCGTTCCGTTCATGAGCGCATTACGGTTCGCGGCAGTCAGTTTTTCCCAGGGCGTGGAAAGTTTGATTTTCAGGAACTTCGCCAGCGGCTCGATGCGGCCCGCCATGTTGGCGGAGGTTCCGCCAGGCCCGAGTCCGCCCTCGAACAGAGGCTTGGCGGGATCGACAATGATCTTACCGGGATCGAAAGCCCAGATCGCACCGATACCGTGGCATTCCTCGCAGGCGCCATAGGGACTGTTGAAGGAGAATGAGCGGGGTTCGAGTTCAGGAACGCTGGTGCCGCATTCGGCGCAGGCGAGTTCGCGGGAGTAGAGTTTGTCCTGACCGCCGACGATCGAGATGAGGACCAGACCATTCGCCAGTTTCGTCGCCGCTTCAATAGAGGCTTCCAGACGCTTCTCGATACCTGGTTTTACGACCAGCCGGTCGACGATGACTTCGATCGTATGGTTCTTTCGCTTATCGAGCTGGATCTGTTCGTCGAGCGAGCGAAGGGCGCCATCGACACGAGCGCGGAGGAAGCCCTGGCGCGCGAGCTTCTCCATTTCCTTTTTGAACTCACCCTTGCGGCCGCGGACAATAGGCGCCATGACGAGGATCTTCTCCTCCGGCCT
>DASZVV010000185.1:0-1554 GCA_035546955.1 Bryobacteraceae bacterium
CGCGGAAAAGTATGCGCAGCTCGCCATGCTTCTTGCGCTGACTTCGATGGCCGGAAGCGCCGTTGCGGCGCCGCGCTTTGTGGAACTGCCCGGAAAATCGCCGCTCGTGACGCTGCGATTCGTATTCACGACCGGGTCGGCGTCGGATCCGGCGGAGAAGCCCGGGGTGGCCCACCTGACCGGCGAGATGCTGGGCGGAGGCGGCACAAAAGACCTCACATACAAGCAGATCGTGGACGCCATGTATCCGATGGCGACTTCCGTTCACGTCTACTCCGATAAGGAAATGACCACCTTCGTGGGGGAGACGCATCGCGACAACCTGGACAAGTTTTACGGTCTGATGCGCGATATGATCCTGCATCCCGGCTGGCGGGCGGACGATTTCGCGCGCATTCGCGACGATTCGATCAATGCCCTGCGAGTCAGTCTCCGCGACAACAACGACGAAGAACTGGGCAAGGAAGAGCTGTACAACGTGATCTATGAGGGCCGCCCTTATGGTCATGAAAATCTGGGCACGGCCGCCGCGCTGCAAAAGATGACCATTGCGGACCTCCAGGAGTTCTACCGGCAGCATTACACCCAGGCGAATCTCGTCATCGGCATTGCGGGCGGTTACCCGCCGGAATTTTCGGCGCGGGTGAAACGCGATTTCGAGGAACTTCCAGCGGGCGCTGCCGACCGCTTCGACAATCTGGCAGCGCCGCCGGCGATCTCGCACACTCGCGTGACGCTCATCCAGAAGGACACGCGGTCGGTAGCCTGGTCGCCTGGCTTTCCGATCGACGTGAAGCGGGGCGATCCCGACTTCCCCGCGCTGCTTCTGATGACGTCCTGGCTCGGGCAGCACCGGCAGGGCGGCCGTCTCTTCCAGCGGCTGCGCGAAGTGCGCGGGCTGAATTACGGCGATTACGCCTACGTGGAGTACTTCCCTCAGGGGATGTTCCGGCTCGATCCGCAGCCGAACCTGGCGCGGCATCAGCAGATTTTCCAGATCTGGATCCGCCCCGTGGAACCGCCCAACGCGGTGTTCTCGCTGCGGCTGGCCATGTACGAACTGGACCGGATGGTGAAGAACGGCATTCCGGAGCAGGACTTCGAAAAGACGCGCTCTTTTCTTTCGAAGTACGTCAATGTCCTGACCAAAACCAAATCAGCGGAGCTTGGTTATGCGATCGACAGCGCTTATTACGGGATACCAGACTATAACGAATACATCCGGAGCGCGCTGGCCAAACTCACGGCCGCGGACGTGAACGCGGCGATTCGCCGCCACCTGCATACGGATAACATGGAAATCGTGGGCGTCGCGAAGGATGCGGATGCGATCCGCGCCGCGCTGACGGGGAGCGATCCGACGCCGCCTCACTACAATTCCGCCAAGCCGCAGGACATTCTCGACGAAGACAAGATCGTGGAGCGTTTTCCCCTGAATCTGCGCAAAGAAGATGTGACGGTGGTGCCCGTGGGGACGGTCTTCGAGAAGTGACGGCCGGCGAACTGGCGAAGCGCCTCGGATTGCCTCTGCGGGGCAACCCGGATGTGCATCTT
>DASZVV010000186.1:0-1640 GCA_035546955.1 Bryobacteraceae bacterium
GGCACGCCGCCGAGGGTGAGCACGGGATCAGATGATGCGTATCGCCGCCCCGAAACGCAGCTTTCGCCAGCTTCTCCGCCGCCGCGCTGTAGCCCTCGATCAACAGCGGCGAAAGGCTTTGCCCACGCGATTGGTTCCGGAAGCCATTGATGAAATCTTCGGCCGGAAACTGGCTGGCCGGACTCGTCTGGTCTCCCAGCAGATCGCGCACCGTGTGGTTGTACTGGCTGTGCGTCAGCCGGCGAAGCTCGGCGTCCTGCACCACCTCGCCGCCGCCCTTATCCTCGTTCTCCGAATACTTCATCGCCGCCGCCAGGTCCGGACCCGAAAGCTGCGCCAGATGATCGATCCACCCCTTCAGCAGCAATTCGTCGGGGCTGCCTGGTTTAATGCGCTCGCCGCCGGTATGCGGAATTCGTGCCGTCGGCTTCTGGAACAGCAGCGACTGCTCCGGATGCGCCCGGTCCACGAGCACTACCAGCGAATTCCCAAACGCCTCAATCTTTGCGGGCGATGCATCCTGTGGAGGAAAATGCAGCCGGGTCGCCGATGCCACGCCATCACGGTTATGGCAGTTGCGGCACATCGCCTTTTCCATCACCTGGTAGAGCCCGGACCCGAACGCGCCCGTCTGCGCGCACAGCGAACCGGCCGCGAGCGCCGTCAATCCGAAAACGTTGATAATATTACGCACGAAATTCACCTGCCGCGGACGGCCAAATTCATTCAGTAGAATATCGCAAGATGCGCCGCGCTTTAACGATTTTGTTGCTCGCCGCCGCGGCCCTGCCCGCCGCCACCGAGCGCGAGGTTGCCGAATGGGTTCTGCGCTGGGAAGGGACGGTGACCCTCGAAGGTGCGTCCACCCCCATTTCGAACATCGACCAGATTCCCGCCGGCGACTTCCACATCTCTGCCATTGAGTTGACCGGTGGCGTGATGCACCCCATCGAGCTCACCAGACTCGAAGGCCTCACGCATCTCCGCGACCTCTATCTGCCCGGCCCCGTCTGGAATCCGGGCGGCGGCAACGAAGACAAGGCCGGCGTCTTCAAAGCCTTCTCCACACTGACCAACGTCGAGCGCCTCGGCTTCGGCTGGCACTACAACGCCCGCATCGAGGTCGGCGACAAGGATTTCGGCCAGCTCACCACGTGGACCAACCTCCGCCAGTTGCGCTGCTCGCAGTGCAGCATTTCGAAGCTCAATCTTTCGATGTTTCCGAAGCTCCAGGATCTCGACCTCAGCTTCAATCCCTTCACGGATGAGGGAATGGCGGGCCTCGCCGGCCTCAAAGACCTGCGCCGCCTGATGCTGCGCGATACGCTCGTGACCGACGAAGGTCTCCAGTACCTGAAAGACCTCACCCACCTCGAAGAACTCGACCTCTCCGGCACGAAGGTCACGAATAAAGGAATCGAGTATCTCCGCGGCCTGAAATCGATGCGCCGCCTCAATCTGCTTGGCGCGCAGGCGGACGATTCCGCCATGGAAATCCTCAGCGGGATGCCGCAACTCGAAGTCCTCAATCTTTATCGCACCAAAATCACGAATTCCGGCGTTGCAAAACTGGAGCCGCTGAAGCAGTTGAAAGACGTTGATCTTCGCTACACGCTCGTCACTGCCAACGGCGTCGATGC
>DASZVV010000187.1:0-5138 GCA_035546955.1 Bryobacteraceae bacterium
GGCGAGGTCGAGGTCGAGGGCGCGGGTCGCATTAATAAAAAGAATCGCAAGCTCGAGCTCCGCTCCTCCTTTTATTTGACTTAAACCCCTCAGCCTCGCGGCGCATTCTTTCGCTTTCGCATCATCGATCGTATCCAGCACTTCCGGCAGCCGTTCACGCAGCAGGCAATCGATCAGCAGCCACGCACGCGCGTCGGACTTCCCGTCATTCGTCCCCATCAGCCGCGGGATATACCGCTTCAGCTCCTGCCGGTCCGCGTCCACCGCTTCATCGTTCCAGTGCCGCAGAAACGCGGCCAGGGTGGGGCAAACGCATTCGGGCTGGTCCGAGAAGGGAAGCCGGTTCACATACGTGAACGCCTCCATCACACACATGCCGTCTTCCGGCTTTTCATGGCCACCCGACTCAAGCTGGATGGATTCGATATCGATGACTGCTTCCGTTTCCGCCATAGATCCCTTTCTCCCTTTCCCTCAATCGGACCGCACCGCAACCGCCCGAAAAAACGCAGCCCACCGCGCGCACGCGCACCGGTGGGCCACAAGGATTCACTCAGATGATCCCGTCCTTATCGGCCGATCAGCGCCATCCTCCTCTCAATCGACAATCCCCTCAGAAAAACTCAGGCCGCCGCGGGCTCCAACTCCAGCTGGCGCAGAAACTCCGCCTCCGCCTGCGGCAGCAACTGCTCGATGATGCGACGGCCACCGGTCGCAATGACGTCCACGCGGCCTTCGATCCCGCACACCAGCCGCGCGCCGCCGATCGCCCCATTCGCGATCCAGAACCGTACCTCTTCGCCGCGGCGCGCCGCTTCCACCGCGCGGCCGATTCGCTGGCAATGAATCCTGTTAAGCGTTTCGTTCGTCATCACGCGCGCCGGTACCGGCCTCCCTCCATCGACACTTCCCCGCTGATCAGCAACCGGTCCAGCGCCCGGCAGACCGCAATCTTCCGCATCCTCAGGTCGGCCGCCAGTTCCGCCGGCGTCATCGCGCGGCCATCGCGCAACCCATACAGCACGGCGCTCAGCGATTTCTTCGACGGCTTCCATCTCTGCCAGAACGAAGGATCGGGCGCCATCACCTCACCTCAGCCCCGCCAGTAAAAGCAGCGCAACCGATCCCCACCCGAAGAGCGCCGCCAGACGCCAGCGATCCCGATTCCGCACCAGCGACCGGCATTCCGCCTGCGCCACATTGAGCATCTGGATTGCGCCGTTCACACGATCGCGCCACCCCCGAAGCTCGGCATCGTGCCAGCTGTCCCATGTCGAAGGCCGCGCGCCGGACGGCTCATCCACGCGGACGCCGAGCGCATGCGCCGTAATCGCCTTTGCAATCTCGGACGCGGGCGCCTGTTTCATGCCGCCCTCACTTTCAGGACCGCCGCGCCCGCGGACGCCGGCGGACGCTTCATCAGCCGCAGCGCGGGCCGCGCGGCCTCGATCTTCTTCCGCTCCACGATGACGGGCACGATTTCGAATCGCTTACTCACAGGCGACCTCCCAGCAGCTCGAACAGCGAAATCCCGGCCCCGCCGATCAGCGCGAGCAGCAGCGCGATCCGCACCGCGCGCGGCGGCGCCGGCGGCAGCTTCGCAAGGAAGTCATCGGTCCAGATCATCACTGCGTGGCCTCCGCGGCGGCTATAGTGGCCAGCGCTTCAGCGCGCGTAGTATCGGAAAACGAATCGTTCAGGAGCACCGCCTTCAACATCCTGAGCAGCGAGGGCGCATTCTCCATGAGCCGCGCGTTCGCGATATCCTCCGGGCTCCATTTGCCCATCAACGGATAGATCTCGCAGATATCGAATCCGCTCGGCGCCTGGATCGAAACCGCGACGTCGTCGTCAAACTGCCCGTCGATCTTCCACGGCCCGGCCGAGTGCTTCGGATCGTTCATGCGATCCTCTCTTTCCGCAGCTGCAGCGTCTTCGTGAGCTGCGCCCGCAACTCCTCGTATTCATTGCGGACTGCCGGGGCCGCCGGCATTGCCGGGGCCTGCAGATCATTCAGGACGCACACGCCTTCCCACGTCCGCGCCTGCTTCTGGTTTGGGCCCACCCTGCGGTTGCGCTTGTATTGAAAGCCGAGGCGGCTCAGCTCGATCGCGAAAGACTCGCGGCTGAGCGGCATGCACCCGTACTTCGCGCACATATATCGCGAGAACGACCGCCACATATCGGAGACACCGCACCACTTCTCCGCCCCCACCTCGCACTGCTCGCCGATGAATTCCCCAATCAGCGACTCCGTTGACTTCGCGCACTTCGGAGGCCGGCCCAGCCGCGGACGGAGATCATCCGCCTCAGCCGCCATGGCGGCCTCCCGCACCCTCGTCACAACCTCTTCGGCAAACTGATGCGGCACCTTGCCATCCCGGCTTACGATGATCGGCAGTACAACAAACCTCATGCAATCCTCCGCATCAGCGGCCGGAATCCCGCCGCGCTCGACGGCGGACGCCGCACGAAATCGCGCGCGTGCAGAATCTCATTCACCACGCAGGACGGAATTTTGCACTCACGCGCCGTCTTTCGCACGCTGAGCGTTTCCTCAAACGTCCGAATGACCCGGCCGTGGAATTCCGCCGAATAGTCGCCCGCGCACCTTTCCGACTTCGATTTCGGATGCGCTTTCTCAACGACTGCAACAACTTGTGGGCCTGTAGACAACGTCGTATTCGTCCTCATGACAAGCTTTGGTTTCAACCGGCTACCGGTGACTCCTGATCGGCCAGGCGCTCCGCTTCCTCTCGGCAGGCAGCCTCCACTCGTGAGGAGGCGTACTTGCCCTTAAGCCAATTGGTAATCGCGGACGATCGCACCGGCGGCGTCATGCTCGATGCCACCCGCTCTTGCGCGCCCTTATGGCGCTTGAGGATAGCGGCAATCTGTTCGCGAGTCAGCGGTATGCTCATTGGAGTAAAGAAAGTAAGTAACTCAACAATGCTTAAAGGTAGATGTTAAACCTAACACCTAGGTTTAGTCAATAGGAAAAATGCGAATTTCGAAAAACGAGCCTCGAACTCCAGTCGCAAAACTTCGTAAGGCATTGAATCTGACACAGCAAGAGCTCGCGGCCCGGCTTGCGATTTCGTTTCAGGCGGTGCAGCGCTACGAGGCGGGTGCTCGGCCGAGCGGCGAGGTCCGCATCAAACTTGCCAACCTAGCCGTGTCGGAAGGCCTCGCCGATCTAGCCGTCGAGCTTGGCGATGGCTCCGACTTCACCCCGCGAACTATCCTCGAGCGGCCGGCCCACATCCGCCTTCCCGCGAGCCACGAAGGTCACCACCTTACCGACGCGTTGCATGACGCCGTCGATCGCGTCATTGCTTCCGGTGATGCCGGACTGATCGCGGAACTCGAGGAGCTGCTGCAACGTACTATTACCGATCAACATTCCCCGGGCGCGCGGTCAAATGATATGCTCCACAAACGCGGGAGCAATCATAAATGGCACGACTTATTGGACAAGGTGCTCAATTCCAAATATCAACGCGCGATTCAGGAAAATCTTCATTCGTTTGCGGAGGGCATCGACGCCGAACAGGCGCTCGCCGAGCTGCAGCGACGGGTGGACGCTGGTGAGTTCTCAGGTCGTTTACCTTCCACACCGTCCGCGCACGATCGCGGGCGAGGAATTGAGGCTGCTGAGCGAAAGGCAGCTGAAGCTGAATCTGTTGAGGCGGAAGCGCTCAAGGCTGCAGAGGAGCTGCGACGAACTGGCAAGACTCATCCGCCAGGCTCAAAGCGACATCAGCCGCCAAAGACAGGATCTGGAGGCGCGCATGGCGGCCGGAGCTGAGATAGAATGAGCAGACTTGCGTTCCTCGCGGCGCTTACGGGAACCTGTTTCGCTGGGGAATTCATAGCGCCCGACATCTCCCTGCCGGTCAATGGCGGCCGTGTAGTCATTCGAAACTCCAGCTTTATAGAAGGGGATGCGCCGATCCTCTCCTTCGAGATCGTTAACGAATCGGTGTCACCGATCCGGCAGATCAGGATTCACTTCGATATCGGCGGGTCCTGCGGTAATGCCGTGACAACATGGACGGACGAAATAACCACCTTCGCGGGCTGGGCCTCAGACCATTCGGTAGGCAGAGCGATTCAGGACCATATAATCCCACTTATCGGAAAAGTTGACGGCTGCCATGCGGCGCTAATTCGAGCCAATATCGTCGAGGTGAACGGAATTGAATTTCGATCTCTCCGTCCGTCGGAAAGCCTGCGAGATGCTGCCGCCGCGATCGTCCTGCATGATGCCGTCAGCCTTTGGCAGGTTCGAAGTATCCGCGAAATGCGAGATCAGGAATGGGCAGATCTCATGGACATCGAATCGATGCAAGAGGCTCGGGAGGCGGAACGGGCGGCCGCTCTGCGACGCGCCGCAGATAACGCCGCGCGCAGCGCCGCTGCCGCCCAGCGAGCCGCCGCCGAGAAAAAAGAAGCCGAGAGACAAGCTGCGATCGCGAAGGCCGAGGCGGAATCTCGCGCACGCATGCGGAAAGAGTGCTCCATAGTTTTCCAGTCGACGTCAAAGATGAAAATCGCCGACCTTACCATTCCCCAGCTCGATTCAATAAACGCCTGCCGCGACGAAGGCCTCTATCATTAAGGGGCGTGCTCTTCGCATATCTGACGGGCGAAGCGAGCAGCTGTTATCGGTGCCGGAAGCCGGTTCATCCAGAAGCGACCAAATGTCCCTACTGCCAGACCGATCTGACTCTTTCGCACAATGAGAAGCGTTGCAACGCCTGCGCCGCCGCCGTGCGAAAGGACGCCGCCTATTGCGGGAACTGCGGCGCGGCGGCCGCCTTCGAGCCGTGACCGGAGAGGAGCAATCCAGCTTCTATTCGAAGCTGGTCGGAGTCACACACGATAACGATGACGGCGTGAACCGCCAGTTCATCATCCGCTCCTGTCTGCCGGGCGATCGGCTCAGGCTGGTCCGCCAGCCCAATAACCCCTATGACAATAACGCCGTATTCGTCACCCGCCAGAACGGCGATGGACTCGGCTACCTGGATCGCCGGACTTGCGACCACCCTCACAAGCGGCGGAAAGCCCATCTATCGAGAGCCAGCCCCGGCGCGCCGCAATACAACTCCGGATGCGGGACGGTTCTTCTGATC
>DASZVV010000188.1:0-2122 GCA_035546955.1 Bryobacteraceae bacterium
CATTCTCTCACCCGATTCCCCCATCCGCGGGCTCAACGACAGCAAACAGATCGAACCGGAACGCCGTGAACTGCTGGCCGAGCGTATTCGCGAGCGGGCTCTCGCATGGGCCGTGGCTGCAGTGGATGCCTCCACCATCGACCGAATCAACATCTACCAGGCTTCCCGGCTTGCCATGAAAACGGCCGTGCTCGATCTCAATCCTTCGTGCGACTTCGTGCTGGTGGATGCGGTGCCCCTGGATGTTGCCCTGCCCCAGCAGCCACTGGTACAGGGCGATGAGCGCTGCCATGCCATCGCGGCGGCCTCCATCATCGCCAAGGTCTATCGCGACAAGCTGATGCGCGAGTGGGACCAGCACTATCCGGAATACGGCCTGGCGAGCCATAAAGGCTACCAGACCCCGGAGCACATGGCCGCTATCCGGAAGTATGGCCCGACGCCGCTCCATCGCTTCAGCTTCGAGCCCGTCCGCGCAGCTGCTTTTCATTCCCCCATGGCCAGGGACCGCCAGATGGAGATGTTCGCCGTCTGAGCGGCGCGGCATGACTCCCCAATCCCCGCATCCCGAACAGCAGGTCACCACGGCGGCCCCGCATACCACGGAGCTCTCGCCGCGCCTCAAGTGGCTGCAGCGGATCACCGGGCTGCTTTGGATCGTTTTCTGCCTCTACCTCGGGCTCTTCCTGCTGATTTATCCCTGGACCGACAACTGGGGCGGCAATTACTTTTCGTGGATCGGTCCGATGCGGTGGCAGGCCACCTGGCATCAGATCTGGACCAACGGCTTCACGCGCGGCGCGGTGAGCGGTTTGGGAGTGCTGAACATCTGGATCGCACTTGCGGAAGCGTTGCGGATGTATATCGGGAACCCGAATCGGGAGTAACGACGTGCGCCGGGCCGAAAGCCGGCCCCACAACTACGTCGCCACTACTTTTCACTGACAGCAGACTTTATTTTTTTTTCGATGTGCCCGCCGAACTGGAAGCGCATCGCGGAAAGCAGCTTGTCCTGATAGTCCGATTCGCCGCGCGATGCAAATCTCTGGTAGAGCGCGGCGGACAGCACGGGAACCGGCACGGCTTCGTCGATCGCGGCTTTGATCGTCCAGCGGCCTTCGCCGGAATCGGAAACGCGTCCGGAAAAGTTTGAAAGCTCCTGATCGTCCACGAGCGCATTCGCGGTCAGATCCAGCAGCCACGAGGCGATGACGCTGCCACGCCGCCACACTTCCGTGATGTCCCGCAGATTGAAATCGTACTGGTAATACTCGGGACGGCGCATCGGCGTGGTTTCGGCATCCTGCTCGTGCGTCTCCTTGCCAATATCGGCGCCACGAAGCACACCAAGGCCTTCGGCATAGGCCGCCATCAGGCCGTATTCAATGCCATTGTGAACCATCTTGACGAAGTGCCCGGCGCCGCTCGGCCCGCAATGCAGGTAGCCCATCTCAGCCGTGCCGCCGATTTTCTCGCGGCCCGCGGTTCGTGTGGGCGCCGCCTGCATACCGGGCGCAAGAGTCCTGAAAATCGGATCGAGCTTCGCCACCGCATCGGTATCGCCGCCAATCATCATGCAGTAGCCGCGCTCCAGCCCCCAAACGCCGCCGCTCGTCCCAACATCCAGATAATGAATTCCCTTCTCTGAGATTTCCTTCGAACGCCGGATGTCGTCGATGTAGTACGAATTGCCGCCGTCAATGAGGATGTCACCGGGTTCCAGCGCGGGCAGCAGCTCGTGGATCGTCGAATCGACCACGGCCGCGGGCACCATCAGCCAGATGGCGCGCGGTTTCGTCAGTTTGCCGGCGAACTCCGCCAGCGACGAAGCGCCGGTAGCCTTTTCCTTCTCCAGGTCCTGCACCGCTTTCGCGGATTTGTCGAACACCACGCACTCGTGCCCGCCTTTCAGAAGACGGCGCACCATGTTGGAGCCCATCCGGCCGAGACCTACCATTCCCAATTGCATGAACGATCCTTTCGCTTACGAACTCTTCCCGCGTTTCACCCGAACCGCGGGCCGCGGAGTCTCCGGCTCCCAAAGGCGAAAACCTCCGGCGAACGCATTGCTGTTACTCCCGGCGCGCGCCCCGGCAGGCAGTTTCTTCAGATATTTCACGTT
>DASZVV010000189.1:0-15429 GCA_035546955.1 Bryobacteraceae bacterium
TATCTGGGCTCCATCCCGATGAGCGAGCCGTACTACTTTGCCTCATTCTTCGGACTGCTCTATTTTTCGGTTCGCTTTGGAGATACGCAGGGTTGGGGCGCTCTTTTCGGCATGGCAATCTCCACGTTCTGCGCCACGCTGACGCGATACGAAGCGTGGTTCCTGATTCCTTTCGCGGTGGCATTCATTCTTGTGCGCGGAAAAGGAATCTTCGGCCGCATCGGAAGCGCGGTTGTGTTCGGCGTGCTCGCTTCGGTGGGCCCGCTGCTCTGGATGGGCTTCAACCGCTGGTATTTTGGCGACGCCCTGTATTTTTATCGCGGCCCGTGGTCGGCGGCCGGAATTCAGGGGAATTCGTGGTATCCGGGGCGCGGCGACTGGCGGATGGCCCTGCACTATTTCATTGAAGGCGGAAAACTCGCGATCGGCGTTCCCGGCCTTGTGCTGGGCGCCGGCGGCGTTCTGGCTGCACTCGCGCGGCGCTGGTTCTGGGCTGTGCTGCTGGTGGTGCTGCCGCCGGCGTTTTACGTCTGGAGCATCCATTCGTCCTCCACGCCGATTTTCGTCCCCACGCTCTGGCCCCACAGTTTTTACAACACTCGCTATGCAATGGCGTTCCTGCCGGTCGTGGCTGTCGGCGTGGCGGCGCTGGCGCGCTTTGGAAGGATTCCGGCGGTTGCGGTGGTGCTGATCGCGTTTGCACCGGTCCTGCTGCACCCGCACGATCATTCGATCACGTGGCAGGAAGCCGACGTCAATTCGCGCGCACGGCGCGTCTGGGTAACGGACGCCGCGAACTATCTGCGGCACGCGATGGGACCGAACGAAACGTTCATCACGAGTTTCAGCGACATGACCGCGATTTACCGGATCCTCGGCATCCCGCTGCGTAATACGCTGACGGGCGATAATGATGTGGAGTTCGCAATGACGATGGGACGCCCGGAGTTTTTCCTCTACACGGACTGGGCCATCGTCACCGGCGGCGATCCGATCCAGACGATGATCGACCGCACCCGCCGCGATGGACCGAGATTCGAGCTGAGGCATCGGGTGATTGTGAAGGGCGAGCCCGCACTCGAAATCTACAAGCGGGTGGCGGAGGAACCTCCGATGCCGCCTGGAGACGTACTGTTCTGACAATGACCCGCATTCCATTCTTCAAACTGCATGGCGCACGAAACGACTTTCTCCTGACCTGGCTGGAAGACGCGCCCACGGCTCCCCTGCCCGAAATCGCGGCCGCTATCTGCGACCGGCATGCCGGCGTGGGTGCCGATGGCTGGATGCTGGTCGATCGCGCCTCCGGAGATGGATTCGATGCCTCAATTCGTCTGTTCAATTCCGATGGCAGCGAGCCGGAGATTTCGGGGAATGGGACGCGCTGCGCGGCCGCTCTGCTGGCGCGCGAGGATCCATCCCGCCGGGAATTTCGCATCCGGACGGGCGCCGGCGTGAAGCATCTGCGGCTGCTGTCCCGCCAGGATGAGCACTTCCAGTTCGAGATGAATATGGGCGTGCCGCGCGTCGTGGAACTGCATGCGACGGTGCAGGGACGCGATGCGGTGCTGATGGATGTGGGTAATCCGCAGTGTGTTTTTCCAGTCGACAACTTTGATTTCGACTGGCTAAGCGTGGGAGCCGCAACGGAGCGTGATCCACGCTTCCCGAACCGGACGAACGTGTCGTTTGTCCGGCTGATCGACGGCAACACGATCGACGTCCGTTTTTGGGAACGCGGTGCCGGGCACACCAATAGTTCAGGTACTGGATCTACCGGTGCCGCCGCGGCAGTACTAGCCCGAGGTTCTATTTTCTCCCCTGTTTCAATATGGACACCTGCTGGTACATTGGTTATTCGGGCGCTGGACAATGTGCTGTTCCTTACTGGCCCGGCAGAAATGATTGCGGAGGGAACGTATGCCTACCCTGACCTTGTGCCAAAATAAAGAACCTGTGACTGCTCAGCCCGCTATCGGCCTTCAAACAGCTGCCGGCAAAGTACTTGCCGGGAAAATCAGCTCAAAAACTGCCAGAGTGGGCGTGGTCGGCCTCGGCTACGTCGGACTGCCGCTGGCGGTGGAATACGCTGCGGAGGGCTATCACGTTGTTGGAATTGACCTCAATCCGGGTAAGACGGAGCGGATCAACGCCGGGGAATCCTATGTAGGTGATGTGCCGACGAGCGCGCTCGCGCCGCTGGTGAAATCCGGGAAGCTGCAGGCAACGACGGATTTTTCGGTCGTAAAAGAGCTGGACACGATCAATATCTGCGTCCCCACGCCGCTTCGCAAGACCAAAGACCCGGACATGAGCTACATCGTGAACGCGTGTGAGGAAATCGCCAACTATTTTCATCCGGGGATGCTGGTGATTCTGGAATCGACTACTTATCCGGGTACGACCGATGAGCTGGTGCGTCCAATTCTGGAACGCAACGGATTGAAGGCAGGCGAAGATTTCTTTCTGTGCTTCTCGCCTGAGCGAGTTGACCCCGGCAATCCGAAATTCCAGACGAAGAATATTCCGAAAGTTGTTGGCGGTTATACCGCCGAATGCACTGAAATGGGCCGTCTGTTTTATTCCCAGGCGCTCCAGACCGTGGTGCCCGTTGGTTCCACCCAAGTCGCTGAAATGGTCAAACTGCTGGAAAACACGTTCCGGATGATCAACATCGGTCTGGTGAACGAGATTGCGGTGATGTGTGACGGGATGGGAATCAATGTTTGGGAAGTGATCGACGCAGCCGCCACCAAGCCGTTCGGGTTCATGCCGTTCTATCCCGGCCCCGGCCTCGGAGGCCACTGCATTCCGATTGATCCGTTCTATCTGTCGTGGAAGACGAAGCAGGCGGGCATTGAGGCGCGATTTATCGAGCTGGCGGGCTATATCAACGGCAACATGCCGCATTTCATTATCGAAAAAGTGCAGGCGGCGCTGAACGATGTCGCGAAACCCATTAAAGGGTCGCGAATCCATGTGATGGGCGTGGCGTACAAGCGGGATATCGACGATGTCCGCGAGTCCCCTGCCCTCGATATTATCCATCTTCTTTTAAAGCGCGGCGCCACGGTCTCCTACTCGGATCCTTATGTTCCGGAGATTGCGATCGACGGCGCGACCCTCCATGCCGGTGGCGAGGCTGAGCTTGCCGATGCCGACTGCGTGCTGATCGTGACTGACCATAAGGCTTTCGATTACAATGGATTAGCTTCGAAAGCCAGGCTCATTGTGGATACCCGGAACGCTATGAAAGGGATTCCGGCCACAAATATTGTGCGTTTGTAGACCTAAAGACGCATATCACCGCGAAATCTTTATTTGACATTGAGGTTTTCTCGGACGATCATCTTACCAGGGAGAACTCCAATGTTCACAGTCCGCCACTTCGTCGGTACCCTCAGTTGCTTCGCCCTTTCGGCTTCTCTTTGCCTTGCTCAGAACATCGCGCCATCCCATTCGGGCACGGTGGATTATTTCGAGGGCGATGTTAGCATTGATGGCCTTCAGTTGGTATCGAAGGCTGCCCGTTTCAGCAGCGTGAAGGAACAGAGTGTTCTCAAAACGGGCGAGGGACGCGCCGAGATCCTGCTGACACCCGGCGTAATCCTGCGGGTAGGCGCAAATTCTTCCATTCGTATGCTGGACAGCAGCCTGATGCACACGCAGGTGCAACTCGTTTCCGGTACCGCGATGGCGGAAGCGGCAGAGTCGGACACGGATGTGAAGGACCCGCCCGTGACCATCCTCTATAACGGTACGCAGACGCAACCGGTGAAGTACGGTATTTTCGAAATCACTTCAGACCCCGCTCAGGTGCGTGTATTTAAAGGCGAAGCCCGCGTCTCGAATAGCAACGACGGCTGGAAGAACGTGAAGGACGGGAACCAGGTTTCGCTTACGGAAACGCTGGCGACTGCGAAATTTGACGACAAGGTAGCCGACGATCTTTTCCTCTGGTCACGTGACCGGTCTTCTTATCTTTCCGCGGCCAACATCTCCTCCGCCCGCACACTGGCCACCGCCAATCGCACATACGGCGGATACGGCGCTCTGGGCTGGGATGCGATGATGTGGAACGGCTTCAGCGGGGGATGGTATTTCAATCCCTATCTGAACATGTATTCATTTATTCCCTTCGGCGGCATGATGATGAGCCCCTTCGGATATGACTACTTCAATCCGATGACGGTGGGCTACTTCTATACGCCGACGTATTACTGGTCTGGCGCCGGCGGCGCGCGGACTGGCACGACGGCGGGAGTTCCGTTGACGACTGCCGCAACGAAAACCCTGGGGCTCCGTTCGGGTTCGAATGCTCCAGCGCTTCCGCGGCTCGGCACGACCGCGACTCTGCGTCCGACGGTGAACTCGCCATTGCGTGGCGCGCTGACTCCGGCGGCGGCAAATCTCGGTGGCCGTAATACCGGACTTTTCGCCGCGCGGAATGGAAATCAGCCGGTCTTCAACAACAACGTGAGCAACGTCAATAACAGCATTTCGCGTGCTCCGGCAATGTCGGCTCCCTCGGCTGCTCCGATGTCGGCGCCTTCAGCCGGCGCGCGTGTTGGCGCGTCGCGACGCTAGGCAGAACCTTTCTCAGTAAGCCGTCTCAGGCTGTACTCGCGTGATATCCTGAGGTCTGCGCGCTTCACTCCATGGAGCGCGCACCTTCCCTGGAGAGGTGGCCGAGTGGTTGAAGGCGCACGCTTGGAAAGCGTGTTTAGGGGAAACTCTAACGTGGGTTCGAATCCCACCCTCTCCGCCAGTTGTTTTTAAAATCTTACGGCCAACCCATTGCACTCCGCGTAGTACAGCGCTCGGCGCAGCGGCACGCGCATTCGGCCTCACCGCCCTGCGAACCTCATGAGGTCATCATCATGAAAAAGCTCAGCGCGGGTTTGCTGATGTTCCGGAAGCGTGATGAACTCGAAGTCTTCCTCGTGCACCCGGGCGGACCGTTCTGGGCCAGAAAAGACGACGGCGCGTGGTCGATTCCGAAGGGCGAATACGAAGGCGGTGACGATCCCCTGCAGGCGGCGTTTCGGGAATTCGAGGAGGAGACCGGGCTTGCCCCGGATCCGAAAGGCGACTTGCTCGCTCTGGGTGAAATTCGCCAGCCGGGCGGGAAAGTGGTCACCGCGTGGGCGTTTGAGGGGGATTTCGATGAAACGTCTGTCCGTAGCAATTCCTTTTCAATCGAGTGGCCCAGGGGCTCCGGGCGGATGCGCGAATTTCCGGAAATCGACCGCGCCGGATGGTTCCGGATCGAAGACGCCAGGAAGAAGATCCTGAAAGGTCAGCTCGGTTTCCTCGACCGGCTGCCCCGGCCAATATAAACCTATTATTGATGCTTTTCGCGGCTCATGCCATTCTGGCGATAGCTTTTCATCGCATAGGCAAGTCGAGGAAGGTTTATGGCCACATCCACCGCCGGGTTGAGCAGCGTCTGCGCCGCCGGGAACCGCACGTTATCTGAAAAGCTGAACTCGGAATGGCATGAACGGGCGCTCCAGCTGTTCATGGTGGTCGTGCTCGGTCATTGGGGTGAGCACCTCGTGCAGGCTTATCAGATCTGGGTTCTCCATTGGCCGCGCGCGAAAGCGGGGGGCATCCTCGGGCTCTTCTATCCCTGGCTCATTCAGTCGGAAGTGCTTCACTACGGTTTCGCAATCGTGATGCTGATCGGCCTCTGGATCCTTCGCAAGGGCTTCACCGGCCGCTCGCGCACCTGGTGGGATATTTCCCTCGGCATCCAGTTCTGGCATCATTTCGAGCATTTGCTGCTGATCACCCAGGCAACGATGCACCACAACTTCTGGAACAAGCCGGTTCCGTTCAGCATTCTTCAGCTCGTGTTTCCGCGCGTGGAACTGCACCTGTTTTACAATACGATCGTCTTCATCCCGATGGTGATCGGCATGTACTACCACATGTTTCCGCCAGAGGGCGAACCGCACGAGGCGACCTGCTCTTGCATCTGGAAACCCAAAGAACTCGCGATGGACGCAACGGCGTAGTGCGCCGCACTCTTTCAATCGCTTCTCTTTTCGCGCTCATTCTGGCGTCGCTGTTTGCCGTGGCGTGTCAGGATAAGACCGACCCTTCGGCGGCAGTGCTCGTGCAGCATCAGGTGCAGCCTGCGCCGCCGCATGTGGGACATTCCACAATCCACATCACTTTGACCGATCCCGCGGGCGCACCCATTTCAGGCGCGCACGTCAATATGGAGGCGGATATGTCGCATCCCGGTATGGCCCCGGTTTTCTTCGCCGCGAAAGAGGCTGCTCCCGGCAGCTTCACGGGTGCGGTGGATCTGAACATGCCAGGCGACTGGACCATCCTGCTCCACATCACGCTGGCGAGCGGTGCCAAGGTGGAAAAGCAATTCGATCTTCCGGGGGTGCTGGCGAACTGATGGCCGAGGTGCTGCCAGAGTCCGGCGCCGCATTCATCGAAGACGAGCCGTTCGATCTCCTGAAGGCTCCACTCTTCGGCAGCCTCCTGAAAAAGAAGACTTTCCGCACTATCATCCGGCTTGCTTTGCTCATCGTCAGTGTGATGATGATCGTGCACGGGCTTTTCGGCCCGGCGCTTGCGCCGAAGAACCTCGCGACAACACTGAGCTGGGTTCACTTCCGCGGCATCCTGATCCTGGCGCTGCTTTGCGCCGGGAATTTCTTTTGCTACTCCTGCCCGTTCATGCTGGTGCGGGATTTTGCGCGGAAATTCTTCCGGCCCGTTCTCCACTGGCCGCGTCCGCTGCGTAACAAATGGCTGCCGATCGCGCTTCTGGTTGCGGTCCTGTTCTGTTACGAGCGATTCGCGCTCTGGTCGAAACCCTGGTGGACGGCCTGGCTCATCATCGGTTATTTCGTCAGCGCTCTCGTGGTCGACAGCGTCTTTCGTCATGCGTCCTTCTGCAAATATGTCTGCCCGATCGGCCAGTTCAATTTCGTTGCAGCTTTGGCTTCGCCGCTCGAAGTTGCCGTGCGGGACCGGCGGGTGTGCTCGGGCTGCGGCACGCTCGATTGCATCAAGGGCAGGCGCGAGACGCAGCTCGTATCCATTGATGTGAAACAGCGCGGCTGTGAGCTTGCGCTGTTCCAGCCCGGCAAGGCGAGCAACATGGATTGCACGTTCTGCCTCGATTGTGTCTACGCCTGCCCGCATGAAAACGTGGGCATCGTCAGCCGTCCCGCTACCAGCATTCTGAGCGGCGACCCGGCGCGCGCCGGCATCGGACGCTTCTCGCAGCGCAAAGACATTTCGGCGCTGCTCACCGTCTTCACGTTCGGTGCGCTGCTGAACGCGTTCGGGATGGTAACTCCGGTTTACGCCTTCGAATACTGGCTGAATCAGCTTCTCCATATTGGTCCCGGTCCTATTCTCGGCCTGATCTTTGCCGGATTTCTGATCGTCGAGCCGGTGCTGCTGCTGGGCGCGGCGGCGCAAATGACGAAGACGCTCACGAAGAGCTCGCGTTCGCTGGTTTCGCTCGCGGTGCGCTACAGCTATGGACTTGTCCCGCTCGGATTCGGGATGTGGCTCGCGCATTACAGCTTCCATCTGCTCACCGGATTGTTCACCATCGTGCCGGTGCTGCAGAGCGCGCTTTCCGACGCAGGCATTCCGTTCCCTGGTGACCCGCTGTGGCGGCTGACCGGCGTTCCCGTGCGGATTGTGCAGCCGCTCCAGCTTGGCATGCTGGTGCTGGCGCTGGCCGGCGCGATGATCTGGACCCATACGATCGCGGAGGAGGACCAGCCTTCCGACACCTGGCGCGCCTTTGCGCCATTCGCCCTCGTCAACGTGCTGATCTGGACCGCCGCTGTGTGGCTGGTGCTTCAGCCGATGGATATGCGCGGGACCTTCCTGGCCAGCTAGACAATGACACGATCGCTACTCCCGCTCACCTTGCTCGCTGCCCTGCTGCTCACGCCACAGCCGATGGCGGCGCATATCGGGCCGCCGTTTCCGATCATCGAGAACAGGAAGCTCGGCCCGATCAATGTTGAATTGTGGATCCATCCGGATATCGGACCCAGCGTGGTGTTTGTTGTCGTCCATCCGCTGCCCGGGCAGTTGATACCGAAGGATTTGAAGATGGAGGTCGGCGTTCAGCCGGTGAGCGGGCGGCTGAAAGAAGCGCTGTACGGCATGTGGCGCGGCGATACGCAGGACTATGTTCAGTACAACAGCCAGGTACAGTTCGACCGCGACGAGATGTGGAAAGTGCATCTGCTGGTCTACACCGGCGGGGTGACGCAGGACGCGTATGCAACGGTAGAAGCAACGCCGACTCTTCTCGGGAGTTGGGAATTGCTTTTCTACACGCTGCCGTTCGCAGCCATTGGATTCCTGTGGTTCAAAGTGTCGGCGCGCAAGAAAAAACTCCGGAGGCAGGCGCTCGCCGCCAGGCAACGTAAATCAGGTGCGTGATAGCATTTCCGCATGCGAAATTATATTGGATTCAGCGTGGCGTTATTTTGTGCCGCGCTATTAAATGCGCAGGCGCCCGCGCCGGCCGGCGCAAGCGGGGCGGTGAGCAGCGCCGTGGCCCATCCCACTTACGCCGTAATTCCACTCGAAATCACAGTGAACCGTCCCGCCGCGGAAGTCTGGGCGCGCGTCGGAAAATATTGCGACATTGCGGAGTGGCTGCAGGTGCCCTCGTGCACGATTCTTTCGGGCACAGACGGAGAGGTGGGCGCTGTACGCTCGATCGGGAATGAGATCCTCGTCGGCCGGACGCAATACTCCTACACCTATACGCAGCCGGTGCGGGAAGGGCGGCCCTATAACCTCTATCACGGAACACTGGAAGTCCGGCCGCTGACCCCGACGACCTGCACGATCTATTACACGCTGATGTACGACAACTCGATGCTCGCGGATGACGCCGCGCGCGAGCGGGATAAAGCGCAGCGCACGGCGAGTTTCACGCGGGCGATTCAGAATATGAAGACGCTTGCGGAGGGCGGCACGCTGCCTCCTCCGCCGGCGCGCGGCAGCCGTGGCGGCTCCGGCGCCGGAAGGGGAGGCTGAACGTCTCTTAGTTCGTTAAACGGATCTGCAGCGGTGAATCGAGCTCGAAGTTCAGAACGGACTCGGATGGCACACTCACGGCTTTTCCGCGTGTGAGAGCCTGTGTCCCCGCTCCCGCTCCGGCTCCTGCTGCCGCGCCGATCGCTGCGCCTTTTCCGCCGCCTGCCACTGCACCGACGATGGTTCCCAGCAGTGCGCCGCCGCCGATGAATTTCGCCGAGCGCTTGTTCTTGCCAACGCCTGCCGTTCCCTTCTCCACGATGTCCTGCGTGTCCAGGCGGTAACGGTGACCGCGTACGGTGACGGAATCCAGATCAAGCGCAATTTCAGAGCGGCCCTTGATCTTTCCCTGGCCTTCCGATTCGTGTACGATCAGCATGGCGTCCGCACCTTTGGGAATGGCGAGCCCGCCATCGCTGCCCATCACGTTATCGACAATCACAGCCGGAAACGTCTGGCCTGCTTCCGCCACGCCTGCTTTGATGCGGTCGCTGTTACGCACGGCAATTCGGGTGCCCGCTGCGACGGTGCGCGTCGGAACCACAGGAGCCGCCGGAGCCACCGGCGCTCCCGCGGGGGGCGGTGGTGGCGGGGGCGCCGTGGTGGAGCTGCTCGCTGTCGTTGACTCCGGAGCCGCCGGAGCCGCTGTTGTCGCCGTTGTCTCGTCGCCGGTGCCTCCCGGCGCGCCATTCGCATACGAGATCGAATCGACCTGACTCATTGGATAGGTCCGGGTTTCGCCCGCCGCCGTGGTGAGCGTGATTCCGGTGGTGTCGCTCTTCGTCACCGTTCCTGTCAACGTCGTCCCGTCGCGCAGCGAAACGGTCGCGGTCGGACCCGCAGCCTCTTTTTTCGCGCACCCGCCCAGCAAAAGCGCGCCGCAAAAGGCAAAATACAGCCATTTATTCCTCATTCATGTCCCTCCCAGTACAGAATATATCGCCAGAGCAAGTAGGTTGCCGTTCGGTCCGCTATACTGGCGCTTACCCGCCGATGGATTCGAAACTCCTCGCCTTTGGCTTCCTCGAATACGTTGTGTTTCTTTTCTCGACAACGTGTCACGAGGCTTCTCACGCATTGGCGGCAAAGTGGGGCGGCGATCAGACCGCGTTCGAGAGCGGCCAGGTTTCGCTGAACCCGCTGCCGCACATCCGCCGTGAATTTTTCGGCATGGTGCTGTTGCCGATGATCGGAATTCTTACCGGTACCGGCCTGATCGGGTACGCGAGCGCTCCGTACGATCCCGCCTGGGCGATCCGGAACCCCAAGAGGTCTGGCCTGATGTCGCTCGCCGGCCCCGGCTCGAACTTCGCGCTTGCGATCCTGGCCGCAATCATCATGCGGATCGGACTCGAAGCCGGGTTCTTTCTCCCGGGAGCGATCTCGACGGACGCGATCGTCGCCACCCAAAGCGACGGCCTCGCGGCGGGAATTGCGACGGTGCTGAGCGTTCTGTTTTCCCTCAATATTCTGCTTGGCTGTTTCAATCTGCTGCCGATCCCGCCTCTTGACGGATTCGGGGCTCTGACCGTCTTCACCGGCTCCGAGGGGGCGTTAACGCTCATGAAACTCCGGGTCAGCCTGCGAGGGTTTGGGATGCTGGCGGGGATCCTGATCGCATCGACGCTCCTCGGCTACGTCTATGACCCGCTGCTCGAACATGGTGTCCGGCTGATCTACGCTTTTTACCACTTTCCCCATGTCCAGCCGTGAGTTACGGGCGGAATGGGCTTGTCCTGAATTCCGATCAAGTTCGTGGTGTATCCTGTAGTATCAAGCCTGAATCAAATTCCTGTGGACCACTTAGACCTGCTCGAAGCCGAGAGCATCCAGATCATCCGCGAAGTAGCGGCCGAATTTCAGAACCCGGTCATGCTGTATTCCATCGGCAAGGATTCCTCCTGCATGGTCCGGCTGGCCCAGAAGGCGTTCTTTCCGGGCAAAATCCCCTTTCCTCTCCTGCACATCGATACAACGTATAAGTTCCGTGAAATGATCGAGTTCCGGGATGACTTCTGTAAGTCGATCGGGGCGAAGCTCATCGTCAAGACCAACACGCAGGCGATTGCGGACGGTGCCAATCCGTTGAAGATCGGTACCCAGAAATGCTGCGGATTCCTCAAGACGCGGGCGCTGCTGGACGGCCTGGCCGAGGGCGGTTACGATGCGGCCTTCGGCGGCGCACGGCGCGACGAAGAGAAAAGCCGCGCGAAAGAACGCGTTTATTCCTTCCGCGATGAATTCGGCCAGTGGGACCCCAAAAATCAGCGGCCGGAACTGTGGAATCTCTATAATTCACGGGTCGATAAAGGCCAGCACATCCGGGTTTTCCCGCTTTCCAATTGGACGGAGCTCGATGTCTGGCAGTACATCGCGCGCGAGAACATTCCCATCGTGCCGATGTATTACGCAAAGCCGCGGCCCATGGTAATACGCGGAAATTCGCTGATTTCTCCGGAGCAGGAGTTCATGCTGTTGCCCGGCGAAAAGCCGGAGATGGTGATGTGCCGAATGCGGTCGCTCGGTTGCAGTCCGTGCACTGGCGCGATCCGGTCTGAGGCCGACACAATCGAGAAGATCATCGACGAAATGAAGCTGGTGCGTCGGTCAGAGCGAGAAAATCGCGTGATCGATCACGATCAGGAAGGTTCGATGGAGATCAAGAAGCGCGAGGGTTATTTCTAAGAATGAGCCTTCTGCGATTTTCCACCGCCGGCAGCGTTGACGACGGCAAGAGCACTTTGATTGGACGCCTGCTTTTCGACTCCAAGGGCGTTTACGAAGATCAGCTGGCGAGCGTCGCGAAGGCGTCCGCTAATTCGAGCGGCGGCGTGATTGACCTGGCGCTGCTCACCGACGGCCTCCGCGCCGAGCGAGAACAGGGCATCACGATCGATGTTGCCTACCGGTATTTTTCCACGCCGAAGCGCAAATTCATCATTGCGGATACACCCGGCCACGAGCAGTACACCCGAAACATGGCGACCGGCGCTTCGACCGCCGATCTCGCCATCATCCTGATCGATGCGCGCAACGGCGTTCTGCCGCAATCGCGGCGGCATGCGTTTATCGCGAATCTGTTGGGTATCCGGCACTTTGTCGTCACCATCAACAAGATGGATCTGGTTGGTTTCGACAAGACCGTGTACGACAGCATCGTTTCGGAATTCACGCTGTTTCTCTCGAAGATTGGCGCGCCGAACGCGCTCTTCATTCCGATCAGTGCGCGCGATGGCGATAACGTGGTCGAGAAGAGCGCGAAGACGCCGTGGTACACGGGGCCGGCACTGCTGGATTTTCTCGAGACGGTGCCGGTCAGTGAAGGCCTGGCGGATTTGCCGGGGCGTTTTCCGGTGCAGTACGTCCTGCGTCCGAACCTGAATTTCCGCGGGTATGCGGGGCAGATCGCCTCGGGCGTGTTCCGCGAGGGCGAAGAAGTGGTGGCGCTGCCGGCCCGCCGGCGTTCGCGCATCACGCGCGTCGTTACGTATGACGGGGATCTGAAGTCGGCGTTTGCGCCGCAGTCGGTGACGCTTTGTCTGGCGGACGAAATCGATATCAGCCGCGGCGACATGATTGTGCCGGTCGCATCTGTGCCGCACGTGAGCCGCCGCTTCCGCGCGCATTGCGTGTGGATGAACGCGCAGCCGCTCGAACCGGGACGCAGCTATTTCATCAAGCACACGGCGCATCAGGTACGCGGCGTGGTTCGGACCGTGAATCATCGTGTGGATGTGAACTCGCTCGCGCACGTTTCCGCGACACGGCTGGAGCTCAATGAGATCGGCGAGATTTCGCTCGAGACGCACCATCCGCTGTTCTTCGATCCGTATTCGCGGAATCGCGTAACCGGGGCGTTCATCGTAATCGATCCGGTGTCGAACGAGACGCTGGCGGCCGGGATGATCATCGACATCGAGGGCAAGGAAGAAACCCGCGGCCTCGTGCTCGAATCGGACCGTATCGCGCGGTTCGGACATCGTTCGGCAATCGTGGCGGTGGAGGATCACGAATCGGCCGTGCTGCTGGAGCGCGAGCTGTTCGACCGCGGCGCGGCGGTGGTCGTGGTGGAGAGCGCCGATGAGCAGAGCGTGAAGCTGGCGAAGGCGGCGGGATTGATCGTGATCGTGACCGGTCACGCGCCGGCCGGTGCGATCGATGCGCGGAAGCTCTCGCCGGTGGAAGCGCTGTCGCTGCTGGAGCGGCGGAGCGTGCTCGCGAGCCGGGAAGAACAGACAGGGCTGGGCGAAGGGATTTAGGCGGGTTTTCAGTTAGCGGTTAGTTGATCGACATGGTCGACAACGAGAACGTCGATCGGACCCGTAGCCTTCCTGAGTTTCAATCCCAGCTTTTCCTGCAGTACGGTGAAGATAGAGCCGGAGCTGTTTTCAACCGTCGTCTCGTCGGAGTCCCCTGCTTCACCCGGCTCCGGGGTCCATCGCAGATCCACATCGAAAGTCCCTGAGACGCCGGTCTTGTCAATCACCGGCCGGTCGAGCACCATCGAAATGGTTCCGGCCAGTTCGGTTACGTTCATCGCGTCACCCTCGATCGTGAGGTCTCGGCCGTTCTCTCCGAATTCGGAAGTACGGCATCGGTCACCGCAGTTTCCCTGCTTGAGCAGCCCCTGTTTCGAGACGACGAGTTCATAGACCGGAAGATTCCTGGTTTCGCGATGAGTCTTCAGGCGAAATCGGTCTTCCAGCAGCGCCCTCAGCATAAGATCCATTTGGTTGCGGTCGCGGAGCATGTCCGCCGAAGTGCGTTTGCCGGAGCGGACGGGTGCCGGGTAGCGCGCGGTGATATCGAACCGGTCAGATTTCGCCCAATCCGGCTCGTTCACGATACGAAGGCTTTGCCAGGAAGCGCGCCGGCGCCCGGTCATCGACTGCAGAACCCAGCTTTGGCCGGGATCTTCACTGTACGCTTCCTGAATGAGCAGATCGAGCGGCATGTTTTCGGCAAAGAACATACCGGGAGACTCTTCGCCCATGCCCGATCTGGTGCGGAGATCGGCATCGTCCACGCGCCGGATGGAGGCGGCGTCGAATGTCTTCTGCGCCGCTGCCGACATCGAAACCAGGAACAGCAGGAGAGCAGCGCCGGCGAGTCTCATTCTGAGTATGGACTGCGCGAGCGAACCGAAAGTTCCCCCACATTCCTGCTAGTCTTGGACCATGCGCCCTCAACCTTTGATCTGCGTGACCGATGTCCAATCCAGCAGCCGCTGGTATCAGCGTCTGCTCGGTTGCCGCGGGGCGCATGGCGGCAGCCATTATGAACAGCTGGTGAAAAGCGGTCAACTCATCCTGCAACTGCACAGCTTTGACGTTGAGCATCACCACGGACGCATCGCCAATCCGGATAACAAGCCGTACGGTAATGGCGTGCTGCTCTGGTTTGAAGCCGATGACTTTGATGCGATCGTGCAGCGCGCCGGGGAAATGGGCGTCGAGATCGTGCTGCCGAAACATCGCAATCCGGCGGAAGGCGACGGCGGGCCGAATCACTGGGAATGCTGGATGAAGGATCCGGATGGCTACACGGTCGTGGTCGCCAGTCCGTACGGGACTGCCGACGGAGCGTGGCGGCCGGGGCCGGATCTCTTCACTTAACCGCGATCACTGCGTCACCGTGAGATAAACCGGCGAACTGCTGACGCCGCCGATTGTCACGACTACCGGCTGTTTGCCGGCCGGTGCGGTCGCCGGGATCGTGAAGTTGATTTGCGAAACGCCGACCGACCACGAAGGCTCTCCGATAAACATCACGTTTGCGGCAACGCCACCCACAGTCACTCGCGCGCTCGTGGGGAGCACGGTTATCGTGCCGCCGGGAGGCACGGCGCCGGTGACCACCGAAGGTGTACTGAACAAACCGTCGCCGGTAACGAACAGAAATGCAGGATCGCCGGGGCGCGTGGTCTGGTATGGCACCATCAGATTGTTCGTGTCGCCGAAAATCTCGGGCGCATTCTTGTTGACGGGGATCTGGCTGGTGGCGCTCTTTCCGTTGGATGTCACCTTGATGATCGCGGTCGAATTCCTGGGAATCTCCCACGGGATCTGGACGTTGATCTGCGTCGGCGAAACGTAATAAAGCGGTGATGCGATGCCGTTGATCGTGACAGTCGTGCCGCCCAGTTGCGCCGGAAGCGGCGCGGGCGGCGGGTCCGGCGTTGACGCCGAGAAATTCGCGCCGAACAGCGACACGATCATCCCAGGCGCGTACTGCTTCTGGAACGATGCCGCGCTGGTAACGGCATTGAGCGCCATGGCCCCGTCCGTACTCACAGACAACGTGACGAAGCCAGTTGCGGAGCCGTAGATTCCATCCCCGTTATAAACCGCCGAAACAACGACAGAGCCGTTATCCCCGCTT
>DASZVV010000190.1:0-10242 GCA_035546955.1 Bryobacteraceae bacterium
ACCTCCATGGACGCAACACCGGGAATCTCGCCAACGGCGTCCACGAGCGCCGCGGCGATATTTTTCGGGGCCTGCTTCAGCGATTTCGCGAGCTGGAAGGCAACGGGGACAGCCACTTCGCCGAAGGAGGCCTGGCGTGGCTGTTCGAGGGTGATCTCGGAATCGATGCCGAAACGGACCGCAAGGGCCTCGCGGAAAGCATTCTGGATTTGTTTTTCAAGCTTCAGGAGCACGGAAATCTGAGTATAGCGGGGAGCAGGTGAAGCGGTCTCGGCGAATTTGCAGCGATGCTGCCCCTCTTGTCGAATCTGCATTCCCGGCATTCCCGTCCGGAATTCCTCAGAACTGGTTAAAGAGGAGCCAGTGAAGGCGCTCGACCCGCCTTTGAAAGTCCCATTTCTTTGTTAAGTATTTAACATTTTCGGAATAGTACCGGTACGGGTGTGCGATGACGAACAATATCTTTCTCTGTTATCTTGAGGGGGTATTTTGATGTAGGGTTTCTCACCCGGAGGAAAGATGAAGCTTATTAAAAATTTAGCGATCACGGGTAGCCTCGGTCTGATCGCATTTGCAGGTCTGGCGGGCGCCTCAACACTCAGTTTAGATACAAGCGTTCCGACCACCAATGGCTATTACAACGGAACTGGGAATAACACCGGCACCTTCACAGTGGTGACCAGTGACGATGGCAGTCTTCAGCTGGCCCTGAAGGCGGATACTGCGTTTGTTGCCCCCACTCTGGTACCGGACGCCGGCACCACAAACTATCAAGCCGCCACGACGACGACGACGCGCTTCGGCGAAACGGTCGCAACCTGGGATTACTACTTCTCGATCGATACGAATGCAAACGGCAACGGTGCTGATCTGAGTGCGTATGACTACAGCCTCACCGTCATCGACGAGACCCTTGGACAAACTGTTCAGTATGATCCCACGAGCCTGATTGACAGCGCCAGCATGGGCGCGGGCAACGTCGTGACGTCCGGCAACACCAACCAGAGCAATGGTGGTGTGAACCTGACCACGCAGTTCAGCATGCAGAATGCGGAAAACGTCGGTTTCCAGCTCGTCGGCTGGGGCCCCAACTGGAACAGCGCCGGTCAGCCGCAGGCGACCGATGCCTATGCCATCCAGCTCCAGATTCTGGACAAGCAGACCGGAGCTACGGTTCTCTCGGATTCGATCGGGATCAACACCCCGGGCGTTCCGGAGCCGGGCACGATCGTGACGATGCTGGGCAGCCTCGGCGCGCTCGGGCTCTTCGTCCGCCGCCGCAAAGCCTAAGCTTCACGCTTATTCTTCAAAAACGCCGCCAGGGTGATACTCTGGCGGCGTTTCTTTTTCTGCTATACTGAAGTTGCAGCGGTCGGACTCAGGCAGTGGGCGAAAGCCCACTTTTTTATTGGAATTGAGCATGAATCGAGCGGAAGCGGTGGCAAAGATCCAGGAAATCGCCGAACGGGCCGCACAACCCGAGGGAATCGAAGTAGTCGAGGTCGATCTCAAGGGCGGTGGCCGTCACCAGGTGCTTCTGATTGTGATCGACAAGCCGTCCGGCGTTACCCATGGCGACTGCGAGTTCGTCTCGCAGCAAGTGGGGACAATTCTGGACGTGGAAAACATCATTCCGGGCGCCTATCAGCTCGAAGTCAGCTCCCCAGGGGTGGAGCGCAAGCTGGTGCGATGGAAGGATTGGGTTCGTTTTATCGGCGATAAGGCAAAGGTTGTCCTCCGCGAACCGCTGGAGGCGCCGAAAGGTCCCCTGAAGTATTTTGAGGGGGTGATCGCCCGGGCCGATGAGGCGGACCACAGGGTGACGGTCCGGCTGCCGGACGAGACCGAGGTCAGTTTTCCGGTCGATCAGGTCGAACGGGCCAATCTGAAGTTTGAGTGGTAGAGCCGCCGAAGCCGGAAATGTAATCAGGATCGGGGAATTATTGTGGACAGCATTTATCAATCGATTGAACTGCTCAGCAAGGAAAAGGGCATCGACACCCAGATCGTTCTGGACGCCGTGAAAGACGCCATGGTTCTGGCGGCACGGAAACACTTCCGCACGAACGAGAACTATGAGATCGATTTCGACGATCGCTCGGGCAGCCTCAAGCTGTATGCGGTGAAAGCCGTGGTGGAGACCGTGACCGACCCGGCAATCGAAATCACGCTCCCGGAAGCGCGCCGCGCCGACCCGAACGTGGAAATCGGCGGCAGCGTGCGTTTTCCGAAGCCAGGCGACGCGTTGGGCCGTATTTCCGCACAGACTGCCAAACAGGTCATTTTTCAGAAAGTTCGCGAGGCAGAGCGCGAAACGATTTATCGCGAGTATGCGGACCGTGTGGGCGAGCTGATTAACACGACTGTCAAACGGATTGAAGGGCTCGACCTGGTGGTTGACCTCGGAAAGACCGAGGCGCGGCTGCCGAAGCGCGAGCAATCGCGCCTCGAAAGCTTCAGCGTGGGCGACCGCATCCGCTGCGTTATCAAGCTGGTGGACAAGTCCTCCAAAGGACCCGGCGTGGTGGTTTCTCGGGCTGACGCCGAGCTGGTGAAGCGCCTGTTCGAGCAGGAAGTGCCGGAAATCTACGACGGCACCGTGGTGATCAAGGGCTGCGCGCGCGAAGCGGGCGAGCGGACGAAGATCGCCGTCTCCAGCCGCGATCGCGACGTGGACAGCGTCGGCGCCTGCGTCGGCATGAAGGGCATGCGGGTGCAATCGATTATCCGCGAATTACGCGGCGAAAAGATTGACATCATCGAATACTCGGATGAGCCCGTGACGTTCGCGACCCACGCTCTGAGTCCGGCCAAAATCACGCGGGTAACCATTCTCGATCCGGAAGAGCACCATATGGAAGTGATCGTCGACGATTCGCAACTGTCGCTGGCGATCGGCAAGAAAGGCCAGAACGTGCGACTGGCCGCGAAACTGCTCGGCTGGAAGATCGATATCAAGAGTGAAGAAGAGAAGCGCCAGGAAGTGCAGGGAGCGATCGACCTGCTGGCGATGGGAGCGCCGGTTTCGGCTCTCATCGATTACGGGCTGGCGGAATCCACGGTGGATGCCCTCGTTCGTGGCAGTATCGGAACGATTGAAAAACTGGGCAGCATGACGCCTGAATTGCTGGAAGCGCTGGAAGGAATTGACGAGAACGCGGTGAGCCTGATCCAGCAGGCGATTAACAGATATTACGGGCAGGAATACGCGGAAGAAGCGCCGGCGGAGCCGGAAGCGCCCGCGGCGGCAGGTGATGCGGCTCTGGAGGGTTCTGCTACGATGAGTGAATCGGTCGAAGCAGGCGCTGAGGCTGGAGCCGAAGGAGAAGGTACGCCTTCACCGGAAGCGCAGGAGTCGTAGCGCGGCGGTCCCCCGCAGTGGAAGCAGGGTTGTGGGCGCGGTGAGATGGTTTTGCGCTGCGCTGTAAGTAAGAGTGAAACGCCTTAGACATGAGTAAGATCCGAATCAATGAGCTGGCGCGGCAGCTCGAGGTGAAGTCGCGTGAGGTCATCGATAAACTTCACGAACTCGGTATCACCGAGGCGTTGACCCATTCCAGTTCGATCGACGACGAAAACGCCGAGAAGCTCCGGCGCTATTTCGGTGGCGACACATCCGTCATCGAAGCGGCGAAGGCGCCGAAGCCGGCGGCACCACCCGCGTCCACCGAGACAAAGCCGAAGCTGGCCGCCACCGAAGCGAGGTCAATCGAGCCGCCGAAGCGTGGCGTTCCGATTGCGCCGCCGATGCGTCCGGCGGCCGCCGACGCCGAGGCGAAGACCGCGGCGCCTGCCGCTCCCGCAGCGCCAGGCGAACCGAAGAAGCCGGAGGCGCCCGCCGAAGACAAGCCTCGGGCGATTCCGCTGCGCCCGCCCATGTTGGGCCGCGGAGCGCCGATTCACCCGCCGGTTGGCCCGCGGACACCGGCCTCTGCCGGGACATCGTCGCACGCAGCCGTCCATCCACCGGCAGCAGCGCCATTGACACCGCCGCCGCCACTGCGGCCTCTTGCTCCGCCCACGCGGCCCATTCCTTCGGGCGGCACACGCCCGGGTCAGATTCTGTCAGGACCCCGTCAGCCGTTGCCGAGCGCATCACCTGCAGCTCCGGCGCGCCCCGTACCGCCTCCTCCGGCTCCTCCGCCACAGCCAGGCGCCTCTGCGCCCGTGGCCACCGCTCCACCCGCGCCCCAGAATGTGCGGCCCGGGGTGCCGATTGCACCGCCGCCCCGTCCTGCAGCCGTTCCGGGTGCTCCTCGCCCGGCACCGCAAGCTCCTGCGCGTCCCGCTGCAGGTCAGCCGATCGGCGGCCAGCCGCTGGCAGGACAGCCTGCTGCGCGTCCGGTAGTGCCGCCTCGCGCCGATCTGGCAGCCCGCCTGGGGGCTCGCCCCGGCCCGTCTGCACCGGGAGCACCGCCTCCCCGCCCAGGCGTGCCGCTGCGGCCATCGTCGCCGCGCCCGGGTCAACCGCTTTATCAGGGACCGCCGCGTCCCGGCCAGCCTGCCATTCAGGCGCGTGGAGCACGCCCCGGCATGCCTGGCCCGGGAGGCCGTCCTGGTCCGCGTCCGATGCATCCGACGTCGCGCGGAGGTGCGCTTCTCGGTCCCGGCGCTCCGCCGCCTCCCGATCATGCAGCGCGCCGCGCCCCCGGTGGGAACAAGAAACCCGGTGGCCGCGGGCCGCGTGACCGCAATCGCGAGGCGGAAGAGAAGATTCTCCGGCCGCAGATGCGCCGCGAGCAGGCAGCGCCGCCGCCGATCAATCGCGACATCACGATTTCTGAAGGCATCACGGTCAAGGAGCTTTCTGAGAAGCTCGACGTGAAGGCCAATCTCGTCATCAAGAAGCTGGTGGACCGCGGTATTTTCGCGACTATCAACCAGACGCTCGACAGCAAGATGGCTACCGAGCTGGCGCGCGAATTCGGCGCGTCCACCTCTTCGGTTTCCTACGAAGAAGAGGCCATGCTCGATATCGAGCTGGCCGAAGAAGCGTCCGACCGCTTCACCCGCCCGCCCGTGGTTACGATCATGGGTCACGTCGACCACGGTAAGACCTCGCTGCTCGATGCCATCCGCACCGCAAACGTGGCAGGCAGGGAAGCCGGCGGCATCACGCAGCACATCGGCGCGTATCACGTGGATCACAACGGCAAGACCATTGTCTTTATCGATACGCCGGGCCACGAAGCGTTCACCCGTATGCGCGCCCGCGGCGCGAAAGTCACGGATATTGTTGTTCTGGTAGTGGCGGCCGACGACGGCGTGATGCCACAGACGCTCGAAGCGATCGACCATGCGCGCGCTGCGAAGGTGCCGATCATTGTGGCGATCAACAAGATCGATAAGCCGGAAGCCCAGCCGGACCGCATCAAGCAACAGCTTGCGGATCGCGGCCTGAACCCCGAAGAATGGGGCGGCGACACGGTCATGGTGCCGGTTTCCGCGCGCCAGAAGACCAATCTCGATCTGCTGCTCGAAATGATTCTGCTGGTTTCGGAAATCGCCGATCTGCGCGCCAATCCGGCGCGGCCCGGCATGGCCAGCGTGCTCGAAGCCAAGCTCGATCGGGGCCGTGGTCCCGTGGCGACGATTCTCGTCCGCAACGGCACGATCCGGGTGGGTGACGAATTTATCTGCGGCACGGTTTTCGGGCGCGTCCGCGCTATGATCGGCGACCGAGGCGAGCAGGTGAAGGAAGCCGGTCCCTCGATGCCGGTCGAAGTGCTCGGTCTCGAGCGCCTGCCGGAAGCCGGCGACAACTTCCAGGTGGTTACGGATACCGCGAAGGCGAAGCAGATCGTTCTCTATCGCGCGGAGAAAGAACGCGCCGCCATGCTGGCGAAGACCGGGCGTCTGACGCTCGATCAGCTCCATCGCAAGATGGCGGAGGGCGAAGTCCACGAACTGCCGCTCATCCTCAAGGCGGACGTCAGCGGTTCGGCCGAAGTGCTGCGTGACACGCTCGAAAAGCTGTCCACCGACAAGGTGACGGTGCGCGTGCTGCGTGCCGGCGTGGGCGCTATCAACGAATCCGACGTACTGCTGGCAGCAGCGTCGAACGCAATCGTGCTCGGCTTCAACGTGCGGCCGGAGCGCAATGCGGCTGCGGCGGCGGAGCAGGAAAAAGTCGATATCGAGCTCCACACGATCATCTACGAGGTGGTCGATCAGATCAAGAAGGCAATGTCCGGCCTGCTGGCCCCCGTGTATAAGGAAGTCTACCGGGGCAAGGCGGAGGTTCGCGAGATCTTCAAGGTTTCGAAGATCGGCACCGTGGCCGGCAGCATCATTCAGGACGGCACGTTCACACGCGACGCCAATGTTCGCGTGCTGCGTGACAACGTAGTGGTCCATACCGGCAAGGTGGGCTCGCTGCGGCGTTTCAAGGATGATGTGAGCGAAGTCCGCAGCGGCATGGAATGCGGTATTACATTGCAGGGCTTTAACGATTTGCAGCCCGGCGATATTATCGAGGCCTACGCGCTGCAGCGGGTCGCCGTCGAGGCATAGCTTTCCGGGAAGCCCGGTACGCACCCGGACGCGCGGTGTGACATGGCGGTAATCGGAGTTCTGACGATGGAGCTGCGGATCGACCACGCGCATTCGCTCAAAGAGAAGCGCCACGTGGTCAGGAGCCTGAAGGAACGGCTGCGCGGCAAGTTCAACGTGTCGGTTTCCGAGATTGAAGATCAGGAACTGCACAACAGCGCCGTAATTGCGGCGGCGGTTGTATCCCCCAGCCGCGATTTTGCATCCCAGATATTGAGGGCCGTGGAGGATGAAGCGGCGGGCCAGCTCGGCCCGATGCTGGTGCGCTCGAACGTGGAGTGGCTGTAGAGGTAATGGTATGGATGAGCATCGCACGCAGAGGGTTTCGGAAGCGGTTCGGGAGGAATTATCGGAACTGATCGGGTTTGAGCTGGAAGACCCGCGGCTGACCGCGGTCAGCGTCACAAGCGCCGAAGTTTCCCCGGATATGCGGCACGCGCATGTCAAAGTAGCGGTGGAAACGAACCGAGAACGCGCTGTGCTCGCGGGGCTGGAGCACGCAAAGTCTTTTCTGAAGCACGAGCTCGCGGCGAGGCTGAATCTGCGGCGTATACCGGAACTGCACTTCGCGGTGGATTCGCATCCCGATGCCGACAGCCGGATCGAATTCCTGCTGCGGCGCGCGAAGCGGAATCAGGCGAAGGGATAACCCCATCGAACGGACCGGCAGATCGCAGCCTGCAGGCGAATCAGATCGTCTGCTTTGGCAGTTTGATCGGCCATTCCGCGCACAATAATTGTCGCCGGCGAGTCGAATTGGGCAGCCCGCGCAATCGGCTGAGCAGCCAAAGTAGCCGCAAGCAGGGCCGCCAGGACGAGAGCCTACCGCATCCGCACTCCTTTTGCGCATGTCTGACGTAAATCTCGGACCATGCGTGGAAATAAAAATTTGCCGCTATACTGGCGGCGGGAGGACTGATGAAAGCCACTGCGTCACCCGAAGGAATCGTGGAGATTGCCACCCGGCACTCCGTTGAAGAGATTGTCGAAAAGCTCGTCGAAATGCTGCAGACCAAAGGAATCACGCTGTTTGCGGTGGTAGATCACAGCGGCGAAGTGGAAAAAGCCGGGCTCAAAATGCCGCCGACGAAGCTGCTGATTTTCGGCAATCCACAGGCCGGAACGCCTCTGATGCTGGCTTCACCGAGTATCGCGATCGATCTTCCCCTGAAGCTCCTCGTTCGCGAGGATAAAGCCGGTCAGGTCTGGATTTCCTGGAACGATCCGCGGTATCTCGGAAACCGGCACCACCTTCCCGACAATCTTCTCGAGAATATTTCCGCGATTGAAACGCTGGCCGCGAAAGTCAGCGAGTAACGTCAGGCGTCGTGAGCCCGCTCTCTCACGATGAGTTTATCCACGGTCAACTCGCCGATGCTGAGCTTGTCGACCCTTCCCTGCCGGATTGCCAGCCGCCCGATGGCGAGCGCCCCGATCGCAAGCGCGCCAACAGCAGTGGCGCCAATGGCTAAGCCCACGGCCGAGGCACCGATATAGCTCACCGCGATCTTCGATTTCGGAATAAGTTCCATGAGTCTGATTCTATGTCTGCGGCGGCACCATCATTTCAGCCCTGGCCATCCGGCTCAAGCGGTTTCAATTCACCCAGCATCGTCGGGATGAATTCGCTGACCGTTGGATGAATATGCATCGCGCGTTCAATGACTGTATACGGCGCTTTGGCATACATGATATCGAGAAGCGAATGGATGACTTCATCCCCGCCAACTCCCAGAATGGCGGCGCCCAGGATTTCTTTCGTTCCGGCGTCGACCAGCACTTTCATGAAGCCGCGCGAGTCGCCCTTTTCGACAGCCCGGGCGACGCGCGTCATCGGGCGCGTACCGATCAGCGCCGGCCGTCCGCTCTTCCGCACCTCGGCCTCGGTCATGCCGGCTCGGCCGAGCGGGGGATCGATATAGAGAGCGTAAGCGGGAATCCGGTCGCTGACGCGGCGTGGATCGTTATCGAGCAGGTTCGCGGCGACGATCTCGAAATCGTTATACGACGTGTGGGTGAACGCGCCTCTCCCGTTGCAATCGCCCAGCGCCCACACGCCCGGGACGTTCGTGCGGAGCTGGTCGTCAACCATGATGTAGCCGCGCTGGTCAACGGCAATCCCGGCTTTTTCGATGCCGAGATCGTCTGTATTGGGGCGGCGTCCGACGGCCAGCAGAACGTGGGAGCCGGAGACTTCCGGGTCGCCTTCCGCGCATTCCACGTGGGCGACGATCTCATCGCCGGACCGCGAAAACGCGATGCATTTCGCATTCACGCGAACGTGGACGCCCTCGCCTTCCAGAATCTCGCGGATGCACGCCGAGACGTCCGGATCCTCGCGATGCGCAAGGTCAGGGCTCATTTCGAGAACCGTCACTTCGCTGCCGAAGCGCCGGAACATCTGGCCGAATTCGAGGCCGATGTAGCTGCCACCGACGATGATCAGATGGCGCGGCAGGAAATCCACCTGCATCATCGAGCTGTTGTTCAGACAGGGGATGCCGTGCACTCCCGGCAGTTCCGGCACGATAGCGCGTGCGCCGACGTTGATAAAGATCTGCTTCGCCGAAAGGCGTTCTTCACCCACGCTGATTTCGCTGGGCGATTCGAACCGGGCGTGCCCCCGGTAGACTGTGGCGTTTTCCAGTTTCTCCAGTGAGTTTTCGAGGCCTTCGCGCGATTGACCGGATATGGCGTCTTTCCGCGCCTTCACCCGCTTCATGTCCACGGTAACTGCGCCTCCGGTCGCGACGCCGAAATCCATCGCGCGCCGGGCCAGCCACGCGGCGTACGCGCTCGCGACCATCGTTTTGGTGGGGATGCAACCGGTGTTGACGCAGGTGCCGCCGAAGAGCTTTCGCTCGATGACGGCGACCTTCTGTCCGGCCGCGGAGAGCCGGCGGGCGAGACCGGGCCCTGCCTGGCCGGTTCCGATCACGATCGCGTCATAGATTCGGGGCATTTTTACCCCCTCCCGGAGGCTGGGCGCAGTCCCGCGCACCCGAATTATAACGAAGGCTAAAACCCTCTTACCAGTACCCCGGGAGCCCCGATCAGGCGCTCACAAACCATTATAAATACGTAACTTAAAGAAAATTCGACATTAAGCCGACAGTTTGTGCTAGTTTTGTTTTTGTTGAGGTGCGTCCGCGTTCTGAGCGACCACGCGCTTTTCCAAAGGACCAGGAGAGTTATAGAAATAAGATGCGTGTGGCTCCCATGACGAGTCGGTTTCTGGACGCCTGTCGTCGCCGGCCGACCGATGTACGCCCCGTCTGGTTTATGCGTCAGGCCGGACGATACATGAAGTCGTACCGCGACGTACGGGCAAAGCATTCGCTGCTCGAAATCTGCAAGCGGCCGGATTTGGCCGCGGCCGTCACGCTGCAGCCCGTGGAAGCGCTCGACGTCGATGCCGCTATCATTTTTGCCGACCTCCTGCTGCCCGTCGAACCGATGGGTCTGAAGCTGAAGTACGTCAACGGCGAGGGCCCGGTGATCACGAATCCGGTGATTTCCAGCGAAGACGTAGATGCGCTTTCGACCTCGAACACGGACGACCTGGGCTACGTGGGCGAAGCGATTCAGCAGGCGGTGCGGTCGCTGGCCGGCCGGGTGCCGCTGATCGGTTTCTGCGCCGCGCCGTTTACGCTCGCCAGCTACATGATTGAAGGCGGGGCTTCGCGGAAT
>DASZVV010000191.1:0-21834 GCA_035546955.1 Bryobacteraceae bacterium
GGTATCGAGCAATTTTTCTCTCTCCAGAAGCACCGACGGCCGATTCGCGCGTAGCCTGGCCTTATACGGCGTGATCGCCAGTTCGAGAGTTCGCCAAGTGGAGCAGGGATGGTCGGCGAACCTTTGCATCAGCTTGGCAGCGTTTGTATCTCTTTTTTCCTTCGCTAAGTGTTGCGCCCGATCCTCTATGTTGTCGGCGATGGCGAGCAGCCGCCCAAAGAGGTAGTCCCGGGTTGTGCGACTCTGTTCTAATGACATGTCGTAGTTTTCATCCTTTCGGCTTCCCCGGACAAGCGCGCACGCGATGCCGAGGCATTTCTCCCATTCCCACTTCTCCAGACCGTTCCGATTAGCCACTCGACGCACGACAGTGCGCAGAATGTCCGGGGGCAAGGCGCGGGCATCGATAATGCTCGGCAAAAGCCGCTCAACCGTTGCTTTTCGGAGAGCGTCGTCCAGTCGATGGCCGTAGGCGGTCTCCGCAATTTCTCTTGGCGCCGGCGCACCTACAAATTGATTGTCTCTTGAATAATTTTGTGGCCAGGCGTATTCGGAATGCCATCCTGCGACGCGGTCCAGGAATTCAGATCCGCTTAGTTCGCGATAGTAGGTAATAGCCATCCTGCCGGGCGTAGCGGAATCCAATCCCATTACTACGACGCCATCGGAGTCGCTCAGGCGAGCCCGGTAACCGGCAAGGGCGTGCCGCAGACGCAGTGCGAAATGTTGCCCCCCATCTCCCTGATAAGAGGCAGCGGTACTATTGCCCTCTGGCGGGACGTCACCGAATAGATGCGCGGTATCCAGGAAAGGATCTGGGATTTTAGTGCCGTTTACCGACCACGCCACAAAGACCTGCCCACTGGCCTTGTCGTGGTAGCCCTGGCGCGATATCAGCCAGCGCAAAGCGGCGTGTACCTTTTGCGTAGCAACGGATCCGACGCCGTATGCCTGCTCCGGCGTTGAGACACGCCCTCGAAACGTAAATCCCGTGGCGTCGTTTGACGAGATGAGCTTGGCACCGTCGGCGCCGTGCCTCATTCTTTTGGGGTGACTCGCCGCAAGCACGGATCTTTTGCCAGTCACCATACACAACCCCAAGTTCGCCTTCCGCGAGGCGAGAAATCGAATCCACGAATTACGAACATCGGGATCTTCCCATAGAGCAGACACGGGATCGCCGGGTACCTGGACCCGCCATCGGACGAATGCATCGCCCTGATCTCGTCTCTTATCCTTCGGCTTGGGGGTAAGCATCTTAAAAAGTTCCGGCGCAGGCGTCGCCGGGTCCCAGGCTGTAAGCAATATTCGGCCCGGACCGCAGTACATTAATCCAGCGCCTAGCAAGTCAGCTACAACATGTTTCTTTTCGACGTAGTTCAGAACTGCCTGAACTTTGGAGTTTGGTTCTTCCGCCTGCCATAGACGAAGCTGAGCGAGATATGGCTCAAAAAATGGCTCATTCAGGCCGCCAAAGGCCGCATAGTCTCCAGCACAGTATTGGATTTTGTCGCAAAGCGGATGCGGCGGCGGCTTCTTGCCCGTTCGTCCTGCCGACTCCTCGGTCGCCGGAACCACAGTGGACTCCTTCCGAATAGTCTCGGCTCGCAGGAAAAGCCCTGTCGGGTCGAGCACAATTTCAATGTGGGCCTGTTGCTCGGTATGACTCACTGGCAGCAATGGTTCGCGCGCGAATTGCTGCGCGCCGACGCATGCCTCATATGTCTCGTGAAGCTTTTGTATCCAGCTCATTTCACGATTCCATTGCCGCCGATTCACGCTCGGCGCCGCGGAGATTCTGGTAAGGTAAAAATTTTTTCGGCTCCATGCCTCGAATTTCCTGACTCAATGTGCAATCTCGAGGGAGCGGGTAGTCGATAACGCCGTCCACCATCGTGGGACGCCAGAAATTATTGCGCAGGACGTTGATACCTGTTTCATCCGGGTAGTCATAGCTATGGAACATCAAGCCAAAACTCAGTTCCCCCTTTCCGTCATAGTCGCCGTTACCCTCGCCGAACTCGCATGGCTCGACGTAACCCTGGCAGTCGCGCGTACCGAGGAAAATATCTTGCCGCCCCCCGCGTTCCAGACTGCGTTGCGCAATCTGAAAGTGCTTCCCGTCGTTCCGGTCATTGGCCAGTTCCGGACGATGCAGGTTCCACTCGAAGTGTGCCCGGACCTGATATTCGACCCGTGGAATTTTCGTGACGGCATCGGGATCGCCTGTAAGAAAGGTGTAAATCGCCAACGTATTGAAAGGTTCCTCTTTCTTCGCGGCATTGCGTTCACAGGGAAACACTCCCCCGTAGTTAAGCGGCTTCGTACCTTTCGTTTGCGTTCTGATCCGTTTCATCACCCGCACTGAGTCGATCACCCAGATCAGCGTAGGTTTCCAATAGATAGACTTGGCGATTCCCTTTAATGCTTCGTAGGTGGGAACGTGATACGAGCATTTCTCTCCACCCACACGAGTGAGAGGATCTGTAAACATCGCGAATCGGCCCCATACGCGAAATTCAATCGTATTTTTCGGCGTGCTATGCACCCTGAAACTCCATTTCTTCCGTCCCTTCGACGTTCAATCCGAACTGATCACTGTAGTATTTCTGATCCAAGTAGAGGATGCCCGTGCCGGGCTGCGCTTCATGCACGGCCTGGTCTTTCTGCAGCTCTCTCATCACACGAGGAAAGACGTTGACTGCAAAGCGTTGCGCTCTCCTGAGCAGCCCGAATCGTTTCTCAACTTCGAACGCTCTACAAAGATCGCCGATAACCGCTTTGCCTTCATTTCCATAAGGAACAATCACGCCTTGCGTGAGGGAATCGATCGCTTCAAACGCATTGGATGCCGTCATGAAGGCTTGCCGTAGATAACCGGGTGGGGGAGGCGGAGTTAAGCCGACGGCCAATTGGTTTTCCGCGAGCATCCTCAATAATGTGTCGTCACGGCCGGCTTTTTCCGGTCCCACCGGATAGTCCATTTCGTTGCGGCGGTCAAAAAAATAATAACGAAAATACTGTGAAGTGAGGCTGGGATTCCAGAGGTCGATGACTGGGTCGCTCCCCGGGCCGCGATTTTCGTCGAGTACTCGTTGCGCCGCCTGCTGCGCCATCCGAATATCGACCAGTGCTTTCGGGAGATCGCCCACGAGATTGACCACGTGCACTCGCCCCACTGCAAACTCGCCGTGACGATTGCAGCGACCTGCCGTTTGCGCGATCGAATCCAGTCCTGCCAACGCGCGAATCGCCGACCCAAAGCTGATATCGGCGCCGGCCTCGATCAATTGAGTACTCACACAGATCACTGGCTTCCCGCTGGCGATATGGGATTTCACCTCAGCCAGAATCTTCGTTCGATGCGCCGGGCACATGCTGGTACTGAGATGGAATACATTCAGCCCGTGGTCGATCCTGCCGCACTCCCTGAAGATTGAAAGCGCCTCGCGTTTGGTATTGACGACCACGAGGCAGCTACCGGTGAAGTGCGTCTCCTCAACGGCCAAGCGCGCGACATCCGAGTGCGCCCACGCCCCAGGTTTGCGGCGGTCCCGCGTCTCGCATCGACGGAGGTTTTCAAACAGGGCCATTACATCCGGGACAATTTCCGCGCCTGGGGTAAGATGAATTGCACCTTTTTCCTTGTCGACAAGATGAAGTGAGGGTTGAGTCGCAGTGCATAGTACCGCGCTGCTGCCGCACTGTTCGACAAGAAAATTTATCGCGTTATTGAACAGGTGAACGCACCTGATGGGGAGCGTCTGGATCTCGTCAAAAATCAGCACTGCATTGGCCATCTGATGCAAACGTCTGGCGGCCCGTGTTCCCGAGCCAAAAAGCGCCTCCAGTACCTGAACTGCTGTGGTGAAGACGACGGGCGCATCCCAGTTCTCAGAGAGAATCTTGCTCCTCGGTGTCTCCCGTGATGGCGTGAGGTTTGAATGGTGCTCCAGCAAGACCGTCGAAAATTCAATCCCCGGTGGTTCGAGAATACTTCGGACTACTGCGGCATTTTGGTCGATAATCGATGTATAGGGACTGACGTAGATGATTCGATCCATATTCCACTTCGCTGCGTGGTTTAGACCGAAGCGCAGGCTTGCCAGCGTCTTACCACCCCCGGTGGGGACCGTCAAGGTGAGAATGCCTTTCGGGCGGGCGGAGGCATGCAGACAATCTCCGGAGATCTGATGACGCAGACCGGTGACAGGCGAGTCGCCGGAGAATTCTTTCAGTTGCCGTTCCAGGCGATCAACGAGGACATCCCACTTGACCGGTTCGGGGTGCCGACGAAATGACGCTGCGTGAGGCTTTGAGAAATCAGCGGTGTCGGTTCGATCAGAATCAATCAGACAACTAAACAGATATCTGACCAGCAACCCGACGTTGAATCTTCTGAGACTCTCCGTCGAATCCATCAGGTAGATTCGATTGATGACTTCGCAAAGGCAACTCACCACGTCCGAACTGCGTAGATGTCTATCAAACGCGTGGATCACCGACGGTTCGGCGTTCGACCAGGCCTCATCAAGGTGTGTTTTGGCATCCTCTTTCCCGAGCCGGCGGGAAAAAATATCGGAGCCGTCTGGCGCAATGCAATCAATCAACCCGGAATGGTGGGAAGCGATGCAGATGGCGAGAATTTCGCCAACGATTCGGGCATGTACGCCCTGAGGCTTTAGGGTGTGCCACAATTTCTGGGCACCTGCCGTAGAGTGGTCGAGCGAACCACGACGGAATTCCGGTGGTTCAGTGTCGGCGCTACTACCAGATTGGCGTATATACCGCTGGAAGTCTCCCGAATACTTACCGAGATCGTGCAGTAAGCCAACCAGGGCGCCTGCTGCGCCAATACCGATCTTATCGGCCCGAATCCGGGTCAGTTCAGAAACGGAAAGAAGGTGCTCGCTCAGACTCTGGCCCCTACCATCGTCTAAATGCGCAGCAAAGCCCGTGACCCTTTCCGAGAATAGGCCGCTATTTGTCCGGTCAGGCGGACTCTTTGTCATGCAGAAATTAATAATACATCCGTTTAGCAATATTCGCTCATAAAAGACCTGTCCTGATCAGAGGGCCTAGTTGTAGTACTCAAGACCGAGGTGCATGATGATCTGTTCGCCGTCATTGAGAAAACCGGTTGTTGGCCCACTACACAGTTTGCTTTCGCCCACCGTCACAAATGAGGCGGAGGGGGATTATTTTTCCTGAATGTGGGCGTACCGGATTCAAAGGCTGTATTCAGCTTTGAGCTGCTGCAGGTCGGCCTTCAGAGAGCGTTCCGATATCCTCGTCTGTGTAGGCGCTTTTGACAGGAATGGTCTGGAGCAGTTCCACCACTCTGACGGCGTGCTCGTCCTGCCATGGCGCTTCCAACGTCGTGAGGGCCGCCGTAATGTCTTCGAGCTTCTGTTCAACAATCTGCATCAGTGGCCGACGATCAGATACTCATCCACGGATGTGCGCTCGACGCCCTGATGGGTTCCGAAATGATAGCGGTGCGGCTTCTTATAAGCGGTCACGGTCGTTTTATAGCGGCGAAGCAGGTTCTCGAGTTCCTCACGATCGGGGAAGCCATTCGAACTATAGGAAAGAACGATGATGCTCTCCCGGTACTGACTGAAGAGCCGGTCAAAGGCTTTGATCGCGGTCCTGCGATAGCTGAACGGCGTATAAGGCTTTTGAATTTTTTTGACTTTCGTTTCTTCCATGATGGAGCGGCCTTTCCAGTAGCAGGAAAGCCCCTCCAGAAAGTGATAGCGCTTCATGTAGCAGTTGTCGTCCGAGCGAGGAACGTAGGGAGGATCGAGGTAAACAAGATCGATTCCCCGCGGCCGGAGGCTGAAAACGTCGGCGTGTTTCACGCTTTGCCGGCGTCCGTTGCTGAACACCACGCGGTTGAAGGCTTCGATCTGCTCCAGAAAATGTTCTTCGATGGTGAGCCGCAGGTCGCGGCGGCCATCATCGTAGTGAGAGAGATCGCCCGAGACCGTGAAGACCCCGCGGGGCTGCTTTTTCAGGCAGGACCGGATCAGGGCCGCTTTCGCAATCGCCCGCTGGTGCGGATGTTCGAGGTGCGCCAGATTACCGGAAACGCGGTCCAGAAACCGAAGGTCTTCCGGGTTGAAGAAGATTCCGTCAAACGTTTTCTCGATGAAGTTCGGGCCGCTGCTGCGCCGCACGAGCAGAGTTTTCACGGCCGGTCCGTCGAGCCGGCGCGTGCTGTTGGCGACTGTCGCGGTGGCCAGCACGGCCGGAAAATTCAGGAAGTCGGACGCCACGACGCGCTTGCCCATTGTCTTGAGCAGGTAGGCGACGCAGCCGCTGCCGACGAAGGGATCCGCGGCGGTTTCGAAAGGCAGGGAGCGCAGGACGCCGTGAATCCAGGGCAAGAGCCGGCGTTTCGAGCCCATGTAGCGCAGTTCCGGATATCCGGCCATTCGCTCCGGCAGCGGGATGTTCGAAAAATTCTCGCGGCTGTAAACCAGCCTGACGCCGGGCTGGGGTTGCAGTCCAGGGAGGTGTGCTGGGCGACTTGCCATATCGGTCATCCCCGCCAGGGCATCTTCATTATGAATAGTCTTCATGATCGTTGTAACACGATCGGCAGTTTTGGGTACGAAGTTCACGGCTTCGCTGGGGTGAGGGGGCGGATTCACAGGAATCTTCCCTTTTTTCGGCGGGATAAGATGCGCGGCACCAAACACTTACGCGGGGCGCGGTCCGAAAAGGGCCCGGTCCCCTTTTTCGGCGTGGTATTCCGGTTGTCGTGTGGGCGACTTTTGACTGGATCGAACCGGATGAAATGGCGGACTGCGCGCCGCCGCGGGAGATGGATGCGGCCGAATTCGCGCGGGTGCGGCTCGGTTTTCTGCCGGATGAGAAGCAGATGGAAGTGCTGCGGTCGGCGGCGAAGCGCGGGATTCTGAATTGCTCGCGGCAGTGGGGAAAATCGACGGTGACGGCGGCGAAGGCGGTGCACCGGGCGTATTCCCGGGCGGCGGCACTGGTGCTGGTGGCGAGTCCATCAGAGCGGCAGAGCGCGGAGTTTCTGCGGAAGGCGACGGGGCTGGTGCGGCGGCTCGGGATTCCTGTGCGGGGCGACGGGGATAACGCAATTTCGCTGCTGTTTCCCAACGGATCGCGGATTATCGGGCTGCCGGGGAAAGAGGCGACGGTGCGCGGCTTCTCCGCTGCGTCCCTGATTCTGATCGACGAGGCGGCGCGGGTGCCGGATGAGATGTACGAAGCGCTGAGGCCAATGCTGGCAGTGGGCGATGGCGATCTCTGGCTGATGAGTACGCCGTGCGGACAGCGCGGATTCTTTTATCACACGTGGACCGGCGCTTCCGGCAATGCGGAGGAGTGGATGCGGATCAGCGTGAAGGCGACGGAATGTCCGCGGATTTCGAGCGCGTTTCTGAATGGGGAGCGCGGGGCAATGGGGCAGGCGAAATTTTCGCAGGAGTATTTGTGCGAATTTCAGGGGGATGGGACGGAATATTTCGACCGGGCGCTGATTGAGGCGGCGGTGGATTTGAGTATTCCGGAGTTGAAAATTGATGGCCGCAGATGAAAGGACAGCTGGCTATTGAATTGCAGAATTGGCCGGGTGAAGGATGTCGAGATTGGCCTGTGCGGGTGGAATGGATCTCAAGCCTCCTATTTCGAGATGTTTCGTTCCATCGAAATCCAAACGACGTTTTATGACCCTCCTGCGCTGCGCGTTGCTGAGAAATGGAAATCAGACGCGCCGGCGGATTTCCGGTTCTGCATCAAAGCCTGGCAACTCATCACACACGTTCCGAGCAGCCCTACCTACCGGCGGCTGAGAACCCCCGTGGCCGACGCAGACAAGCCGTTTCTCGGCTCTTTCCAGCCAACCGAGCAGGTCATGCGCGCCTGGGAACGCACAGTGGAAATCGCCCGCTGTCTGGATGCCCGGGTGATTCTCTTTCAGTGCCCGAAGTCTTTCGTCCCCAGCGATAAAAACCTTTCCAACTTCTGCTCCTTTTTTCGAACCATTCGACGCCGGGGATTGCGTCAGCTTGCATGGGAGCCGAGAGGAGAAGACTGGACCGAAGACATTGTCAGCGAACTCTGCCAGGAATTCGACCTGTGTCACTGCGTGGATCCTTTCGCGGGCCGTTCCGCACATGGCTCGCTTCGTTACTGGCGGCTTCACGGCCGGGGCTCTTATTCGTACCGCTATTCCGATGCCGATCTTGTCCGATTGAAGAGTATGCTGCTGCGCGAGATCAGGCCTGGGTTCCTGATGTTCAACAATTTTTCTTCGAAGGCAGACGCGATCCGATTCAGCCACCTACTGGAAAGCAGCGAGTAAGCCGTCGAATCCGAGCAGGAGTTCCTCCGGATCGCGATACAGTTTGCGGCATCCGGCAGCGATTAGCTTCTCCGGCGCAAAACCGCCGCAAAGAACTCCAACGGCCGGCATTCCCGCGCGCGCCGCGGCTTCCGCGTCGTAAGGGGTGTCTCCCACAACAAGCGCCTGTGAAGGTTCGACGCCGCGCAGTCCGTTCAGTGCGGCGAGAAATATGCCGGGGTCCGGTTTGCTCTCAGCAGCATCGTCCGAGGACGTCGCCGCCTCCAGATAGGGGCCTATGCCGGTGATCTGTTTGTACGCCTCCAATTCATCGCGTTTTGCGGACGAGGCAAGCGCGATCTTAATTCGATCGCGTTTCAACCGCTCGAACAACTGATGCAAAGCGGGAAAAGGTTTGACTTTGGGCAGATATTCGCGCCTGAAAAGCTCGCCACGCTCCTGCTCGATCTGTTTTGCCTCGCGCTTTATCTGCGCGGGGGACAGAAAGACGGCCATCAGTTTGTCACCACCTTTGCCGATCTGGTTGCGGACGGATTCGTACTCCACCTCGATTCCGTGACGGCGGAGGACCTTCTGCCAGGCCTCCGCGTGGTAATCGACCGAGTCGATGAGGGTTCCGTCAATGTCGAATATTATTGCCTTCATATCTTTATGGAATGCGGGGGCGCAACAGCCGTTGTATGATGACTCCGCCGGACACGAAGCAATCCCATGACACGCAGAAGCATGCTAACCACCACTGCAGGAGCGGCCGCGCTGACTGCCGCAGCGCAATCTCAAACTCACACGACCGCGGGGAAGGCCCACTTTCTGGAGCTGAGGCGCTACCAGATGCGCAACAGCAAATCCAATCAGGTGGGCCGCACGGGCGCCTTCATTTCGCAGGTGTATGTACCCGCGGCGCGGCGAGCGGGCATCGGACCGATCGGTGTTTTCAGCGCCGTCATTGCGCCGGAATCGCCATTTCTGCTCGTCCTCTCGAGCTACTCATCGCTGGGAGAAATGCAGACAGCAATGGAGAAACTGGCAAAGGACCCCGAGTACGAAAAGGGCCTCGCCGAATTCGACGCGAATCCCGAACTGCCGTACGTACGCATGGAGAGCACTCTGCTTCGCTGTTTTGACGCGTTTCCGGCCGTCGAGACGGGGAAGACGCCAGCCTCCGGAAACCGAATTTTCGAACTGCGAACCTACGAATCCGATAACGAGACGACGGTCAAACGGAAGATCGGAATGTTCGCCGATGGCGAAATCGCGATCTTCCGGAGATGCGGTCTGCAGCCGGTGTTTTTTGGCGAGGCCCTGGCGGGAGCGAATCTTCCGCGAATCACCTATATGGTGGGCTATGACAATATGGCCGGGCGCGACAAGGCGTGGGCGGCTTTTGGGGCTGATCCGGAATGGCAGAAGCTGAGAGTCACACCGGGCCTGACTGATCCGGAAATCGTGGCCAACATCAGCAATGCCATATTGCGGCCGGCAGCCGGTTCGGAAATCCGGTAAGATCCGGCTGCTCCGGGGGCATTGCTCCTGGCCGCAATTCTATTGAGCCTGGCAGAGGCTTTCATCTCGGCGAACAATTTCGCGGCACACGGGTGTGCGACGTGCAGGCCTGGTCGGCCAGAACGCATTACCGGTTCAGAATCGCGGTTAGCGGACGGGATTACCGCCTTCGCCCTGAATCATGGAAGGGGGCATACACGAGATGAGGATTTCGCCCGCATGTATGTCCGGAGTTGCCCACGGCCCGGTTATTGCAGCGGGCACTCGCAGAGGATTTTTACCTATGAGAAGTGTTTTGATCGCTACTTTTACAGCATGCCTGGGATTGGGATCGATGGGCTGGGCTCAGGTACCCGGCCAGCCGCCGCCGGCAGCAGGCCAGCAACCTCAAACGCCAGGGCAGCCTCCGACGCCGGGCCAACCACCATCGGCCAGCCCTCAACAGGGTCAACAACCGCAGGGGGAAGCCACGAATCTTACCGGCTGTCTTACGAAAGCGGGTTCCGGCCAGTACACAATTGTCGACGACAAAACGCAAAAGCACGTCACGTTTTCCGCTCCCAGCCAGATTGAGCCGTACGTCAATCAAACGGTCGAACTGACGGGCGAAACGGTGGAACGCGGAGCGGCAACGGCTTTCGTGCCGCAGTCCGTGAAAAGAGTGGCTTCAACCTGTCAGGCCGCGCCGGGGAAATAGTCCCGCCTCACCCGGCGTATTCCTACTCAAGCGTCAGTCAGGAGGGAAGCGATTACCGGCTTCGGGAATCGCGGGGCTCGTCATTTTCGAGGAGCCCGCGAGCCCGACGGCGTTCAACTGAAGAAGAGGCGCTGCGCATTGCCACCGCGGATTTTCGCGCGATCACTCTGCGATGCGAACGTCAGGAATTCTTCGAATTGAGCCGATTGCTTCTGATAGCCGGCCGGCGTGGCGCCGACCATTCCCCAAATCATGCGGTCGGGTCCGAAGGTGTCATAGAGCCGGCGGGTGAGGACGTGCATATCGCCTTTGTAGTATTCCCAGCCGGAATACTTCAGAATCACGCGCGGTAAGGCGGCGAGTTTCAGCACTTCGTCATACTCGGCGGCGGTGCCCTGCCCCGGACGGCCCATATGGTCGAGAATGACGGCCGTGCCGGAAAACTGCGAAGCCAGGCGGTGAATCGCGGGCGCCTGGCCGGGGATGAAATGCATCTGAACAGCCATGCCCAGTGATGTCACTGCGCCCCAGCAAGCCTCCATACGCGGATCTTTCATATCACGATTGCGAATGGGTCCGGCGTTCTCGGGCGTCATCGACATCTCATGAATGCGCAGGGCGACGATGCGCTTTGGCCAGCGGCCCAGGAGCCGGCGCATCCGATCGGGGGTGTCCGGCTTCAGCGGATCGAACATGCACGTGGCTTTGAGATATCCCGGCGCCGGCTGATGCGCCAGACAATATTCCACGTAGCGGTGGTCATCCTGATACGGTTCGGGATGGACGATGATCGAGTGCGCGAGCGGGGCGTGTTCGACCAGTTTCAGATGATCTTCGAGCGTATAAGCGGCGGGCTTATAGGGAGCATCCGGCGCATAGGGAACGCGGGCCGGATCGAACAGGTGGACATGGCTGTGCACCGTTGGCGGGGCTGGGGCTGCTGTGGCTGCGACGGCGGATGCACCGAGCGCCAGCAGCGCCCGCCGGCGGGTGAGGCTCCTTGCCATGCGTGTTGTTATATCAAATGATGCGTTCGGCGCGGGCTGCCGGAAGATCGTGATACACCGGAGATCCGGCCGCTTTGCGACAATATCCGTGTCACAACATCGTCTATCCCGGGAGATTTCCAAATGCGACATACGTGCACGGCGATTGCGGTTTTAGCGCTGACCTTCGCTTCGACAGGAATGGCTCAGGAGAGCGGTCCCTACAAGATTTTGAAGAAAGCGAAGACCGGCGGCGAAGGTGGATGGGACTACATTTATGCCGACGCGGCCGGGCGCCGTCTGTTTATTCCGCGCGGCGCTACGCGCGAGGAGGCGGCGACTGCGACCACACCCGCGATTGCCGCGGTGCCCCAACGGCTGACGATCTTCGATCTCGATACTCTTGAACCGGCCGGCGAGATCAGCGGTGTTGGCGGCAACGGTACAGCAGTGGACCCGAAATCCGGCCATGGCTTCACGAGCGATCATCCCAAGGTATCGATGTTCGATACCAAAACACTCACGCTGATGAAGTCGATCGATGTGGGCGACGCGCGGCCGGACGGCATCTGCTTCGATGCCTTCAACGAGCGGGTTTATGTTTTCAGCCATCCGACAAAGAACGCGACGGTGATCGATGCCAAAGACGGAAATGTGCTCGGAACGATCGACCTCGGCGGCGTGCCCGAGGAAGGGATTGCGGATGGCAAGGGCATGCTCTATGTAGTTATGCAGGATGCGATCGGCAGCGTGACGGCTGTTGACGTGAAACAGATGAAGGCGGTGGCGCATTATTCGTTCGTCGACAAGGGCGGATGCAACGGACTGGCGCTCGATCCGAAGAATCGCATCCTGTTCGCGGCGTGCAGCCGGTCAGGCAGCGAAGGTTCTCAAACCGCCCAGCCAACGATGGTGGTTTTAAGCGCCGCGGACGGTAAGATCCTCACCACTCTGCCGCTGGCGGGGGGCTCCGACGGAGCGGTGTTCAATCCCGCGACGATGGAGGCATTCAGTACGGGGGGCAATGGAACGCTGACTGTGGTGAAGGAGAAATCGCCAACGAGTTTTGAGGTGGAGCAGAATCTCGACACGATGAACGGGGCTCGCACCGTGACGCTCGACAGCAAGACGGGACATCTTTTTACGATGTCCCAGGAACGAGGCCCGGCACCACCGGCATCCGCCGGCGGCCGAGGCCGGGGCGGTCCGGTGGTGCCGGGCTCGTTCACGATCCTGATGATCGGGAAGTAGGAGCCGGTAACCGCTTCAGGGGAGGTCCCACTTTCCCATGGACAGATAGCCGGATGAGAGACCCTCGTGATCGATCGCCTGGATATAGATGGTTTTGTTTCCGGTGAAGTTCTTCAGATAGACGGTGACGGTCACGATGGCGTTGTTACCGGAGCGGTAAGCTCCGAATCCGGTTCCGGCGATGGAGCACTGGCTGTTGCTGATCGTGCCGGAGTTTCCCTGCAACACCGAGGACCAGTTGGAGCCGGTGTCATCGGCGAGCGAAACAACCGCAGTATCCAGGTTGTAGTAGAACCAGCAGCTGCCCTGCCCGTTGAGCGAAGAGTTCAGCAGGAGTCCGGCTCCTGCCAGATCGCCTCCGCCGTTCGCATCTCCCACTGTGTAAGTGAAGGTGATGGAGCGTCCGTTGTTGACCGGATAGACGGAGACGACTCCGGGAGCGACGTTCGCCGGGGTGGCAGCGGGCGGCGCGGCCGCAGCGGACGTGGACGAAGTGGATGATGACGACGACGTGGTGGTCGAGGACGATGACGATGTGGAGGCAGATGACGAGGTAGTGGTGGAATCGGAGGCGGATGATGACGCGGCGGTCGTGGTTCCTCCTCCATATACCTGATCGAGCGCCTGACCCAATTGCATTCGCACGTTCGCCAGGACGTTGGGATCCTGCGTCCAGTTGGACCAGTCGGCCCCGACTCCGGAGACGAGATTCATGGCCCAGCTTGTTTGTCCGGCGGCCTTCAGCATCGCGATGTAGTCGTAATCGTCAACGCCATCGCGAATCCATTTGAGTCGCATGGACGGGGCGACGCCGGCGATGCCGACCTGATAACCGGGATACACCAGCATCCCTTCGCCGGCATAGTTATTGGAGCTGAACTGGCCTTCGTTGTTCACCTGATTCCACGGGTCGGAAGACCAGTAATCGGTACGCCAGTAGAGGAGGCCGGTGAGGCCCAGGCTCTGGCTGATAAAGCCGGGCTGAACGCGGTAATTCATGGGAGAGAAATCGATTTCCCATTTTGGCGAGTAAGAATCCTGAACGAGCGCGGTGTAGGACCAGACGCTGTCGCCTTTGGCGATGGCGGCCTGAACATTGGCGGCATTGTAAGAGATCCCCATGATGGTCCAGATATCCACGGCGGAGCGGCCGGTGCCGGACCCGTCATCGAAAAGTGCCGGGGTGGGAGCCATGGTCGCAAGATTGCCGATACCGGCCTGATGCAGAACATTGCCCCATTGTTTGATCACGGGGTAGAGCGAAGTGCAGTTGCCGACTTCATCCGCGCTGTAAACAACCTGCGCGAGGGACGGATTCTGGGCGGCGGAAGAGGCGCGCAGATCGGACAGGGCCGGGGGCGCGGACATGGAGCAATTGGAGACGTTCGCGCCGCTGTAGAACGGCAGGCCGACGGTTTGAAGGCCCATTCCGGCGAGCGTGCTCTGGTTGCCTGGGTCCGATCTCAGAGGGGAGATTCTGTTGCGGAGCAGTTCCATATCGGAGTTGAGATCCTGGGTGGTCCAGTAGAGAAAGGCGGATTTCAGGGCGGATTTCACCGGGAGAGTGAAGTGCCAGACGGTCACGGAGATGGTGCCGGTGACATTTCCCTGATCGCTGGTTACGGTGAAGGTGCCGGTGTAAGTCCCGGGCGCCGCGGTGCGGGGGACATTGAGGTCCACCCAGATCGGCTGGTTGTGCGTGGCGGCGAGAGTGAAGGGGACGGCTTCGATTTGAGCGCCCGTGATGGGAGCGCCCGAGACAGGATCGTTAAACGGGATGAGGCCATCGGGATACCAGCCCGCTCCTAACGGCTGATTGGTGCCGTTCCAGTTCACGCTGGATTTATCCACATAGACATACTGTTCGCGGAAGAGCGAGAAGGCGCTGGAGGGGATGGTGGCGCCGCCGGGTCCACTGAGACTGGAGACGCTGAAGTTCACGTTGCTCAGTCCGGAAGCAGGCGACTGGACGACTACCTGGAAAGACTCGGCCTCGCCTTTGCCCGCATAGAGCTGGGCGAGAGTTCCGGAACCGGCAGCGTCGACCGGGCCGGTCCGCTGCAAAGACGATGTGACCCACACCTTCGGCTGCGCGAGTGCGGTGAGCGGCATAAGACTGCACAGAAAGAGTGCAGGGAGTGAACGGTGGAAAGTCTGGTAGCTCATTAAACCTCTGAAAATTCAGTGCCGCGCCCTTCAGGAGGGAGCGGACACACGTGTCGCGTTGTCGCGGAAAACGGCCTGGGATTCGAGAATTCCGGCTCCGCGGGATCTACTGGTTACTGGTCGAAACGGATGTTATCGAGAGAAGAGTTGGTTTCGTTTTTTGTGATTGTCTTGACAACTTTTTGCAACAGCGTACAGATTTAAGCGTTTGCTTATAAACAACTCAACATACGATAGTTCTGCGCCGAACTCCCTTCTATTCTCAAATTCCGGGTACAGTCCAAAAGTACCAGATTGGTCGTAAGAGTACACTTCAGAAATCGCCTTGTATCTTAGGGTGGATTCCCCTATCGCTTTGGGTAGTGCGCGAGTGCTATCGGGCCATAATGCGCGTTTTTCCGGGGAAGCAGCATTAAGAAGCCACATGGATCGGTTCGACCCAGGCTTTCTGTGATAGGCTTCTACCCCATGAACCGATGGATTGCGATTGCGGGGTTTCTGGCGCTGGCCGCGCCGATGATGGCGCAACGGGGGCCCGACGCCTTTTTACGAAGACACGAACAATGTTCCGGCCTCGCCGGAAATTCATGCGGACCGCAGCGTGACGTTCCGGCTTTTCGCGCCGAAAGCGTCCGAGGTGCTGCTGATGGGCTCACCCGGAATTCTGGAAGTGATCAAGAAGCCGATGCCGCTCGTGAAAGACAGCACGGGGATGTGGAGTCTGACGGTGGGTCCGCTGCCGGCGGGGTTTTACACGTACGGGTTCGCGATCGACGGCGGTCTGCGGATGCCGGATCCTTCGAATTCACGACTGGAGCTGAGGCGTTGGGGCCCGACGAGTTCGTTCATCGTTCCGGGCGATACAAAGGCGGTTTTTGAAGACCGGCCAGTGCCGCACGGGAGCGTACACATCGAGTTTTACGACTCGAAAAATCTCGGGACGCAGCGGATGTTCTATGTGTATACGCCGCCCGGTTATGAAACCGGGAAGCAGAAGCTGCCGGTGCTCTACCTGCTGCACGGCAACGGGCAGATTGAAGCTTCATGGACGTGGACGGGGCGCGCGAATGTGATTCTGGACAATCTGATCGCGGACGGAAAGGCGAAGCCGATGATCGTAGTGATGCCGTACGGGCATATTCCGCGTGAGATCAAGCCGGTCCCTCCGGTACCCGCCACGCCGCAGGACGGCGCGAAGATCGAAACGGAGCTGATCAGCGAGATCAGACCGATTGTGGAAACGAAGTACCGGACACTGACGGATCGCGATCACCGGGCGATCGGAGGGCTTTCCATGGGAGCGAGCCAGTCGATGTCGATCGGGCTGCATCACCTCGATCAGTTCGCGTATATCGCGGCATTCAGCGGAACGGGAGCGCGGGCAGAGTGGGAGAAGGCCGATCCGGCGATGCTCAACAAAAAGCTGAAAGTGTTGTGGATCGGGTGCGGAACGGAGGACCCCGGTTATCAGGGCGTGAAGAGCATGGATGACATGCTGACGAAGCGCGGGGTGAAGCACGAGTTCCACCAGTCGGGTGGCGGCCATAGCTGGCCGAACTGGCAGCAGTATCTGGCGATTTACGCGCCGATGCTGTTCCGAAATTAGTTCCTGGTTCGCCGCGATTCCCGGCACCGGTTCGATTTTTTTCTGGAACCGCTTCCACCATTGGTCCGACCAGTGATATAGTGGGGACCCGTGAGGGTCGAATGAGTCGTTTTGTTCGCAGATTGCCGTTATTCCTGGCTGGAATCGCGCTGGCGGGTTATGCGCAGGTGAAGACGGAGGTGCCGCCGCCGGTGGCAGGCGCGAAGCCGGTCACCGTGGAGCACATCAAGGTTCACGGAGTTTCGCTTGAGGGGAATCTGGAAGGGGATGCGGTGGATCGCGACGTGATCGTGTTCCTGCCGCCGGATTACGCGAAGAACAGGAACCGGCGCTATCCGGTGGTGTATGCGCTGCATGGCTACTCGATCGGCGCGGAGCAGTGGACGCATGAGATCCACGTTCCGCAGACGATTGAGGGCGCGTTTGCGCTGGGGGCGCAGGACATGATCGTGGTGCTGCCGGATTCGAAGACGGTACACAACGGATCGATGTATTCGAGCTCGGCGACTACGGGCGATTTCGAAAACTTCATCGCGCACGATCTGGTGGCATATATGGATGCGCATTACCGAACGATCCCGCATCGCTCGGCGCGTGGGCTGGTGGGGCACTCAATGGGCGGGTACGGCGCGAGCCGGATCGGGATGAAGCATTCGGATGTGTTCGGGAGCCTCTACATCATGAGCCCGTGCTGCCTTTCGGCGCGGGGCGCGGGACCGGCGCAGCCGAATACAGCGAATGACAAGGCGCTGGAGGCGGTGAAAACGCCGGCTGATTCGGAAAAGCTGCCGTTCGGATTGCGGGCGCAACTGGCGTCGGCCGCGGCATGGTCTCCGGACCCGAAGAAGCCGCCGCTGTATCTCGATCTGCCAACGGAGGACGGTGCAGTGCGTCAGGATGTGCTGGCGAAGTGGGCGGCGAATGCGCCGCTGGCGTTCATCGATCAGTACATCGGGAACCTGCGGCAGTACAAGGCGATCGGGATCGACGTGGGCGATCAGGACGGGCTGCGCGCGGATACGACGAAGCTGCATGACGTGCTCGATAAGTACGGGATCGCCAATTCATTTGAAGTTTATTCCGGCACGCACACGAGCGCGGTAGCAGACCGGTTCCAGAATCACGTAATGCCGTTTTTCAGCAAGAATCTTTGTTCGGGGCGGAATTGCCAGTGAAACCGGCGAAAGTGTTTTGCGCGATCGGCTGCGTTTCGCTGGCTGTTTTGCTGAGTGCCTGCTCGACTGCGCAGGAGAAGGCGCCGGCGGTGAAGGAGGAGGCGCCAACGATCGGGAAGATTCTTCGCCTCGATCCGGCATTCGATGCGCTGGTGGCGAAGGATGCGCGGATCGAAAAAGTCGCGGGCGGTTTCACGTTCACGGAAGGACCGCTGTGGAGACCGCAGGGCGTGCTGTGGTTCAGCGATATTCCTGGAAATGTGGTGCGCTCGGTTTCGCCATCCGGCGATGTGACGGTACTGATTCAGAACGCGGGGGGAATAGCAAGTCCGGGCCATGGGGCGCTGATCGGACCGAATGGAATGATTGCCGATCGGGACGGCGCGGTATTGCTATGCCAGCACGGGGCCCGGCGGATCGTGCGGGTGAAGCCGGATCTGACCGTGACGCCGGTGATCGAGAAGTTCGAGGGCAAGCGGTTCAACAGTCCGAATGATCTGGTGTACCGGTCTGACGGGGCGCTCTATTTCACCGATCCACCGTATGGGCTGGCGAAGATGGATGACGATCCCGCGAAAGAGCTGAAGTTCAACGGCGTGTTCCTCTACAAAAACGGCGCGCTGAAGGCGATTGTGAAGGATCTGAACCGGCCGAACGGAATTGCGCTGTCACCTGACGAGAAGACGCTTTATGTTTCGAATTCCGATGAGAAGAAGCGCTTCTGGATGCGGTATGACGTGGCGGCGGACGGGACTGTAACGCATGGGCGCCTGTTCTTCGATCTGGCGAACGCGAAGGAACAGGGGATTCCGGACGGGATGAAAGTGGATTCGCAGGGCAATGTTTACGCAGCGGGGCCAGAGGGCGTTTGGGTATTTTCGCCGGATGGAAGGCATATCGGGACGATTCAGCCTGGGGAGGTGGCGGCGAACGTGGGCTGGGGCGAGGATGGGAAGTCCCTCTACATCACGGCGAGCACGAGCGTTTACCGGATCCGCGTCAACGTACCGGGCGAGAAAGCGCTTTATCAGACGTACCAATAAAACAGCGAGGGGCATTGACTCATGAACAGACGAACCGCTATTACTTCCATGGTTGCCGCCGCAGCCGGCGCGACCGCGCTTTCGGCGCAGACGGCGGCGCAGAGCCCGATCGTACTCTATTGCGATCTGACCGTATCGGCCGCACGGGAGCCGGAGATGCTGAAGAACTTTCATACGATCTTCCAGCCCGCCGCGGAGAAGTTTCCGGGATATATCGATGTGAAGCTGCTGAAGCTGGCGAAGGTGTACACGGGCGCCGCGCCCGCAGGCATCAACTACCGGTTTCAACTGACATATGTGAGCGAAGAGGCGCGGCAGAAGTGGATCCATTCCGATATTCACCAGAAGGTGTGGCCGACGGTGGAGAACACGCTGAGCACGAAGAATTATTCGACGCTGCTTTTCGATTCGAAATAGTGAAGGAGCGAGGCCATGAAGTATCTGCGGGTTGTGTTTGTTCTTGCGCTGGGGGCGCTGACGTTTCTTCCGATTGCGGGGCGCGAGCCGCTGGCTTCGCGGATTGCTCACAGCGATCCTTCGCGGTTCCGGCATAGTCCGGCAGTTCACGGCGGGGCGGGCGCGCTCGATTTCACGGCACTCTTCGATGCGCATACGATTGAGCCGAATCTCCAGTTTCTGCATCGCGGGGTAATTGAGCCGAAGAGCGGGATCGGCGCGCATTTCCACAATCAGTGCGAGGAGATGTTTGTGATTCTGGATGGCGAGGCGCAGTTCACCATTGACGGACACACGTCGCTGCTGAAGGGACCGGCGGGCGCGCCCTGCCGGATGGGCCATTCGCACGCGATCTATAATCCGACCGATCAACCGGTGCAGTGGCTGAATATCAATGTGTCGGCGGTGAAGGATCAGTACGACGCTTTCAATCTGGACGATCCGCGGGTGGGTGTGCCGCTCGATCCGATTCCGCAGTTTATTTCGATGCGGCTCGACCGATCGCTGCTGCGTCCGGTGAACTCCATGGATGGCGGAAAGGGCACGGCGCAATACCGGCGCGTGCTGGATCCCACGGTGTTTTCGACGTCATGGGCGTATGTGGATCATCTGGTGCTCGCGCCTGGGGCGTCGGTGGGGCCGCACATGCATCATGAGGTGGCGGAATTTTATTACGTGATGAAGGGCTCGGGGACGGCGACGATCGGGGCCGGACGCGGCGGCGCGGACACGGCGTCGATAAAAGAAGGCGACGCGATTCCGATTCAACTGAGCGAAGTGCATTCGTTCGAGAACACGGGGAGCGAGCCACTGGAATTCATGATTGTCGGAGTAGCGAAGGATATGAGCAAGCATGTGGACAACATTGAGGTGGTACCGGGTGGCCGGGGCCGCGGGGCACAGTAGGGAGAGAGCATGACCGCAATTCGAAATCTGATCCTGTTGCTGGTTCCGGCGCTGGCGATTGCGCAACGTGCGCCCATTCCGCAGCAGCTTACCTTCACTCCGTACCACGCCAACGATATGTACAAAGTGGGTGAGAAGGTGGGGTGGACGGTTGCGCCGGGTCCGGTGACACCGACCTACGCGTATAAGTGGACAATCCGCCGGAACAATGCAGTGGTTTTGAAGGAAGGCAAGCTGGATCTTTCATCCGGCAAGGACACGATTGAGATCACGGCGGATCAGCCGGAGATGATTTATGTGGCGGTGGAAGCATATGCGAATCTTTCGGGCGAAACTGCGCCGGGCGACGCGGCGAGGGGCGCTACGTCGCAATTTACCGGAGGCAATACCGGCCGCAACACGGGACTCTATGCGGTGGGCGCCGCAGTGGAACCGGAGAAACTCGGACTTTCAAGGCCGCGGCCCGGCGATTTCGATTCGTTCTGGGCGGGAAAGCTCACCGCGCAGGCCAAGGTTCCGATAAACGCAGTACTGACCCCGACGCAAACCGATGGGGCAGGCGTGGATCTCAATATGTTCGAGATGGACGCTCTTGGCTCGAAGGCGCATGGATGGATTGCGAAGCCCGCGAGGGAAGGCAAATTTCCGGCGGTGATTCAACTGCAGTACGCCGGCGTGTACGCTCTTAATCCGCGGCCGATTGCGCAGCGCGCTTCGGAGGGGTGGCTCTCGCTCGATGTGGACTCGCACGATAAGCTGCCAACGGACGCTTCCGGCAACATTCCGCGCGCTTATCAGGCGGTGGGCAATACAGACCGGGAGAAGTCCTATTTCCTGAATATGTATCTGCGGGATTCGCGAGTACTCGACTATCTGCTGACGCGTCCCGATTGGGATGGCAAGACGCTGGTATTGATGGGCGGCAGCATGGGCGGGCAGCAGAGTCTGATGCTGGCCGGGTTGCGTCCGGAAAAAATCAGTGCGGTTCTGGTGTGCGTGCCGGCGGGTGCGGATACGAATGCGGATCTGCACGGGCGCAAAGCCGGTTATCCGAACTGGCCTTCAGACAATCCGGATGCGATGAAGACGGCACTCTATTTCGATACGGTCAACTTTGCGTCACGCATTCAGGCTCCGGTGATGGCCGGGATGGGTTTTATCGATACGACTTCCCCGCCGGCCGGGGTATGGACCGCTTTGAATCAGATTCCGGGGTCGAAGGAGCCGCTGCCAATGATTGAATCCGAGCACGACAACATGACTCCGGATAAAGGGCGCGCCTGTCCCGCGCGACAGAGAGAAATCCTCAACCTGCTGGTGAAAGGCGGGGAGTTCACACCAAATGGCATCCGGCAATAAGGAGAGTGCAGTAGTGAGAATGGTGTTGCGTGCCGCGCTTTGTGTGTCGCTTTTAGCTGCTGTTTCGATCGCGCTTGCGCTCGACGGGCAGATCGGCATCCACGATCCTTCGACGATCGTGCAATGCGATGGCAAGTATTACGTCTACGGAACGGGTGGCAGTTCGCTGGTCTCCGATGACGGATGGGCGTGGCGTGCGGGCACAGCGCCGCCGCGGCGCGGCCTGGCGCCGGATGTGATTCACATCGGCGACCGGTATTACATGTATGTAGCGGCGAATATCGGTGCGCAGCCCAAAGCCGCTGTCAACATGATCTGGAGCAAGAGCCTCGATCCGGCCTC
>DASZVV010000192.1:0-2611 GCA_035546955.1 Bryobacteraceae bacterium
CCTGTGATGCGATGTCACGGATGCAAAGCGTTCCTGTCCAGCCCCTGCAAACGACATCCAGCTGTACACGAGAGGAAAGTCTCGAATGTTCCGGAATGTATAATGCGGAGACGAACAACTTTCGCCGTCGCCGCAGCTAAACGTGCCCTGTAAGAAAATCTCCGTTCGATACTTCCGCGTGATGTTGCCCGCCGTGGCGCTCGCGTATTCCATGACCGGCGATTTGCCGGCCAACACAATCAATATCGATAATCGACCGGTGCCGGCAGTCAGTGCCGTTCAGAGCAGTCCTTCGGAGCGCCTGCTGGTCGCGGTGGATCAGGAGAGCGCCCGCACCGAAAGTTTTTCATGGTCGATCGCCGGCGATTACGTCCAATTCGCCGGCGGCTCTGCTTTTCTGGTGGCGGTCGACGGCATCCAGTCGCAGGACGGGATCACTCTGGCGTTCGAGCTTTCATCCGGCTATGCGCCCCCCGCAGATCTCGTGCGGGCGATTGGGACGATGTTGCGCAGCAACTGAGTCAGCGAAGCCGGATCAGAGTAACCAGCGATCCAGATTTTCCGCAATCAGCCTGTCGTCTGCTTCGCAGATATGCGGATACATCCGGGTGACCCGATCGATCTCTTCGCTCTGCCCTGACGAAAGCTCTTCATGCTCGTCCAGGCACCATCGCCCGGCCAGTAATCCCTGACGGCGGAGCACTTCGTGAATTCCCGGAATACAGCCGCGGAACTGATTCGCCGCGTCGAAGATCGCCGCATTCGCGTCCGTGATCTGCGCACCTGATGTAAGGGGCTCGGATCCGGCGTTTTGCAGCAATGTCACGGCATGGCGCGTCCACACTGCCCAGTGGCCCAGCAATCCGCCGGCAATTCGCAGCCGCCGCCCACCGAACTCGAATTCTGCCGTGAGGTCGGCCAGGATGTTGTCGTCATTGCCGGTGTAAAGCGCAATTTCTCCGGCGCGTCCGCTCTCGGCCACGGCACGAACCACGTCGATTGTCTGGTAGCGATTGAACGGGGCGATTTTGATCGCCACCACATCGGGAATCTCCGCAAACCGCCGCCAGAACGAATACGGTAAAACGCGCCCACCGACCGCGGGCTGCAGATAAAATCCCACCACCGGAATCGTGGAAGCCACCGCGCGGCAGTGATCGATCAGTTGGTCTTCTGACGCATCGCGCAGCGCCGCCAGGCTCACGAGCCCGGCATCATAACGCAAAGATCGCGCAAGTTCCGCTTCCCGCACCGCCTGCTCACGCCCGCCGCAGATGCCCGCAATCGTGACGGCATCCCTGGCTTCCTCACGGCCCATTTCGAGCACCGGCCGCAGCAGCCCCACTTTCGGATCGTGAATCGCGAACTGAGTCGTATGCACGCCCACGGCGATTCCCCCCGCACCCGCCGCCAGATAGTAGCGGGTGAGCGCGCGCTGCCGCTTCTCATCGAATTTGCGGTTCGCATCGAGCGCCAGCGGATGCGCCGGAATCACCATGCCCTGGAGAAGCCGTTCGCGGATGGCCATCAGAATCTCCCGTCCCGCACTTCGAAGTGGGTCGGCTTGTTCCACTGCGAATTGCCCCGCACTGTCCATTCCGCTATCCAGTCCATCAGGGTCTCCGGCGTGACGGTGGGGCTGCCGAACAACTCATGACATTTCGATGCATTGTTCAACAGCGCCATTGAGCCTTCCTTGCCCCGAAAAACCGGCTCCACGCCAAACCGTTTTCCGAATCCCAAAGCAATCTCCCGTGTGGAAAGTGTCTCCGGCCCCGTCAGGTTCAGGACGAGCGGCGGATTCGAGCACCCCGAGAGCGCCCGGATCGCCACCGAATTCGCATCACGCTGCCAGATTACGTTGACGAACCCCATTCCCACATCCACCGGCCTCCGCTCGAACACCGCGCGTCCGATATCGGCCAGTACTCCATAGCGCATCTCGACCGCATAATTGAGCCGCAGAATCGCTGCTTTCGTGCCCCAGCGCGCCGAGCCGTATTCGAACATTCGTTCGCGTCCGAGCGCCGACTGCGCGTATTCGCCGACCGGTGCGGTCTGCGTCGTTTCCGTCGCGCCGCCCGATTCCACCGGTACCAGCGGATACACGTTGCCGGTCGAGAACGCGACAATGTTCGAATGGCGATACCGGTCCGCCACCAGGCCCGGCAGGAATGTGTTCATCGCCCACGTGAGGTGTTCCTGGCCAGCGGTCCCGAATTTCCGCGCCGCCATGAAGATCACGTTGGGCGCATCGGGCAGCTTCGCCAGCGCGCCCGGCTCCAGCATGTCGCATGCAATCGTTTCGATCCCGTCGGCCTGCAGCCGCGCCGGCAATTCGCGATCCGTGAAGCGCGCGACGGCGGTAACTCTTGCGCCGGAACGCTGCGCCAGCCGCGCAAGGCTCGGCCCCATTTTGCCGCCGGCTCCGAGAATCAGCACATCACCCGCGAGCCGGGCACCATGCAACGCGTCCGCTTCCGTGGGCCGTGCAAGATAGTCTTCGAGTTCTGCTTCGGTTTGAGGTCCCTTCATCCCAGTTCGAATCCGGAGATGGCGAATACACGCTCTTCGTTCTCGCGCAGATCCCGTCCCCAGACCATACGGGTCA
>DASZVV010000193.1:0-38940 GCA_035546955.1 Bryobacteraceae bacterium
GAACCCGCTCCAGAATCTGTAGCACAGGGATCTGCGCGCGATTGTGACTCGCCCTGGCCTGGTGTCCGTTGAACAATGGAAACGGCTCGAAGCGAGCCACACCGCCGCAAAAAGAGCTATGATCGCGGTATGGCAGCACTGCTCGACCGCCTGAAAACGATCGCCCGCCGCATTTTCAGACGTGAGCCCCCCCACGATCCTTACTCATACGTCATGGCCAACCGCCGTCCCCGCCCCGGCGGACGCAGCGCCGCCGCGGTCGTCGACGAACCCGCGGACTAAACGCGACGCCCAGGCCGCTGTTGGAGCTTTACAGGATCGTGGCTCTCCATTCTCTTCGCGATGCGTTGAGCAGAGAACCCGGGAATGTATCAAATGTTGAGTCTCAGGAGCCTGGCATTCATCCTGGCGTCGGCGAGGCGGCGCATACGCTCCCTCTCCTGATCCGCTCTCCAGTGCTTTCCCGACGTGATAACGGCGAGGAAAATCGCAACGTAAATCGCTGCAAAAATAGCCAGCCAAATGGCTGCCGTCATGGTGCCGTCTCCTGCGAATAGTTTACACCTTACAGAAGAGGAATCCAGCCGTTTCACCGGCGGCGGCCGCTTCAGTCCGGGACTTTCGATATCATGCTTATGATCCGGCATGTCAACACAATTTTCCTCCGATATCCAATCCTCCCTCAATGAAAAGCGGCTCTTCCCGCCGCCCGCCTCCTTCAGCGAGAACGCCCATATTCCCTCCATCGCCGAATACGAGCGCCTCTGCGCCGAAGCCGACCGCGATCCCGAAAAGTTCTGGGGCGATATCGCGGGCGAACTCGAATGGTTCAAACCGTGGGATAAGGTCCTCGACTGGTCCGGCGCCCCCTTCGCCAAATGGTTCATTGGCGGCAAAATCAATCTCTCCCACAACTGCCTCGATCGCCATCTCAAAACCTGGCGCAGGAACAAAGCGGCGCTGATCTGGGAAGGCGAGCCTGGCGAGGTCCGCACCCTCACCTATCAGCAGCTCCACAGCGAAGTCTGCCGCTTCGCCAACGTTCTCAAATCGCTCGGCGTAAAAACCGGAGACCGCGTCGCCATCTACATGGGCACCTCGCCCGAGCTCGCCACCGCCGTCCTCGCCTGCGCTCGCATCGGCGCGCCCCATACTGTCATCTTCGGCGGCTTCTCCGCCCAGGCCATTACGGACCGCATTCACGATTGCGGCGCCACCTGTGTCATCACGCAGGACGGCACCTACCGCCGCGGCGCCGAGATCAAACTCAAGCCCACTGTCGACACCGCCCTCGAAAAATGTCCCGGCGTCCACAGCGTTGTCGTCTTCAAACGAACCGGCTCCGAACAGAAGATGGTCCACGGCCGGGATCGCTGGTGGCATGAGCTCATGGCTGCTTCGAGCGACGAATGCCCCGCCGAGCACCTCGATTCCGAACATCCCCTCTACCTTCTCTATACGTCCGGCACTACCGGAAAACCCAAGGGCATTCTCCACACCACCGGCGGCTACTCCGTCGGCACTTACATTACGAGCAAATGGGTCTTCGACCTCCGCGATGAAGACGTCTACTGGTGCACCGCCGATATCGGCTGGGTCACCGGCCACAGCTACGTGATCTACGGACCGCTGCAGAACGGCGCCACCGTCCTGATGTATGAAGGCGGCCCCGTTTACCCGCAGCCGGATCGCTTCTGGGACATGATCGACCGCCACAAAGTGACCGTCTTCTACACTGCCCCCACCGCGATCCGCGCCTTCATGCGCCTCGGTGAACAGTGGCCCATGAAGCACCCGATGAAATCGCTCCGCCTGCTCGGCAGCGTCGGCGAGCCCATTAACCCCGAAGCGTGGATGTGGTACCGCGTCAACATCGGCCATGAGCGCTGCCCCATCGTCGACACGTGGTGGCAGACCGAAACCGGCGTCATCATGATCAGCCCGATCCCCGGCGCCACTCCGACCAAACCCGGCTCCTGCACCCGACCACTGCCCGGCATCAACGTCGAAGTGGTTACGCGCGAAGGCAAGCCCGTGCCCGCGGGTTCCGGCGGCTATCTCGTCATCCGCAAACCCTGGCCTTCCATGCTCCGCGGCATCTACGGCGATCCCGAGCGTTTCAAAGAAGCCTACTGGTCCCAGATTCCGGGCAATTACTTCACCGGGGATGGCGCTCGTCAGGACGAAGACGGCTACATTTGGGTCATGGGCCGCGTCGATGACGTCCTCAACGTCTCCGGCCATCGCCTGAGCACCATGGAAGTCGAATCCGCGCTCGTCGCGCATCCCAAAGTTGCCGAAGCCGCGGTCGTCGGACGCCCCGATGAAATCAAAGGCCAGGGCATCGTTGCGTTCGTCACCCTCCAGCTCGGCAACGAGACCACACCCGCACTCAAAGAGGAACTCCGCGGCTGGGTCGGCAAGGAAATCGGCTCACTCGCGAAACCGGACGACATCCGCTTCACCGATGCGCTTCCGAAAACCCGCAGCGGAAAAATCATGCGGCGGCTTCTGCGCGAACTCGCGGCAGGCGGGGACGTGAAGGGCGACACCACCACCCTCGAAGATCTCACCGTTCTCGCCAAACTGCGCTCGGACGAGGAGTAAGCGATGAGGAGTAAGCGAAGAGGAATAATCGATGTGCCGCAACATCCGGCCGCTTTTCAATTTCGAGCCACCGACAACGGAAGATGAAGTCCGTGCGGCGTCGCTCCAATTCGTCCGCAAGATCAGCGGCTTCGTGAAGCCGTCAAAAACGAACGAAGCGCCGTTCAACTACGCGGTCAGCGAAATCGCACGCATCTCTGCCGAGCTGATCGGCAATCTCGAAACGAACGTCCCGCCGAAGAATCGCGAAGAAGAAGCCGCCAAAGCCCGCGCCCGTAGCGCCGAACGCTTCGGCCAGCGCGCATCCTGACTCACCATAGCCGGCACCGCTCTGCCGCAGGCCGCACCATCGCATCCCCCTGCCTGCACTGAAACGCCGCCTGAAACTCCGGCATATTTTCGAGCGTGGCATTCACCCGGTACTTTGCCAGCGGATGCGGATCGGTCGCCAGTTGCTTCGCCGCCGCAGCCGGCCGCTGATTCTGCGCCCAGACCCGCGCAATCGCCAGGAAGAACCGCTGATCTCCCGTGAACCCATCGATCACCGGCGCCGGCTTTCCATGCAGCGATTCATGATAAGCCTCATAGGCCAGCCGCAGCCCGCCCAGGTCTCCCATCGCCTCGCCGGTCACCAACTTCCCGTTATGATGCTGTCCACCGCCCACGTCGATGGAATCGAACTGATTCACGATGCACCCTGCGCGCGTCTGGAAATTCGCCTTGTCCGCCGCCGTCCACCAGTCCTTCAGATTCCCGTTCGCATCGTACTTCGCGCCCTGGTCGTCAAACCCGTGCCCCATTTCATGCCCGATCACCGCGCCGATCGCTCCATAGTTCTCGGCGTCATCCGCCTTCGGATCGAAAAACGGCGGCTGCAGAATGCCCGCCGGAAACGTGATATTGTTCCGCTCCGCGCTGTAATACGCGTTCACCGTGGGCGGCGTCATACTCCACTCCGTGCGGTCAAGGGGCTTCCCGATCTTGCTCACGTTGTACTCCCGCGTCGCCCGCACCGTCGATTCTTTCCCCGCGAGGTAGCCATCGCGCCGGACCTCTACATCCCCGTAATCCCTCCACTTCACCGTTCCGCCGATCCGCGCGTCGAAGGACGCCAGCTTCCGCAGCGCGTTCTCCCGCGTCTCCGGCGCCAGCCAGTCGGCTGCCCGAAGCTGTTTCCCGAGCGCCGTCCGCAGATTCGCAATCAGCTCCTCCATCCGCCGTTGCGATTCCGGCGGAAAATACTTCGCGATGTAGAGTTTCCCCAGCGCATCGCCCAGCGCCACATCCGCCGCCGCTGCGCAGGTCTTCCATCGCGGACGCTGCTGCGTCACCCCCGTCAGAACCGTGCTGTTGAACCAGAATGCTTCGTCGAAAAACGGCTTCGCGAGATAAGGCGCGCGATCGTCCACCAGCCGCCAGCGCAGCCACGTCTTCCACGTGTCGAGCGGCGCCGATTCCATCTGCTGCCCGTACGCCTTCACAAACTCCGGCTGCGATACATCGATCGGCGTCGCGGCCGGAATCTTCAGCAGCTCGAACGCTCCCTGCCAGTCATACGCCGGCGCCAGCGCCTTCAGCTTCTCGAAATCCATCTTGTGCGTCGTCTGATACGGATCCCGCCGCGCCGCCAGCGTCAGCGTCGCCTTTGCCAGCACACTTTCAAAATCGAAGACCGTCTTCGCCGCCGCGGACGCCGCATCCGGCTGGTCCCCGAGCAGTTCATTCATCTTTGTGATGTATTCCCCAAACGCCTCGCGGATCTTCCGCGTGGCCTCGTCGTCGCGGAAGTAATAATCCCGGTCCGGCAGCGAAAGGCCACCGGCGCCGATGCCCGCGATGACCTTATTGGCATCATCCGGATCCGATGTCGGCACGATCCCCAGCGGAACGATGCCCCCAGTCATCTGCTGGCTCACCAGATACGTCATCAAATCCTGCCGTGTCTGGATCGCCGCGATCCGTTTCAGTTCCGGCTCGAGCGGCTTCGCCCCCGCCGCATCGATCGCCGTGGTGTTCATGCACGCCGAATAGAAATCGCCCAGCCGCTTCTGATCGCCCGTCGTCCCCGGGGCAGCCGACGCCTCCAGAATCGTCCGCATCCGCTCCAGATTCGCCTCGTTCAGTTCGTCGAACGTGCCCCAGCGTGACCGGTCCGCCGGAATCGGATTCTTGTCCTGCCATCCGCCAGTCGCATAGCGATAGAAATCCTGGCACGGCTTGCACGTCGTATCGAGAGCAGTCGTGTCGATGCCGTGGAGCGTCCCCGACTGCGCGGCACACAGTGCGGCCACGAGTGATGTCAGCATGATTTTCCGCATACGCCGTGAGGTTAGCACGCGCCGTGCGGAAAAAGGTGAGAAGAATCCGCCAAACCGCCTCTAATCAGGAGCGAGGCAGCAGACCAGGAGGCGAAATGACAGAAGCAGAACGCCGCAGAGCCATCGATCAGGCTCTGCTTGCAATGGACAAGCAGTTCGGCAAAGGAGCCGTCCTCCGCCTCGGCGCGGATAACGCCGTCCCAGTCGCCGTCATCTCATCCGGATGCCTCTCTCTCGATTCCGCCCTCGGCGTCGGCGGCTTCCCGCGCGGCCGTGTCATCGAGATCTTCGGGCCCGAATCCTCCGGCAAAACTACCATGGCGCTCCAGGCCATCGCCCAGGCCCAGCGTGCTGGTGGCAACGCTGCCTTCGTCGATGCCGAACACGCCCTCGATCCCATCTACGCCCGCAAGCTCGGCGTCGATATCGATAATCTCCTCGTCTCTCAGCCCGATCACGGCGAGCAGGCCCTCGAAATCACCGCCGCTCTCGTCCAGTGCGCCGCACTGGACGTCATCGTCGTCGATTCCGTCGCCGCCCTTGTACCCAAAGCCGAGCTCGAAGGCGAAATGGGCGATAGCCACGTCGGCCTTCACGCCCGCCTCATGTCGCAGGCGCTCCGCAAGCTCACCGGCGCGGTTTCCCGTACCAATACCTGCCTCATCTTCATCAATCAGATTCGCGAAAAAATCGGCGTGATGTTCGGCAGCCCGGAAACCACCACCGGCGGCCGCGCCCTCAAGTTCTACTGCTCCGTCCGCGCCGATGTCCGCCGCATCGCCGCCATCAAAGACGGCGACACCGTCATCGGCAACCGCACCCGCGTCAAGATCGTGAAGAACAAGGTCGCCTCCCCTTTCCGGGAAGCCGAATTCGACATCCTATATGGAGAAGGCGCCTCGCGCGAGGGCGATCTGCTCGACCTCGGCGTCGCCAATAATCTGGTGGAAAAATCCGGCTCCTGGTTCAGTTACAAAGGCGAGCGCATCGGCCAGGGCCGCGACAACGCCCGCGTCTTCCTTAAAGAGCACCCCGAAACTGCCCAGAAACTCGATACGGAACTCCGCGACCACCTCGGCCTCAGCATGAAAGCCCGCACCACAGCCGCTGCCAATTAACACGGCTGAGCGTCAGATCAGGCGATTTATATAAGCAGCGACGGGCATCGTCTACTTCTTGCCTTTCTTCGCGTTCGGATCGCTGAACTTCGTATCCACCTTGCTCCCCAGCGCCGCGATCAGGTCCTTCGCCGGCTGTGCGTTCGGCCCATCCGGTTTCAACTGGAGATACTTTTGCAGCGCTTCGATCGTTCCATCCGGCGGAATCATCTTCCCGCTGGCGTCCATCGTCGATTTACCTGCCAGCGTTGACCCGAGATAGAAATACGACTCCGCATAATTCGGATCCGCCGCAATTCCTTTCCTGAACTCTTCGATGGCATCATCCCCCTTGCCTGCATTCATCAGAAATGCCCCGAGGTTATAGTGATACTTGCCCGCGCCGGCCGGATCGATCTCGATCGCCTTCTGCAGATTCACCTTGGCCTCGTCCATCTTTCCGCTGGCCGCCAGAGCCAGCGCGAAGTTGTTGTAATTCCCCGCATTGGTCGGCTGCAGTTCGATCGCCTTGTTGAACGCCTCAATCGCCTTGTCGTACGTCGGACCCGATTCGGATGACTTCTGCCCGCGCGCCAGGCCCATATAAGCGTCCGCCAGCGCGCTCCAGACACCACCCTGCTTCGGATCGAGTTCGGAGGCCTTCGTCAGGGAGGTAACGGCCTCATCGTATTTCTTCGCGTCGAGCGCCTCTTTACCCTGGGCGAATGCATCCATCAAAGCCTTGCGGGCTTGTTCCTGTGCCTCCCTCGCCTTGGTGGCTTTGTCCTTATCTTTAGCATCCTCGGGTGCGGATCCGGCATCCTTCTGCATCTCCGCCTGTATCTGCGCCGCCGGCTTCAGATCGAACGATAGCCCCAGTACCGAATTTCCCTGCGTCGCCGATTGCCGCCCTGGACTCACGTGGTAGTAAGCCATGTGGTCGCGGATCTGGCCGTCAACCGTCACGGTTACCGAGTAATCGCCCGTCGGCAGCGTCGCGATCTGGTAATAACCCTTCTTGTCCGATTTCGTCTCGTAGTGATTCTTGGCGTCGAGCCGGTCAAATCCAATGACTGCCCCCTGCACCGCCTTTTTGTCGGGACCGTTGATATAGCCATCCACCTCCCCGAACTGAGCCGCGGCGGGCAATGAAACCAGCAGCAAGGCGCCGATGACCACAAGCAGTTTCGAAAAAGACATAGAACTGATCTACCTCATTTCACAGTATAAAACCGCTAACTCCTGATCTCTCCGCAAACAACCCCGAAAACAAAGAAGGGAGACCCTGGTTTGAGCCCCCCCTTTTTTTGAAACCGATTTCCGAACAGGCCGCCCGTCGCTTTGAGCGGGCGGCCTGCACCGGGACTACCTAGAAGCGGAACCGCAGCGAGAGCGCCATGTGGCGCGCCGTGTTCTGCGCACTTGTGATGGCGCCCAGATTGGTGTTCGTCTGCGCGTTGGTCGTAAAGTTATACGTCACAGTCGAGTTTGCGGCGCTCGGATTGGCCGGGTTGAAGTGGTTCAGAGTGTTGAACGCTTCCGCCCGGAATTCCAGCGTGCGACTTTCCTTGCCCAGACTGATGACCTTGGAGAGGCTGAGATCCGCATTTTCGAATCCCGGACCGTACATCAGAGTCAGAGGAGTGTTGCCGAGGCCGAACGAGTTCGGGCCCGGGAGCACCAGGCTCGGTGTAGCAATGTTGCAAGGCAGGGTCTTTCCGCTCGCATCTTTTGCGTTGTCGCACACGCCGAGAGGAATCCACAGCCGGGGATCGGTAACAGACCCGGCGGTAGCAGCGGGCGAGCTGCCCGACGGCAGGAACACAGATCCGTTCATCTGGCAGCGGACATTAGGCGTATCGGTCGGTGTCCCGAACCAATAGCCGATGGGCGCGCCGGTCGCCGAACAGGTCGTACCCCACGGCAGGCCATCGTAGAACGAAAGCACACCGTTGATATTCCAGCCATCGAGGAAGAGCTTCGTCACATAATTCCTTGCCCCGCTGGGGAGGAGCGATGTACCGTTCTGCAGCTTGTAGCCGAAGTTCACATTCACGACCTGCGGGCGGTTGCCGCTGGCCACGTTACGGGTCAGAGCGTCGGCCACAAACTCGTTGTTGCCGCTGCCGTTCGTATTGGCTGTGCCCGGGCTGTAAACCAGACTCTTCGACCACGTGTAGTTGATACCGTACTGAAGCCGCTTGCCGAACCGCTTGTTGAACTGGATCTGCAGGGCGTTGTAGTTGCTTTCTCCCTGGTTCGTGCCCAGGTTGATGTTCTGCCAGCCCTGATAGCCGACCATCGAACGGATCAGGTTGGTGCTCAGGCCGGCGCCACCGGTGCAGTTGGCCGGGTTGGCCGCCGCCGCCGTGGGATCGAGATACTTGATCACCTGGCCGCAGCTGTTGGTGCCCGGGCCAGCGGTCGGTTGCCATGTGGTGTACGGCGCAATGGCGTTCAGATCCCATCCGCTCAGAGCGAACCCATGGTGGGTGACCCAGCCGAGATAGGAAACGTCCAGGATGGTCCCTTTGCCGAGATCACGCTGGACTCCGAAGCTCCACTGAATCGTCTGCGGATTGTGGATGTCAGGCGTACCACCGTATACAGTCTGCGGCGCGTAGGAAGCCGTCGCACCGTTGAGGTTGCTGAACGTCGGATACGCATACGAGGGAGAGAGGAAGAGCGGAGCCACTTCCGTTGGGCCCGTGCCGTTGCCGCTGGCGCCGATGTTATCCACACTGGTGGCGCGGCCGTAGAATATGCCGAATCCGCCGCGGAGCGCCATCTTGCCATCACCGAACACATCATAGGCAAAACCGATGCGCGGTCCGAGATTGAACTCGCGGTTCCAGAAGCTGCTGTTGTAGAACTTCACACCGGACCACGGATAGCTGCCGTTGGCGTAGCTCGCCGGATCGAACGTGCCGACCTGCGCAAACGGATACTGCTTGCCGGTCTTGGGATTCACAGCGACCAGATTGGGCTTCGGGCAGGCAGCCCCGGCGGCCGGCGTGATCGTGCAACCCGGGAACAGCAACTGGCCGGTTTGGGACGCATTATACGTGGAGGTATTGAAGAAGCCAAGCTGCGCACCCTGGTCCGTCTCCGGTCCGATGTTCTGGATGCGAAGTCCGGCGTCAATCGTCAGCCGGCGGCTGACTTTCCAGGTATCCTGCAGGTACCATTCGAAGGTCGTATAGCGCGAATGGTTGACCTGGCGCTTGTTGTCGACGCCATACGCGAACATCGACCCGATCAGGGCATTCGAATAAGCCCAGTTCGTGTCGTTCGGGTTCGCGCGATCAGGGTCGAAGTACGCCGTTCCGCCGATGTTGTAGTTGTTATAAATCGTCACGTTGCGGGAATCGTGCTCCAGATAGAAGCCGGCCTTCACCGTGTGAGTCCCATGGATCCACGTAATGTTGTCCGTGATGCTGGTGATCTGGTCGGTTCCGCGGAAAGGCCACCGGGAATTCACGCCGAAGCTGGGAGCGCTCTGCACGCCCTGCGTCGGGGCGATCTGCTGAGAGAACCCGCCGCCCGCTGTCGTGAAATCCACATTGGGTATCAGGTTCTGATCGTTAGCTCCCGGGAACAGGTTGGGCAGCGCAATAGTCTCGCCGTTCGGTCCCTTGAGATTCGGATTGCTCTGCAGGGAGCAGGTATAAGGCAGCGCCGTCCCCTGAGGCAGCGAAGCGGCAGTGCCGTTGCAGGTGCTGGTATTGTCGGCGTCCACAATCTGGAACGAACGATTAATACCCGCCGTGAATTCGTTGATCAGAGTCGGGGTGAAGGTGTGAACCACGTTGGCGGCGACGTTCGCGTTCGGCACGCCGTAGGTGGAAAGGAACTGACCCCAGCCGGCGCCGTTCGCCTGTAACAGCGAACCCGCCCCGTGGGTGGCATAGTAGTCCTGCAAAGCGCTGACATAGAAGGAAGTCTTCTTGCCCAGCGGCGCATCCACGCGCAGAATTCTGTCCGTCAGCGGATTGGAGTTCGTGAACGAATCCTGGAAGTTATACGCGCGCGCGCCCGTGGGATCCAGACCGTTGGATGTGTTGCAGGCAACGCCGCCGCAGGGTACGGGGAAAAGGTTCAGCAGCGCGTATCCGGTGGGACTGATCTGACTGGCCGGAACCTGGTTGTTCGGATACTGGATCTGGTTGTTGAGCGGGTTATAAATCGGAATCTGCACACCGGCTGTCGTCAGCGTCTGCGAAAAATCGCCCTTGCGTTCCAGCGCGGTCGGCATCGTATATTTATTCGGTCCATTCGTTCCGATGTGATGCAGTTCGTCATCGGAATAGAAGAAGAACAGCTTGTTTTTGTCCCGATTGAAGTGGTTCGGAATGTAGAGCGGACCGCCAATGGTGCCGCCCGGGTTCTGCCAGCGGTAAAGCGGCTTCGAAGTGGCGATGCCGGGAATGCCGTTGACGATCGTGGTGTTCTTGTTGTTAAACCATTCGTTCGCGTCGAATTCTTCGTGCCGGTAGTAGTAATACGCGGTGCCGTGGAACTGGTTGGTGCCGTTCTTGATCACCACGTTCATCTGGCCGCCGTTGCGCGCGCCGTATTCCGCCGTGTAATTCGAAACCATGACCTGCACTTCGCCGATCGCGTCGACGCTGGGAGCCTGATAACCACCCGTACCCGGCGCGCCGCTGTCCTGGCTGGCAATGCCGTTGATGGTCACGAGAAGCTGGCCCGCGCCGCCGTTCACCGAGGGAGCGCCGCCGCCGCCGGCCGCACCGGTACCGCCGCGTCCGTCAGAGGTCGTCGTCTGCGCCGTGCCGGGCAGCGAGCGAAGAATGTTCAGATAGTTGCGGCCCGCCGAAGGCGTGTCCGCAATCTGAGTCGTGTTCACCGAAATCGTGCGGTCGGAACTGTCCGTCTGCACGTGAGCAATTTCGCCCTGCACTTCAACCGAGGTCGCGACATCGCCGACCTGCAGCTTGATGTCAGGATTGGCGAAGCGCTCGGACTGAACGACCGTGATCTTCTGATCGTAGGCCTTGAAGCCGGACTGCGCGATGTGAAGCGTGTAATCGCCCGGAGCTACGTTGAATTGATAACGGCCGCCGGAGTCTGTAGTGAACTGATTCTCCTGCTTCGTCAAATCGTTGGTCAGCTGAACGTTGGCTCCAACAATCGCGCCGCCGGACGCATCCGTCACAATGCCGTTAATTGTTGCGCTTGTTGTTTGCGCGTTTGCCGCTGGCAACAGAGCCAGTAGCGCGAGTACAAGATATATCGCGAATCTTTTCATTGACTACCCCCACCCTTGTGGAATCTTGTCCGTACCCCTCCATGCGCCGTAACACGCATGCAATACAGGCCAGACTAACCTGAACCGAATGCCAATATATTAGAAAACCTCGGGCGTGTCAATGTATGTAAGGCAGATAAGTTCAATTATTTTTATGGGTTACGGGGAATTGGTCCAGCCATAACTTCTGTGAAAAACCATAAAACCGATCCCCAAATTTGGGTGACAACCGGCCATCACTCCGCCTTCACTTAGTGCGGACTCGTCATCTGATTGATGACATTGCATGCAGGAGCAAATCCGCCGTTACAGGATTTTTCTAAGAATGGAATTGCCTTCTCGCCGTCGGGACTAACTCCCAGTCCCCGAGCCCGCACGTAACCCGACATAAAGCACGCCACCACCTCGCCCGATCCGCAGGTATCGTCGAACTGCTTCACTCCTCCGTGCGATGCGAACTCACTCAGTGCCTGGCAACCCTCCGCCAGACCGAGATCGCAGGAGCGTCCCAGCGCCTCCCCTCCCCGCACCGGCGCCAGCGGAACGCCCTTTCCCTCCGTCATCATCCGGCCGTACGCCAGGCACGATGCCGCGTTGTTGCCTTCGCACTCCACCTTGAGCGCCGGCCCGCGTCCCAGGAATCCCGAGGCCGTCATGGTCCCGAATAGCCCCGCCCAGATCGCCATATGCAGGAAATTCAGCGGACGCCAGCCAAACTTCTGCAGCAGATTCAGCGGGTGGAAGCGGGCAGCGAACGCTTCACTCCACCGGTCGAGCCCCCGCACCATCAGGTTGAGAATTGGTACGCACAGCAGTTTGTCGTAAAACTGCGGCGCCCCAAAATTCCCCAGAATCGCGTAGAGCGCGATTACCGCCACCCCATACAGGCCCCCGAATACGATCTTTCCCGTCATTCGCCGCGGCGATGTCGAAGGATCCGTTACCAGCAGATGCAGCCCCAGGAAAACCGCCGCGTGCAGATTCGAATCGACGAAGTAAAACTGGCCCGTCGCATGCGTAAACGCCAGCCCGAATATATACAGCACCGCGGCGGACGAGAGCGTCACCAGCGTAACGGAGAACAATGCCTGGACAATCAGTCCAAGCACGAAAATTTCCAGGTAGATTTGCGGGGGCCGCTGCATCGTCCCTGCGATTTCCGCGCCCCACGAAATCCCGGTCGAATTCGTCAGCAGCAGGACCGCCGAAAAAATAAACAGCGACACCGCCGAGGGATTGAAAATATGCGTCCGGCGCCCGTCCCGCTCCCACTTAATAAACTCCTTGCAGATGACAATAGTCGCCAGCATCAGAAACTGCAGCCAGAACCAGTCGTCTTTAAACCACAGGAACAGATTCGTACTGAAAACAATCGGAAAAGGTCCCAGCGTGAATAGCCACCGGTCACGCCGCGACCACGCCACCAGCATGTCGAATGCGTAGAGAAATGCGACCTGCGCCAGGATCAGCGGAATGTGAGTGTAAACTTCGTCCCAGTAAAGTCCCCAGTATGCGAAAACGGAAGCGTGCATCACCGCCTGCACGTAATGCGCCCGCACCGGGAGGAAATGGAAGCTGAGTTCTCGCCGCCCCCGCTTCACCGCGGATCGCAGCAGCAGCCAGAAAACACCCAGCACCCCCGCCGTCAACCCGAATGACAGCAGCAGTGCAGGATGCGTATAAATACGGGGAAGAGCGCAGAACGCCGCAAAGACCGCGAGCGGCAGCAGAACAAATTCCGGCGTCGCCTTGCGGCCCGGCGGCAGCGATTCGTCCGGTCTCTTTACGGGATGCTTCGCCGCTTCACGCGCAGCGGTCCGCCGTTCCGCCCTCGTCTGACGCCCTGCCGGCGCAATTCCTGTCTCCGGAAAACGAGCCACCCGTTAACAGCCCCCCATAGTATGGGGAGTATATCAGCCGCCCGTTACAGCATGCCCTTCACGAAAAACCAGATCGTCAGCGCCCACGCGTAAATCAGAATCCCCCGCCGCGCGTTCTCCGCATTCAACCGCTTCACCACCAGCGCTCCCAGATAGCCGCCCGCCATCCCCGCTACCAGCATCGGCAATCCGTCCGCATAATCGAGCGCGCCCTTCCAGGAGAAAATCGACACCGCGAGAATATTGATGGCCGCCGCGCATACCGTGCGCAGACCGGCGGCCGTATGCACATTCATCCCGGACGCCGCCAGATACAGCGACATCATCAGCACCCCCATCCCAGCGCCGAAATAGCCGCCATACGTGGAAACCAGAAACTGCCCGGAAATCAGTACCGCCATCGATTGATGGCCCGCAAGACCCGCCGCGGCCTTGCGCAGCCACGGCGCCGCCGTGAACACCGCCGCCGCCATCAGCAGGAGCCACGGCACCAGAGTGGAGAAGGTCGCGTTGGACGTGTACATCAGCAGCATGCTGCCGGTGAGCGATCCCGCCAGGCTCACCACCACCATCGTCAGGATGAAGCGCATCGAAATCGAGCGCACCGCTTCGCGGTACACCCACGCCGAGGTGATTACTCCCGGCAGAAGCGCGAGCGACGACGTCGCATTCGCTTTGACCGATGCTACTCCCGCGAACAGCAGCGCTGGAAACACCAGAAATGTTCCGCCACCCGCCAACGCATTGATCGCTCCGCCCAGCGCCGCCGCGGCGAGCAGAATCACCAGATGATTCATCGGGAAAATCGCCGGAAAAAGGAATTTTTCTCCCACTTCGGCGGAGTGCTCTCATCCGCCACGCGCACCACAAGCTTCATCACCAGATCGTTGAATTTCGCCGCCGCCGCGCGGTCAATCGGCTGATTCAAATCGTCTGTGCGCCCGTGATACCGTGTCGCCAGCCAATCCTTCTCGATCTGCTCTTCCTTCGAGCCCTTCTCGTTCCCGATATCCACCATCACGCTCGGAATCCCACGCAGAATGAAGCTGTACTGATCGCTCCGGATGAAAACATTGCGCGATGGATCGGGATCCGGCTGCACCTTCACTCCCATCTCCGCCCCCACCGCCTTCGCATCCGCGCCCAGCGTCGATTCACCAAGTCCGTACACCGTGAGAATTTTGAACGGATAAAGCGGCAGAAACATATCGACGTTGATATCCGCCACCATGCTCTTCACCGGTACCGTCGGATACGCCGCGAAATACTTCGAACCCAGCAGCCCCTTCTCTTCGCCGGTCACCGCAACAAACAGAATCGATCGCGCGGTCTTCACATGTCCTTCGTGCAGCCGCTCCGCCATGTCGAGCATCGTTGCCACGCCCGACGCGTTGTCCATCGCACCGTTGAAGATCGTGTCGCCGTTCACCGCCGGACCCTTTCCCAGATGATCGATATGCGCCGATACCACCACATACTCATCCGGCTTCGAGTTCCCGGCATAAATCCCCGCGATATTCTGCGACACCACCTCACTGCGCTTCACCACTGTCTTCGCCTGTACGCGCTTATCGATCGCGAAGTGCGGCAGCGGCTTCCCTGCCTCGGCGTCTTCCACAATCTCTTTGAACGTGTGTCCGGTCCCGGCGAACAGCTCGTCGGCATGCGCCGGATTCCACGTGATCGAAATCCGGTCTCCCTGCGTCTCGTTCATTTTCGGATCGCTCAGTTGCATCGTCGCCAGCAGCCGGTTCGGCGACGACCGCTCCCACGTCATCTCCAGATGATTCGGATTCGCGATCGCAATCGTCCCGACGATCCCCGCGGCCCGCATCGCCTTCCAGCGCTCCGCCGTGCTCTCGTAATGCGCGGCCAGTGAACCCGGCGCGGCCGAAGGTGCGCCCGTCAGATAAACCGCCACACGGCCCTTCGTGTCCAGGCCCGCGAAATCGTCGTAATGAATTTCGGGAATCTTCAGTCCGTATCCGGTAAACACGAGTTCCGCATCGAGCGACGAAGCCGGATCCACACTCGTCCGGATAATTGCATCGTCGCCGAGCTTCAGATTCTTCGCCCCCGTGCTCGTCCGCAGCGCGAGCGACGACTGGCTCTCATCAAGCTGCTTCGTCAGAAAAGAAACCGGCTGGATGAAGGAGCCGTTCTCGCCCGCCGGCTTCAGGCCCGCCTGTGCGAACTGCGCAGCCACATATTCCGCCGCTTTGCGATGCCCCTCGCTCCCGGTATTCCGCCCTTCGAGCGTGTCGGACGCCAGATACTCCACGTGCGACCACCAGCGCGCGGCATCCTCCGCCGCGAACAGCGCCAACGGCAGCAGCAGAATCGCCCAGCGGGGTTTCAACGCTGGTCCCACGCCTCGCGGATGAGGCGAATCTGACACGCGTGCTTTTCCACATGGGCGCCGAAGCGCGTCACCCATTCGCCGAGTGTGCCGGCGCCGCGCTCCGGATGCAGCCCCACGCGCCCAAACTCCTCGGCCGGCAGCGCATCCAGAATGTCGGAAATATCCTCGCGCAAAAAACGGAACAGCGCGGCCGAACGGTGCGGATCGCACTTGTTGTAGTGAAGCCGGTCTGCCCAGAGATCCTGATCGAATGTCGCCATCAGCGGCCTCTCTTCGGAAATCATCTGCCGCAGCCGCATCCCCACCACGATCTCCGTATCCGCCAGATGCCGCACGATCTCGCGAATCGTCCATTTTCCCGCGAAAGGGGCGAATAAAGATTCCGCCTCCGAAATACCCGCAATGGATGCATCGAGAATCTGCGGCCCTCTGCGGAACAGATCCAGACTCTCCGGATGTGCTTCAGCCATAACCCCATTATGTGGGGCGGGTTTCGCGCTGCCGCCAGGCTCGTGCCCGGCATTCCCGGGTCGAGGCATCCTGCTCTGATGGGTTCGGAACTTACGCCCCGCGCCGCAGCGCCGTCTCCATGATTCGCTCCTCCAGCAGCAGCCGCCGCAGGAGCCGCAAATCGTTCAGAATTCTCCGGCTCGATGTCATATGACCGGAAAGTTTAGTGAGGTGAAAATGAACGAGCTGAAGCGCTTCTTTTCGTCGTCCGTCCGCCGGCTCGGTGGCCAGCTCAATATCGGCGCCGATCTCCTCGATCGCCTCCTCCACGGCCTTCGCCAAAAGGGAAACGTACTCGTGGGAGCTCTCTATGTTGTCGAACGGAGTCGCGGGCTGATGACTGGACATAATCCCTCCCGACCCTAGTATCTTCGCACAAACCGCCGTAACCGGGACGTTATCGAACACCCCAAGCGCGGTCGAAACACAATTTCACACTTGTGTTGCCAATCTGAAATTCAGAACAGTCATCCTGAATAGTGGTACTCCGGTGGGCGGCTGTCTCAATCGTGCTGTTTATAACCGGGCCGGCGTTTGGCCAATCGCGCGCCGAAGACCTGATCCTCGCCGGGCATTGGAAACAGGCGCGTTCCATCGTCCAGGCACATCTCTCACAGTCTCCCGGCGATCCGCTCTCGAACTACCTTCTCTCTCAGATCAGCCACGCGTTCGGTGACGACGTCTCTCCCAGGCCTCTCGCCGAAAAAGCCGTCGCCCTCGATGGAACGGTCGCCAAATACCACCGCCAGCTCGCCGAAGTCGTTGGCATTGAGGCTCAGCACGCCAGCCCGTTCCGGCTGGTCTTTCTCGCCCATCAGTTTCGCGGGGAGCTTGACACTGCAATCTCGCTCGATCCCCGCGACATCCAGGCTCAGCGCGATTTGCTCGAATACTATCTCGTCGCACCCGGCATCGCCGGTGGCGACGTAAAAAAGGCCGCCGCCGTCGCACAGCACATCGCCGAAATGGATCCGGCCGAAGGTTTTCTGGCGAAAGCGCGCGTTGCCGCCTTCCGCCGGCACGATGCCGAGACTGCCGCGCTTCTCGTAGAAAGCGCCGGTGTGCTGCCCCCCAGCTACAAGGCCCGCGCGGAGCTCGCAAAGTTCTACCTTGCTCCCGGACACTCCAATCCCGCGGGCGCTGAAAACGCCGCAAAGGAAATGCTGAAGCTCGATCGCACCCGCGTCGAGCCATGGTCCGCACTCGCCGAAATCTACGCGGAGCGCGAAGACTGGTCCGATCTCGAAGCGACTCTCACCGCTGCTTCTCAGCAGGTTCCCGACGATCTTGCCCCGTATTACCAGGCCGCGGCCGCGCTTCTCCGCACCGGTCACGATCCCGCGCGCGCCGAGCGCTATCTGCGCGTCTATCTGGAACACGAACCCGAAGGCAACGAGCCCACGCTGGCCGATGCCCGCCGCAAGCTTACGCAAAAACGATGAACCGCAAAGTCACCCTGCTCTTCGTCGATGCCGGCGGCGGCCATCGCGCCGCCGCGGCCTCGCTCCGCGATGTGATCGGACGTCAGCAGCGGCCCTGGGACGTGGACATGGTCAGCATGCAGGATCTGTTCAACCCGATCGATTTCATCCAGCGCTGCACCGGCATCCGCTATGAGGAGATCTACAACATCATGCTGCGCCGCGGCTGGACCCTCGGCTCAGCTCACATGATCCGGCTCATGCACCTGTTGATTCGCATGACGCACCGCAGACAGGTCGAAGTGCTCCACAAATACTGGACGCACTCGCAGCCGGACCTCGTTGTCTCCCTGATCCCGCACTTTAATCGCGCCATCGCCGAATCGCTCGGCGCCGCGAGGCCCGCCATCCCCATGGTCACCATCCTGACCGACATTGCCGATCATCCGCCCCACTTCTGGATCGAGCCCGGCCAGCACGTCATCTGCGGTTCCGAACACGCCGCCCGCCAAGCCGCGAAACTGGGAGCAGCGCGAATCTTCCACACCTCCGGCATGATCCTCAATCCCGCTTTCCACGAAGCATCCGGAGGCGATCGCGGCGCCGGCCGCCTCGCTCTGGGACTGCACCCCGGCCTTCCCACTGGCCTCGTCCTCTTCGGCGGCGAAGGCTCGAACGACATGGTAAAGATCGCTCACGCGCTCAATCGTTCGAATCGCCGTCTCCAGCTGATCCTGCTTTGCGGAAAGAATGCCGGGCTGGCAGGCGAACTTCACGCGCTCAAAAAACAAATCCCGATGTCCATCCACGGCTTCACCCGCGATGTTCCCCGGTTCATGGAGCTTTCCGATTTCTTCATCGGCAAGCCGGGTCCCGGCAGCATCAGCGAAGCGCTCGCGAAGCAGTTGCCTGTCATCGTACAGCGCAATGCCTGGACTCTTGCGCACGAACGCTATAACGCGCAATGGGTCGAAGAAAAGGGACTCGGCCTCGTCGTCAGAGATTTCGCCACCGAAATCGGCGGCGCCGTCGCCACACTTCTCGCGCCCGCAAATTTCGAAAGCTTCCGGCGCCGCGTGGCGTCAATTCACAACCGCGCCGTGTTTGAAATTCCCGGTATCCTCGAAGAGCTTCTGAACTACGCGCCCTGCGCGCCCGAAACGATCTCCGTGAGTTGCTGAGCAGGCATCCGGTTCTGCCGCGCAATCTCACCCAGATAGAGCGCGCTCGGCTTGATGGTGCGTTCCTGCGTAGTGCGATCCACTGCCACCAGCCCGAACTTCGGCCGGTATCCCATGATCCATTCGAAATTGTCGAGCAGCGACCAGTGGATGTACCCTCGAACGTCAATCCCATCCGCCAGGCATTTCTGCACGCCATCGAGCGCGCGCCGGATGTACTCGATCCGCCGTTCGTCGTCTTCTGTGCTGACGCCGTTTTCCGTCACATAAATCGGCGCCTTCACCCGCGCATGCGTATAACGCAGACACGCCTCGAGCGCCTCCGGCCAGAACTCATATCCCATCTGCGTGATCTCGGAGCCGGTCTCTGGACTCAGATCGCCCTTCTTGCCCACCCGGCATCGCGTGTACACCTGAATGCCGAGAAAATCGCTCCGATTCCCGGCCTCCAGCCACGGATCGTAAACCTCCGCGCACTTCTTATCCCGCTTGCTGTCCGGCCCCACCGGCTGTTCGTCCTGCATCGAAATGCTGACGCCGACCGGAAAATCCCCGGGACCTGATTTCATCGCCTCCACTGCCCGATGATGCGTCGCGATCATGTTGTCCCGCAGCTTGTTCGGATCGCCCAGAAAAAAACACCCGCACTGATCGCCGCCGAGAGCCTTCGTTGCCAGCTTGATCATCTTCCGCACTTTCAGGAACGGAATCTCGGCCGCCGGCAGCCATCGGAGCAGCATCGGCAGATTCGGTTCATTGAATGTCGTCGCATACGAGATCAGATCGCCAAGATGCTTCGTCGCGCGCCCGCAGTAGCGCAGAAATAAATCCGATGCCGCCGGCTTCTCCCACCCGCCCATCGCCGCAAACCACCGCGGCGAGCTGAAGTGGTAGAACGTCACCATGGGGGTCACACCGTTATCGAGGCATGTTCCCAGCACGCGCCGGTAATGCTCCAGAGCCGCCATCGAAAACGCTCCGCGCTCCGGCTCAATCCGCGCCCACTCGATCGAAAACCGGTACGTATTGAATCCGAGATGCGCCAGCATCCGGATATCCTCCGGGTAACGATGCAGATGATCGCAGCCATCGAGGGACGGCTCCGCAAACAGCGTGGGTTCGATATGCTCCAGCACCCACAGATCGCTGTTGATGTTGTTTCCTTCTACCTGATGCGCTGCCGTCGCCGCGCCCCATAGAAAAGATTTCGGAAATTCAGACACTACGTGGCGTTCTCCGCTGTAAAAGAAATGCGAGCACCAGATGCAGCACCACCCCCACCGGCACGCAAACGCAGCACCAGCCAACCACTGCATTCCACGTTCCGTTCAGAACATGCTCAATGATATTGCCGCTCGTCCGCGCTCCAATAATACTCGCGCCCGCTCGGCCGAGCGGCGCCAGCAGCAGATACTGCAAGGGCGACGCCACCTGATTCACCAGTTGGATCGCCGCCACATTCAGCCGGAATACAATCGCCGCGGCCGCGCAGAGCAGCGTCGGCAACCCGAACACCGGAAAAATTCCCAGCACGATTCCGAGCACGAAAATCAGCGCGATAGTTTCCGGCGCAAGACCGGCGACCGATTCCCGAAGCCGCCCCAGCAGCGCCTTCACGGCAGCGCGTCTCCGCGTTCCGCAAAGACAAGGCGCATGGCCCCGCGCATTCGCCGGGCCGTCACCAGTTGCAGAAAGCCCGTCAGCGCATCGAGGGGCGTTGTCATTACCCACGGCCGGCGCTCGCGCCATATCTCACTCAGCGAGCGCACCGTTCCGTCGTCGCCGCGATAAAAAATCCGGTCCGTCCAGCGCTCGCGCCCGGCTTCGTCCGGATACGGCCGCAGAATATCCCACGCTGTCTCCAGAATCCGCAGCGCCATCGGCTCCCGGTAGTGCGGCATGAAATGCACGAAACTCTGCCCGCCGCGAACCTCCGCCGCGAATTCCGCAAACGAAGCCGCATTCGTCAGATTGATGCAGGCCGAAGGCTCGCACGCATGCCGGTCACCGCCCGAAATCACGGGCCGTCCACACGCTCGCGCCAGCTTTACGACTCTGCTGTTCTCTTCCCACGTGCGCGTCCCATTGAGTTCGAACGCGTGGAGCCACTCGACGCACTCCCGCAGAATCCGGCCGAGCGCGTGGTCATGATCCTCCCGCTGAACTCCCTCTTCCAGCCAGTACGGATGATTCAGAACGATCAGACAATCCGGAATCGCCGCCGCTTCGCGCAGAATCTCGGGCAGCTTCTCTTCATCCGGCCGCGCCGTGAACGCTGCAAATCGCGCCATCCACGCCCGCGCTGTTTCGCGCGGCAGGTTATGAATCCCCAGATGGAAAATCGATCTCTCGCAGGGCACTGTCCATTCCACCGAAACCGGTTCGCCATCGAGCGAGAGCGGCGCTTCCATATTGTCGTGATCGGTCAGCGAAACAATCGGCCGCAACCCCACATCCGCAATCTGCTTCTGTTCCAGTGCCAGCGCCGATGCAGGATTCAGCGGCGGCGTCCACCACGCATTCGCAAAGTTGACCGCCTCCGGCCCGTCTTCATACTTTCGTACGATGCCAGCGATCCCCGGCGCCATCTTCAGATATCGCGGCAGAAACGACAGGCATTCTTCGGAATAGAGCGTGTGCCCATGCAGACAAACACCGGCCGTGAACTGCCGGACCGCTTCCGCATCTTTCCAGGCGAACGTAATATCAACGGACATCTACCCTCAGCATGCCCGCTGATCGTTACAATTCGCTGCCAAATTGTTAGCAGTTCCGGGAAAACATCGCCTGTAAAAAATGGTTTACACGTGCCGCGCTCTCATCAGCCTGCCGGCGCCGCCCCGCACTTTCAAACCATCCACACGATTCGCGAAATAGCGGGCATTGATCTCATTCCGACCCATGTCTTCTATCTCGCTGAATCCGAATCCGCGCATTCTCTCCGCCAGTTCGTCCGGCCGGAAAAATAACTGGAACGGCTCCCCCAGCGAAGCCACTTTCTTCGCCAGACGATCGAGCGCCACTCTCTCCAGAAACCCCAGCTCCGAACGCTCCACCGCGTAATCGAACGTCACTCCGCCCCCCGGCGGCAGCGATCCGATAAACCGCATCGTCGAATCGAACGCCTCGAGCGTCAGATACATCGTTACACCCAGCCACGAGAAGTAAGCCGACTGATCTTCCCGGAATCCCGCAGCCCGCAGACCGTCCGCCAGAGTCTGCGACAGAAAATCCACCGGCGCGAACGTCAGCGATTCCGGCAAGCCCATCTCGACATTCGCCACCCGCTGCTTCTTCCAGTGCTGCGTCGCCGGAAAATCCACCTCGAACACCCGCAACCCCGCGTACGGATTCCGCCACGCAAACGTATCGAGCCCCGCCCCCAGCACCACGTATTGCCGCACGCCCCGCTCGAAAGCGCACCGCAGCTCATCCTCCGCATACCGGCTGCGCACCGCCATGAACGCACGAAAGGCGGCGGAAACACTTCCCTCCGCCTTCGCCTCCGTCGCCGCCGCCGCATCCGGCCCAATGATCCGCATCGCATACGGATCCTCGAACACCAGCGGACGGTCAATCAGCTGATGCGCCGCCCGCCGCACCGCCACCCGCTGCGCCGTCCGGCTCGGTCTTCCTTCATTCATCGAATCGGCGCGTTACGCCTTTGCCGCCAGCTGGCGCAACACATAAGGCAGAATTCCGCCATTCCGGAAATACTCCGCTTCCTGCGGCGTATCCACGCGCGGGATCGCCTCGAACTCGATGTGCCCCGCCTTCACCTTCACTCGCGCGCCATTCTCCACGCCCTCACGCACGCCGGTGATCTCAAAAACTTCCTTGCCAGTCAGCCCCAGCGATGCCGCATTCTCACCCGGCGCAAACTGCAGCGGCAGAACACCCATCCCCACGAGATTCGTCCGGTGAATGCGCTCGAAGCTCTCCGCGATCACCGCCTTCACTCCCAGCAGCATCACGCCCTTCGCCGCCCAGTCACGCGACGATCCCGAGCCATACTCCTTGCCCGCCACAATCACCAGCGGCACGCCTTCCTGCTGATACTTCACCGACGCGTCATAGATGAACATCTGCTCCCCGTCCGGCAGATGCACCGTATAACCGCCCTCAGTCCCCGGCGCCAGTTGGTTCCGCAACCGCACATTCGCCAGCGTTCCGCGCACCATCACTTCATGGTTGCCGCGCCGCGCGCCATACGAATTGAAATCCTTCGGCGACACTCCCAGGCTCACCAGATACTGCCCCGCCGGGCTCGCCGCATTGAACGATCCCGCCGGCGAAATGTGATCCGTCGTAATCGAATCCCCCAGCAGCGCCAGCACCCGCATACCCTTCATATCCGCAATCGGCGCCTTCGGATCGTTCATCGCATCGAAGTACGGCGGCTTTTTGATATAGGTCGATTTCTCATCCCACGCGAACACGTCGCCCGCCGGCACCGGCAGCTTCTGCCAGTTCTCATCGCCCTTGAACGCCTCGCCATACGACGACCGGAACATCTCCGCATTCACCGTCGCGCGAATCGCCTCATCTACTTCTTCCGGCGTCGGCCAGATATCTTTCAGATAAACCGGCTTCCCATCCGACCCATTGCCCAGCGGATCGGACGCCATATCGATATCTACCGTCCCCGCCAGCGCATACGCCACCACCAGCGGCGGCGACGCCAGATAGTTCGCCTTCACCTGCGGATTGATTCGCCCCTCGAAATTCCGGTTGCCGCTCAGCACCGCCGCCACCACGAGATCGTCCGACTTCACCGCGGCCGAAACCGGCTCCGGCAGCGGACCGCTGTTCCCGATACAAGTCGTGCAGCCGTAGCCCACCAGATTGAACTTCAGCTTCTCGAGCGGTTCCATCAGCCCGGCCTTCGAGAGATAGTCGAACACCACTTTCGATCCCGGCGCCAGGCTCGTCTTCACCCATGGCTTGCTCGTGAGCCCTTTCGCGACAGCCTTCTTCGCCAGCAGTCCCGCGCCCATCATCACCGAGGGATTCGACGTATTCGTGCAGCTCGTAATCGCCGCAATCACCACCGCGCCGCTCGTCAGTTCACCCGATTTTCCCGCCGGCGCATCCTTGAAGGCCGAGTGGAAATTCGTCTTCACTTCCGGCAGCGTCAAACGATCCTGCGGGCGCTTCGGCCCCGCCATCGACGGCGCCACCGTCCCCAGATCCAGTTCGAGCGACGACGCGAATACCGGATCCGGCGATGCATCCGTCCGGAACAGCGTCTGCTCTTTCGAATACGCCTCCACCAGTTCCACCAGATGCGGATCGCGATTTGACGTCCTCAGATAATCCAGCGTCCCCGCGTCCACCGGGAAGAAGCCGATCGTCGCGCCATACTCCGGCGCCATATTCGCGATCGTCGCGCGATCGGCTACGCTCAACGCGCTCAGCCCCGCGCCGTAAAACTCCACGAACTTCCCGACCACACCCTTCTTACGCAGCATCTGCGTCACGGTCAGCACCAGATCGGTCGCCGTGCATCCCGCCGCAAGCTTGCCATAAAGCTTGAACCCGACCACCTCCGGCAGCAGCATCGAAATCGGCTGCCCCAGCATGCAGGCTTCTGCTTCGATTCCGCCCACGCCCCAACCCACCACGCCAAGCCCGTTGATCATCGTGGTGTGCGAGTCGGTCCCCACCACTGTGTCGGGATAAATCGTAACCGCGCCGTTCGCGCCCTTCGCCCGGAAAACCACATCCGCAAGGTACTCAAGATTCACCTGATGCACGATGCCTGTATCCGGCGGCACCACGCGGAAATTCTGGAAAGCCGTCTGGCCCCAGCGCAGCAGCATGTAGCGCTCCCGGTTCCGCTGAAACTCCATCAGAGCGTTCACATTGAACGCAGTCTGCGTCCCGAACTCATCCACCTGCACCGAATGATCGATCACCAGATCCGCCGGCATCAACGGATTCGCTTTCTTCGGATCCTTCCCCATCGCCTCGAGCGCATCGCGCATCGCCGCCAGATCCACCACGCACGGCACGCCCGTGAAATCCTGCAGCAGCACGCGCGCCGGCATGAACTGGATTTCCTTCGCCGTCTCGCCCGTATGTCCTTTGGCTACTGCCTCGATGTCCGAAGCATGCACCTTTCGCCCGTCCTCGCATCGCAGCAGATTCTCCAGCAGAATCCGGTGCGAGACCGGCATGCGCGAAACATTCGCAATGCCCTTCTTCTCGAGCGCCGCGAGGCTGAAATACCGATAATCCCGGCCCCCAACCTTCAGGTTTGCGGCCGCTCCAAAACTGTTCTGGCTCATGAGTAGTCTTCAATATAACGCGCCATGGGCAACAGTTCCTCCAAATGGCCGCTCGAATCCACTGATCCGTACGGTCATTCGTTAGCGCGGAAAATCCTACCGGTTTTTCCGCGTTGGCCGAGGTAATTCCTGGACCTTTATTAATGACAAAGCTGCCCATATGCTGGCGGCAAATGGCATATTTTCCCCAGGCTTCCTGAAAACCGGTGCTCCCGCGCACATTGGATGCTTCGATGCCTTAATCGTGCGCGGAACAACACCTCTCGCCTGGTGTTGTGCAATTCAGGATGTCCAACGCCCATTACGAACGGCCTCAGGAACGGAAACCCGACGGCTGGTTCATCAGCGCATCCATCCACGTCATCTTCATCTGTGCCCTCATCGTTATTCAGCCGGGCGCGAAATCACCGGAGCCGTACACGCGCGTAGTCGCGATGCCTCTCGTCTACATTCCGCCAAAGCCGCACACGCCGCTCGAAGCGCCGCCCGTGCGCGTTCGCCGCACGCTGCCCCCAGTCGCGCCGCGCCGGATCGAAACGCCCGCAATCACCCCGCCGCCTCCTCCGCCGCAACAAGTCGCGAAGCAAATGACCGCGCCCGTCCCCGTGCAGCGTCCAAAGCCTGCTTCCATCGCGGCGCCGGAGCCCATCGTACAACCGGCACTGGCGCCGGCACCCCTCCAGACTGCCGACTTAAAAGCGCCCACGCTCCCCGGCCGCCCCGCGCCGCCCGTCAAAACCGGCGTTTTCGATAATCCCGGCCAGTCGGCAACCGGCCACACGCCCTCACCTCGCCTTGAAGTACAAACCGGCGGATTCGACGCGGTTCGCGGCTCCGGTGGCCTCGCCGCTAAAGGAGCCTCGTCCGGCTCCGTGCATCTTGCCGGCTTCGGCGATTCCGCTTCCGGCAACGGAACCGGCCACGGCGCCGGCGGTGGACAAGTCGTCGCCAGCGCCGGCTTCGGCGATGGCGCAGCCAAAGCCGCGCCCGGTCCCGCGCGCCGCACCGAATCCTCCCCCGCCGAAACGCCTGTCGAAGTTCTCTGGAAGCCGAAGCCCGCTTACACCGCTGAAGCCCGCGAGAAAAAACTCGAAGGCGCCGTCACTCTCGAAGTCGTCTTCCACGCCAGTGGCCAGGTGCAGGTGCTTCGTGTCGTCCACGGCCTCGGCGCCGGACTCGACGAGTCCGCCCGCGACGCCGCCCAACAAATCCGTTTTCGTCCCGGCAAAAAAGACGGTGTTCCCGTCGACCGCACCGGGCTTGTCCAGATCACATTTGAGCTTTCCTGATGGAGGTCCCTATCATGAATCGATTCGCGCCGGCTCTCGTCCTCGGCGTCTGCTTCGCCGCCTGCGCTCCCGCGCAGTCCATGACGCCCAATGAAGTGCTCGACGAGGCCATCGCCCACGAAAGCACTCTCCTCTCCGTCCTCCAGGCGCGAACTCCCGTCGCCGAAACCTACATTCAGGAACTCGCTTCCGATCCCGATTTCGGCACCATCCCCACAACCGACCATTACTTCCTCGGCAAGGTCGACCTCTCCCATGGCATCACCGACAAGTCCTATCTCTCGAAGGCCTCCACCGGCAGCAAATTCGATCTCTTCGCGCATTTCCTCACCATCCAGTACCTGCCGAAAGGCTTCGCCCAGATGATGCTGCTCGATGGCGGCACCTTCGATCGCAATCACTACGAATTTGAATTCCTCCGGCGCGAATTTCTGGGCGACGTCCGCACGCTCGTCTTCGCCGTCACCCCCAAAAAGACCGCCGGTGCCGGCCACTTCGTCGGCCAGATCTGGATTGAAGACCGCGGCTGCAACGTCGTGCGTTTTAACGGCACCTACAGCGGTTCTTCAAACCGGAATATGTATCTCCACTTCGATAGCTGGCGCATCAACGCCGGCCCCGATCTCTGGTTGCCCTACGAAGTGTACAGCGAAGAGTCGCACATGACGGACTTCATGAAGATCCACAAAGCGCACTTCAAAGCTCTCACCCGCTTCTGGGGGTACACCGCGCCGGAAGAGCGCCAGGGCGAACTCACCGATCTTACCGTCAAAACCGGCGACGTGGAAGACAAGAGCCCGCAGGCAGCCGATCCTTCTCCAGTCGAAAGCCTTCGCGCCTGGCAGCGTCAGGCCGAAGACAACATCGTCGACCGCCTCGAACGCGCCGGCCTCATCGCCCGCGCGGGAGGCATCGATAAAGTTCTCGACACCGTCATCAACAACCTCGAAGTTACCAACAACCTCAACATCCAGCCCGAAGCTCGCTCCCGCGTGCTCCTCACCACGCCGATCGAATCGTTCACCATCGGCCACACCATCGTGATCAGCCGCGGCATGCTCGATACGCTGCCCGACGAAGCTTCGCTCGCCGCCATCCTCGCGCACGAACTCGCCCACATCGCACTCGGCCAAACCACGAGCACGGATTTCGCCTTTGCCGACCGTCTTCGCTTTGACGACGACCACATCGTCCAGCATTTCGACCTCGCCCGCTCCCCGCAGGAGGAGGAAGCGGCCAACAAAAAGGCGATCGAAATCCTCCAGCAGTCCCCTTATAAGGACAAGCTCGGCGAAGCCGGTCTCTTCCTCAAAGCTCTCGGCAGCGAAGCCAATCGTCTCCCGGCACTGACTCACCCGCTCTTCGGCGACAAGCTCGTCGCCGGACACGATGTCACCCGAATGGCCGCTCTGATGCAGACTGCCCCGCAACTCCAGATGGACCGCATCGATCAGATCGCCGCCCTCCCTCTCGGCTCACGCACACGCCTCGACCCCTGGACCGACGAAATCGAAATGATCGCCATGCATAACGTCCCCCTCGTTTCGGCCAAGGAAAAACTGCCGTTCGAAATCACGCCAGTCTTTCTCCACCTCACCTACATGAACGGACAAAAGGACCAGGTCGCCTCGAAATAATCACAACAACAGTGGGGCCGGGCTTCTTCTGCTCGGCGCGCACGTGCAAAACTCGCAATTATCCGTTGGCTTTTGCTTCAGGTGATCGATCACCAGCACCGTAAGCGTCCGGTGAATACCGTCTCCCATTGAGCGGCGGAATTCGCACAAGCTGATAGCAGCGAAGATGCGAATGAATCGGAACACGGAAGCCGACGTCAGAAACATTGAGGCAGCAGTCACTCGGCGTAATCTTTCGAAACAGGAACGACGCCGGATTGCGGAGGAAGGCATCGGCGCACGGCGTTACACTTGAAAGAGTTGCCGACGAGCATTCTGATCCTTTAGCGACTGGAAATTGAGGGAAAGTTCTGTGACCACAACTTCTCTTCTCAGTAAATTGCTGCTTGCCGCGACCGGGCTGACCGCGCTCGCGCAGAGCACGCCGCGCACGATTGGATCGGCATCCCTCACGGCGTCGGCTCGTCGGGATGATCGTGATGCCGTCATCAGCGTGCAGGCTTTTGGTGGTATCTGCAACATCGGCGCACTGAGTCCCGGCGGTGTCAGCCTTGAGAAAGGGCATCCCCATTTCATTTCTGGCAATCAATTCAACCTGCCCGAAATGTCACTCTGCCAGTTAATTGCCATGGCGTATGACGTTGCGGGATTCCAGATTTCCGGGGCCCCGCAGTGGATGCTGGAGCCCGTGCGAGAAAATTTTTATCGTGTGCAGATTCGGGCGGCAGGGGAGGATGCACTAACGGTGGATCAGGCTCGCGAGTTGCTGCGGCAATTGCTTGCGGACCGCTTTCAACTGAAGCTGCATCGGGAGAGCAGAACGGTTCCGGTCTACGAGCTGACGACCGGGCCTTATGGATCGAAGCTCAAAGAAGACGAAAAGTTTGGCAGCACCACTGCGGCGTATATCGTTGAGATAGCTCCTTATGTGGATAGACCGATAGTGGATAAAACGGGTGTAGGTGAGGCAGTTCGGTTTCAGTGGTTCTCGTCTCCATTGTGGGGTAAGGAGAAAGGCGTAGGGCCAGTGCCGGAGCTGTTTAGAGCGCTGGAGGACCAACTGGGGTTAACTCTGAAATCTGCTGAGGATCCGGTTGAGTTTCTGATAATCGACCACGCAGTGCTGGCCACACTGAATTGAATCTTTCCACCGTCCGAAAGCCTCTACACCTGAGGCATCAGGCCCAACCAACGCCGCAGCATTTGCCGCTCCCGAGCCCAGGGTCAGGAATGGACCGAACGCTTCTGCAACTCCATTCTGATCCCGAGTTGCTTCTCCATCGCATCCGGCAGTGAAATCGCGCCGCTCGGAACCGCCGGTCCGCTTTGTTTGCCCCCGTTCAGTTGCCCGATCGTGCTTCCGCACCGCCGCATCGAGCGACACCCGCTTTTTCCCCGTCGTCTCCGCCTTCAATTGCTCGAACGGAATATTCAGGTCATGCGCCGCATGAAGCGCCGTCATGAATTCCATATCGTCATGAAACCCGACCGCCACACCGGCGGACTCTCCCACCGCCCCACGAGTGGTCGCTCCCACCGAACCGGTCACGCCGCCCACAACCCCCAGCTGCCCCCAAATCGGCGTCACCGCCATAGCTGCGGAATCGGCTCTCCTCGTACCCTTCTGACCAATTCGATGCACAGCCTGTGCCAGATCGTACTTCCAGACACAACCGTCTGAAATGACTCGAAATTCGGGAAAATAGCCCGCCGTATTTACCTGTGGGAAACCCGGTAATCTCTACCGGCGCGCGCATTCATTGCGTGCGGTTCTGTACCAGCCATTCGAGAAATCGATGCACTTCCTCCGGGCCCGCCAGCGTGTACTGCGCGCAGGTTTCATCGGAGCCCACACGGATCGTGATCCAGCCTTTCAGGCGCCGGAACGCGTCCTCGTCCGCTTCATCGTCGCCCGCGTAAATCGGCACCCCATCCCGTACATCGCACGTCTCGTAGATCCACTGCGCCGCCGCGCCCTTCCGCCATCCCGTACGCGGCAGCACCTCCCAGATCATCTTCCCGGGCCGCAGTTCCGCCTGCTCGCCTGCCATCCCTACAACCGAGTGCACCCGGTCCCGTATCTCGGGAATATCGTCTCTGCGCGCCATCCGGTAATGCACCGCAAGCGTCAGGTGTTTCTCTTCCACGAACACGCCGTGCATATCCCGCAGGCTCGCGGAAAGCTCGCGCGAGAGCAGTTTAATGACGCCCCGTCTCGCAAGGGCCGCCGGCTCGATGAATTGCAGGCCCCTGCCGCGGATCTCCATCCCGTGTTCGCCTGCATACACAATCCCCGGTACCCCCACGCGGCGCCGCAAATCCCACATCTCGCGCCCGCTGACCAGCGCTACCAGTGTGTCCGCGCGCTGAGCCAGTAACGTCAGCGTCGCGCGCACCTCCGGCGCCAGTTCCACCTCATCCGCATAGTCGCGGATCGGCGCCAGTGTTCCATCGAAATCCAGAAAAAGAACCAGTGCCCGCGCGCGCGCAATCTGCTGATGTACCCCCGCGAAATCCTGGCTCAGAAATGACGTGCAGGTCATGTCACACGTCCCTCGATGCAATCCCTGTACCAGACCCGCCGCCGCTGCATTCGAAGCCTGTAGTTGGTATGCGGTTTGCTCACAGCAATAAGGCCCGCGCGGGGCCGAACCATGCGCCTCACCGTCAGGCTCACCCTGTCGCTCATCGCGGGCGTCACCCTTGTCTCGCTCGCCCTGGCGTTCTATCAGGAACGCATGCAGACGCGTGGGCTCCGTCAGGAACTCGATAACCGCGCCCGCGTACTCGCTGAAAACGTTGAAGCCGAAGCCGCCCGCCTCACCGAAACGCAATCCTGGGCCGAACTTCACAGTGTGCTCGACCGCCTCTGCCGTCATGACAACCTCGTCGGGGCCGCCGTCTACGATGCTTCCGGCCGCCCGCTCGTGGAAGCCGGACAAATCGCCAACTGGAAACTCACCATCCCCAAAGCCGCACGTGACGCCGCGCGTCTTGCGCAGAGCGCGGGCGCCCTGATCCACGTCGGTGATCGTCTGCTTCATGTCTACGCTGTTCCGTTCAACCTGAATACAGGCCAGCCCGGCGCTCTCGCGCTTTTCGATGACGCCGCTTATATCGAAGCGCGCGAATCCGATCTCTGGCGCCGCTCCCTCGCCGGCGTCCTTCTTCAGACGCTGCTCATCGTTCTCGTCACTATGGCGATCCTCCGCTGGAGCCTCCATCGCCCCATGAACCGCCTCGCCGAATGGCTGCGCGAATCGCACAAAGGCGCGCCCCCGCCGAACCTTGATCTTCCGGAAGAGGAAGCCTTCCGCCCGGTGAAGCGCGAAGCCCGGCGTCTCGCCTCCAGCCTCGCCACGGCGCGCGCCGCGGCCGAGGAAGAAGCGCGCCTCCGCGATACTTCCGATTCTCTCTGGACCCCCGAACGCCTGCGCGCGTTCGTGCGCCACCGCCTCGAAGGCAGCCGGCTCTTCGCCATCTCCAATCGCGAGCCTTACGTCCACACGCGGGATGCTGCCGGTAACATCTACTGGGAAGTTCCCGCCAGCGGTCTCGTCACCGCCCTCGAATCCGTGCTCCGCGCCTGCGAAGGAACCTGGATCGCCCAGGGCACCGGCAACGCCGATCGTGAGACGGCCGACGAAGACGGCCGCCTCCTCGTCCCGCCCGATCATCCCGCCTACACACTGCGCCGCGTCTGGGTCTCAGCCGAAGAAGAAGCCGGTTACTATCTCAGCGTTGCCAATCAGGGCCTCTGGCCCCTCTGCCACATCGCCCACACACGGCCGATGTTCAACGCTTCGGACTGGGAGCTCTATCGCCTCATCAATCGCCGCTTCGCCGACGCTCTTCTCGAAGAGGCGCGCCACGAAGAAAGCCCCGTCGTCCTTGTGCAGGACTACCACTTTGCCCTCGTACCAGCCATGATTAAAGACGCGCGGCCTGATGCGCGCGTCGCCATCTTCTGGCACATCCCCTGGCCGAATCCCGAAGCTTTTTCGATATGCCCCTGGCAGAAGGAAGTTCTCGACGGCCTGCTCGGCGCCGATCTCATCGGCTTCCATCTTCAGGCGCACTGCAACAACTTTCTCGCCACCGTCGATCAGGCTCTCGAATCCCGCATCGACCACGAGCGCTTCGCCGTCGATCGCCGCGGCCACACCACGCTCGTCCATCCGTTCCCCATCAGCATCTCGTTCATGGAAACGCCGCCGCCCGAAGAGCCCGCCTTCGCCTCGCGGCTCCGGCTGCTGCGCGAGCTCGGTATCGAAGGCGCCATGCTCGGTCTCGGCGTCGATCGCGCCGATTACACCAAGGGCATTCCCGAACGCTTCCGTGCGATCGAGATTTTTCTGGAAATCAATCCGAAATACCGCGGCCATTTCACGTTCCTCCAGATCGCCGCGCCCACTCGGGGCGACATTCCGCGTTATCAGGAAGTGATGGACGAGATCATCCGCGAGGCCGACCGCATCAATCGCCGCTTCCAGACCGCTTCCTGGAAGCCCATCATTCTCGACGCGCACCACCGCAATCACGATGAGATTCAGCAGTGGTATCGGGCGGCCGATCTCTGCATGGTCACGTCACTGCACGACGGCATGAACCTGGTCGCGAAGGAATACGTGGCTTCGCGTTCCGATGAACAGGGCGTTCTCATTCTCAGTCACTTCGCCGGCGCTGCCCACGAGCTCACCGAAGCGCTGGTGGTCAATCCTTATGACGCCGCTGAAGTGGCCGACACCATCCGCCGCGCCCTCGAAATGTCGCCCCAACAAAAACGGGACCGCATGTCCCGCATGCGGTCCCAGATTCGCGAACACAACATCTACCGGTGGGCTGGAACTCTGGTCGGTGAACTGACCTCCGTCCGGCTCGCCGTTGAAGCTATTCCTTAACCTTCAGCTTGTCTTTGTTCTCTTCGATGAAGGTCTTGATGTCGTCCGCCATCCCCAGCAGCTTCTGCCACTGCTCCTGATACAAGGTCACCGGAAACCGCCCCAGCCCATAGACCGAGACCGCGCCCTTCTCGCTGACCTTCATCGAGGTCGATCCTCCGCGCTTTTGCTTCAGCGCCTCATTCTCCGCCCGCAACCGGGCCAGTTCTGCCTGCACGTCTTCATCTGCCATGTCTTCCAGCCTAACAACCTGGACCTTGTGGGGCGGAGCTTCTGCCCGGCGGCCTGGCTTCCGCCAGGTCCACTACCGAAAAAGTCCCCGGCTATCAACTCCTCAATTAACTCCTGTCCCTGCCCGAATCTGCATCTGGCAGAATCTTGACACCCGCCCGGAATTTGACAGCCCGGCGCCGGAAACTTATGGAATAAATACGTATTTCGCTTGTTGTTTCAACAACTTGCGATTTCTCGAAATGGCGCCGGAAATGCCGATGAGCAGATCATGAGCAGCACCTCTTCAATTAACAATCTCGCATCCAATCTCAGTTACCTGCTCGAAAACCAGGCGTTAAACCCGAGCAATAACAATCAATCCGGCAACCCTCTCACCGGGCTCCAGTCCGTGACTGGAGCTCCGCAATCGGACAGCAGCGAACTCTCTCCCCTTGGCGGCGTGCTGAAGACGCTCCAGCAGTTGCAGCAGTCGAGCCCCACGGAGTATGCGCAGGTCACCTCGCAGATCGCGGCCAATCTGCAGAATGCCGCGCAGACGGCAAGCTCAGATGGAAATACCGCCGCCGCGAGCCAGCTCACCCAGCTTTCAAATGATTTCCAGACTGCTTCTACAAGCGGACAGCTCCCCAACGTACAGGATCTGGCGCATGCGGTCGGCGGTGGCGGCCATCACCACCATCACCATGCGGGCGGCTCGTCGGACGCGGACAGCAGCACCAGCAGCACCTCGAACATAAGCGGCTCAAGCCAGACGCTGAGTCAATTGCTCGCGGCCCTGCAGTCGAATGGATCGAACCAGACCGACTCGCTGAATCCGCTGAACATCATTGTCAATACGTTGTCCGGTGCTGGTGTTACCGGCTCGAACAGCTAAGCGCGTACAGATGCCGGCGCGATGCTCTCGTCATCCCGCCCTCTCGCCGCGTTAACGAACCTGTCGGCCTCAAGCATCGGCACGGCTGCGCTCGCGCCATATTCTGCCGCGAGTTCAATGTCGCGGGCGAACCCGCGCTCAATCAATTTCCTCCCGGACTCGCAGAACGAAAGCGCACCGTTCAGATCAGCGCGGCAGCGCTCAAACACCGCAACCGCCAGATCGGCCTCCGGAGATCGTCGGCCCCTGAGCAGCGACAACACTGCACCGGCTCCAATCCAGTCTTCCAGGCACGGACGTAGAGAGTCGTCACCCCAGCGCTCTCCGGCCGGGATGACAGCCACATCCCCAAATCTCCCGAGGTACGACGCCACCGCCTCTGCATTCCGCAGGCACGCAGCGAACGTCGGAACGTTCGCGCTGAGACTCAGCGTACTCCCGTTGGGCGAGGGCAGAACCAGCACCGTACCGCAGGCGATCGATTGAAGCGAGGCCGGGGATAAAGAGTACGAGCCCTGACTCCGGCGCTCACAGGCAAGTTGAGCGGACTTCTCCTTCGCAAACGGAGCAGCGGATTCATCTCTCCAGCGATACGGGATAACAGCCGCGCCGTTTGCAATTGCGATATCAACAGCGGTCGAGAACGACAAGACGTCCACGATCACCACGGCACTGCTGATTGGCGAAAGATGAAGCAGCCCCTGCAGTCCCCATTCGCACCGTAGATCGTAATCGGCTTGCTGAAAGAGCACCTGATCAGAGTAGCGCCGCAGGTTCCCGCACCCATCCAGCCGTGCACATATGCTCAGATGAGAGGTTCACCCCCCAACTATGACCGGCGCCGAATCCCTCCTACGCACTCTCCTCGCCAACCAGATCGACATCTCCTTCATGAACCCCGGCACCTCTGAGATGCAGTTCGTCTCCGCCCTTGACCGCATCCCCGCCATGCGCGGCATCCTGTGCCTCTTCGAAGGCGTCTGCTCCGGCGCGGCCGATGGTTACGCACGCATGACCGGCAAACCCGCCTCCACGCTCCTCCATCTCGGCCCCGGACTCGGCAACGCCCTCGCCAACTTCCACAACGCGCGCAAAGCCCGCTCCCCCATCGTCAACATCGTCGGCGAACACTCCACCCAGCACCTCGGTCATGACGCCCCGCTCACTGCCGATATCGAAGCCTTCGCCCACCCCGTCTCCGGCTGGGTCCGCACTCTCGCGAGCGCAACCGCCATGGGCGAAACCGCAGCAGTTGCGATCGACGCCGCCATCGGACCGCCCGGCCAGGTCGCCACCCTCATCATCCCCGCCGATTTCTCCTGGAGCGAAGTCGGCGAGCCCGGCCACGCGCTCCCGCCTCGCAAACTCGCCGTTCCGCCGCGCGAACAAATCCTCGCGATCGCGAACACGCTGCGCTCCGGCCGGCCAGCCGGCATTCTCCTCGGAGGCCACTCGCTGACCGCGCCCGCACTCCATGCAGCCGCGCGGATCGCCGCCGCCACCGGCGCATCCATCTACGCCAACCGCAACTCCGGACGCATGGCCCGCGGCCTCGGTGTCGCCCCCGCTACCCGCATCCCCTACTTCCCCGAAGCCGCGCAGTCGCTCCTCGGTAATCTCGCGCATCTGATTCTCGTCGAATCCAAACCGCCGATCTCTTTTTTCGGATACCCTGGCCTGCGCTCCACTCTCGCGCCGCCAGAATGCTCGCTCGATGTCCTGGCCGCCGAAGGCGAAGACGGGCTCGCCGCTCTCGAAGCCGTTGCCGATGAACTCGGTGCGCTCCACTCCATCGAGACCGCGAACCCGGATCGTTCCCCGCTCCCCGCCGGCGAACGTCTCACAGCGGACGCCATCGGCCGCGCCGTCGCCGCGCTCGTCCCCGAACACGCCATCTTCAGCGACGAATCCGTTTCTTCGAACGAGCGCATCTGGCCTCACCTCGCCGCGGCGCCCGCGCACGACTATCTTCCCGTCACCGGCGGCTCCATCGGACAGGGACTCCCCGCCGCCCTCGGCGCCGCCGTCGCCTGCCCCACCCGCAAGGTCATCGCACTCGAAGCCGACGGCAGTGCCATGTACACTCTCCAGGCACTCTGGACCATGGCGCGCGAAAAACTCGACGTCACCACCGTCATCCTTGCCAATCGCCGCTATCGCATTCTGGATATCGAGATGAAGCGCACCGGGTCCGGCCCCGTCGGTCCGCTCGCCGATCGCATGCTCGATCTTTCCGGGCCCGCGCCGGACTGGGTGAAACTCTCGGAAGGACTCGGCGTCCGCGCCGCGCGCGCCGCGACCGCGGACGAATTCATCCGCGAATTTCGCGCCGCCATGCGCGAACCCGGCCCCGCCCTCATCGAAGCTGTTCTGGATTAGAGTGAAACTCTCGGAATCACGCCTGCCGCACCCGGCGGCGCCGCAACAGACGGAAGCCGCCCACACCAAGCACCAGCATCGCGACCGTGGAAGGCTCGGGGGTGTCAACGTAAGCCGCGGATAGCGACTGCCCCTGAGCCGTCAGCGTATACCCCACCGCGTCGAGCATTGCCAGTTCCGTCCCGCCGTCGTTGAGGATATTGATTCCGCCTGCCTGCGAGCAGCCGATCGCATCCTGTACGTGTTTGCAGATGGTCGCGAGATCGCCGTAATCCGGCCCGTTCGTGGAATTGTAAAAATCGGCCAGCGCCGTATTTCCGCCATCAATCGAAAAGTATGCGCCTTGCGTATCGGGTCCCAGGTCGGGAGAACTGTACTCTCCCTGGCCAAGTGTCACCGCAAGGTTACTGCCGCCGGTACCGGTCACGGTGAACCCCGCCAGGCCCGGCGCAATGTAGCGGAAAAGATCCGTCGGGCTGATTCCCCAAATCCCGTTACCGCATCCTGCGCCAAGGGTGTTCGTTCCGTTCAGCAGACAGGAGGCAGTGCCCAGCGCCTCATCCGTTTCGTGCTCCACCACGGTGAAGAAATCGTATTCGCCCGAAGAATAATTTCCCGAGTCATAGTAGAACGGGGAGGAATTCGAGATCGTGATGATGTCGTTGTAGCAGTTCGCGCTCCCGATCGCGCAGCTGCCCATGCTCATATCCAGCGGGTTTTGTGTGCCCGTGCAGGCACCCGTCGAGTTGATGCAGATTCCGTGCGCCCCGGTAAGCCCCAGAGCCGAATCCAGCGCGCTCGTCACGGCAACTCCAAGGCCGCTCCCATAGGGGTTCGAACCGGAGAGATTGCTGAGCGCGGTGCTGTCTGCCGCGCCGCTGGAAGCGCCTTGCAGAGCGGCTAAGTAGCTGGAATAGGTAACCGTGTTGTAGTACTGCGTGTTTTCCCCAACCGCCGACCCGATTCCGCCGTACTGAATATAGATACTCGCGTTGACGTTGCTGAAAACCAGCCCGTACTGGTTCGCAACCGTCGTGTTCAGCGTCTGACACAGGCTTGAACTGATCCCTACTATATTGTTAGAAGGATCACTCTGTTGACAAATGTAGGTTACATTACTAACAAGTAGCGGCGCGGACATGGTCCCAAGCGCCAAAACCAGCAATAACTTCAATTTTTTCAACAACTCCTCTACAAACGCGATCGCAAATCCGCGCACCGTGCGCTGAGAGCAACCCTATTTAACTCTACCAGTAAAGTACTCCAAACCCCCGTTGAGATGGGCCATCGCGAGCGCAAAAATAGCCATTCGGTACCAGTACTTCAGGCTGCGCGCAACTCGCCCGCGCGGGACGCGGTCCGCCGGGCCTGCGGTCTCCCCTCACTTGTTTTGCTAAACTGGCTCACGGACAGTAACTTTGATGCCTCCGGCAATTAATCGGGACCTCACCACAACGCTTGTGGCTGGGCTGAAACAGATGATCATGGATGGCGACCTCCACCACGGCGCCAAGCTTCCGCCGGAGCGCGATCTGGCGAAGCGCTTCAACGTCAATCGCGCCTCCGTTCGTCAGGCCCTCAAAGCTCTCGAAGTCATGGGTGTGGTTCGCCAGCGCGTGGGCGACGGAACCTACCTCACGCAGGACGCCTCAACCACTCTGAGCGCCCCGCTCGACTTCCTGCTCCTCGTCGACGGCATCACCTTCAGCGAGCTCTACGAAGCGCGGCGCATCTTTGAGCCGGAACTCGCCGCCCGCGCTGCGAAACGTCATACGGAAGATGAACTCCTCCAGCTCGAGGAATCCGTGAGCGACATGAAGCGGCACTTCGAATCCGGGTCTCTCGCGGACGTGGCCGCCTGCGATCAGCGGTTTCACCGTATTATCTGGGAAATGGCGGGCAACCGCGTTTGCCTCCGCATGTTCGTTCCCCTCCACCGCATCATGACCGACAACTTCGCGGTGAGCTGGTCAATCCACGATTACTCGAATGCGATCAGCTCCCACGCGGGCATCCTCCAGGCCATTCGCGCCGGCGATCCCGAAGCCGCCCGGCGCAATATGATTGAACACCTCGATCGCGCCGAATCGATCCATCTGAGTCACGCCCGCCAGACGGTTGTTCCCGCCTGACGCGACGCTCGCGAAAATCGTTGCGCCACCGCGTTCTCGTTCCAACCTGGAACATTTGCGAATCGATTTTCCCCGTATTCAGCCGGAATCCTCATAAAATCCCCCGCCCCGGCGGCGTAAGGTGTAGCCTGTCAATGTGCGAAATGCCCTCGTTTATATATTGATTTTTCTGGCGGCGGTTTTCATTGCCTCACCGGCGAGCCCGGCTGGCGCACAGAAGGCCGTTGCGAAATCCGCGTCGCACGCCGGGTCCGCTCTGGAAATTGAGAAAAATATCCAGGCAAAACTCGCGAAATCCAGGCTGGCGCCCGAGCATTTTACGGTTTCGGTTTCCGGCGGGGTCGCCACCATTGGAGGCGTCACCGACATACCCCAGCACAAGGGCGTCATGACTCGCATGGCGAAGGCTTCCGGCGCCACGGCCGTCCGCAATAATATCCGGGTCTCGGCGGCCGGCAAGGCAAAAGCTACCGAAACCTTCGCAAAAGCCCGGTCGAAATCCGCCGGAGTCTCCGCTCACACCGGTACGTCCAGCTCAGCATCTGCCCCCCCGCAACTC
>DASZVV010000194.1:0-7378 GCA_035546955.1 Bryobacteraceae bacterium
CTCCGGCCGCATAGTCGCGCCGGATCTCTTCGAATAACTCCACTTTGTGCCTCCTGTCCATCCCGGAATCTTGTCATCCGGGGTTCTCCAGGGGGGCCAAATTAAAAGCTCAAAGTGGGCCAAATTAGAGTAGCGAACTCACCAGCGGGAGATGTGGCGGGGCTTTCCCCGGGACGACATCTGATGCCGGGTGTCGTTGCTGCAACCCACACGATAGTCTGGTACCTGTCAGGCGATTCCCGGCTGTCATTGGCGGCGGTGAGGCGCTCACAACGGCGACCGCGAGCGGCGACTTGATCCATATTCCGTCGATCTGTCTGGTTGAACTGACCTATTCTTAGGGAGAAGGGCAGGTTGCCCTCGGCCGCTCGTGAAAACGATCGAAGCATTGGACGATCCCACCGGCCCGTGCACACTCGTTCCGCTCGACCGGGTCGTGGCGGAGGCCCTGCAATGAGTCCAGCGAACCGAAGTGCCGGACCTACCCGACAGGATTGTCGCCGTCACGGCGCTGGCAGTCCGTCTTCCGCTGATCAGCCGCGACCGAAAGATCCGTTTATCGCAGGTGGGGACAATCTGGTAAGGCGTTTCACCTGTAATATCACAAAGCGCGATCGCGGCTGTCTTAGAAAACGACTACAGCGTGCTGCGCCGCGCGGCTTTTCACTTCATCCTTGAGAAAACGGCGGTCGGCGAGATCTGCCGGAGCGTCCAATATACCGGAGAGACGAAGCTGCAGACCGACGAGATCGAACAAACTCAGGCCCTTCGTTCGATCGAATTCGGCAATGAGGTCCACGTCTGAAGTCGCGGTGGCTTGTCCGCGCGCAACTGAGCCATGCAGAGCGAGATGAAGGATACCGGCAGAATTCAATTCCTGCGCGTGCGATCGCAAGATCGCCGTTACGTGCTCGATGTTCGGGCGTTCGCCGCTCATATTGTCTATTATGGACAACTTCTACAACTTCTGGAGTATTGCGCGGGGACGCAATTCAGGGGACAGCATCGGTGTGCTGCTGGCGCCTCATCGAAGTGATCGACCCTCTCAATCTGGTTCCCGATTGCTATAGTGGGACAGGTTTCCGATGAGTCCAGTGGAAAAGATCGAGGGTGAAATCGCCGAACTTTGCCCGACGGATCTGGCGGCGTTTCGCCGCTGGTTCGCGGAGTTTGACGCGACCGTCTGGGATCGGCAGATGGATGCGGATGCGATAAACGGAAAACTCGATGCGCTGGCGGAGAAGGCACTGGAGGATCATGCCTCCGGCCGGTCAACGAAGTTTTGACCCACCGCGCATCGCCCGCTTTCTGGAATTGTTATAACGCGCTACCCGCTCTCGTTCGAGAACTTGCCGACCGGACTTTCGCTCTTCTTCTGCGCGATCCGCGGCATCCATCCCTTCATTTCAAGAAAGCGGGCAGATTTTGGTCCGTTCGGGTTGGGCTGCACTACCGGGCGATCGGCGTTGAAATTCCGGATGGGGTGCTCTGGTTCTGGATCGGCACCCATGCGGAGTATGACGGCCTCATCGGTTGAGGTCTCGCCGCTAGTCATTCCAAGCTCACGTTCGTCGGTTTTTCCGATGGACAGTAGTTGTTCGTACGTGGCGGCACCGGAATGAATGAAAGCAAGGACAATGTTGGGGAATTTCCGCCGGGGGATTTCAGATGACCAGTCCAGCTTCGGAGTAGCGCGACTGAAGGTCGCGTGTCCGGTTGCGCAGGACACGGCGGGGGCAAATCCAGAGCACGCTACACTGAAATCCGTTCTTCATAATGTCAGATCAACCATCCCTTTCTCCCGAACTTTTTTTACACATCGCCGCACTGCTTCAGGTCCCCATGAAGGGCCTCATCGCCACCGCCGAACTGCTCGACGAGGGCTCCACCGTTCCGTTCATCGCTCGTTACCGCAAGGAGGCCACAGGCAATCTTGACGAAGTTCAGATCCGCGCCATTGAAGAGAAGCTCGCCTACTTTCGCGAACTCGTTTCCCGCAAACAGACCATCCTCGCGTCCATCCAGGAACAGGGCAAACTCACCGATGCGCTGAAAGACCGCATCGAACAGACGCTCGATAAGAGCGAACTCGAAGACCTCTACCTTCCGTACAAGCCGAAGCGGCGAACCAAGGCCATGATCGCGCGCGAAAAAGGCCTCGAACCTCTTGCCCTCTATCTCTGGAATCAGGAACCGACGGGCACTCCGCTCGATGTCTTCGCCGCAACATTTGTCGACGCCGAAAAAGGCGTCGCCAGCGTGGCCGAATCGCTCGAAGGCGCGCGCCACATCATTGCGGAGATGATCAGTGACGACGCCGACATCCGCGGGCTGCTGCGCCGCGTGATGTTTGACGAAGGCGTGATCGTCAGCAAGAAGGCCATGGATGCTGTCGATGAAGAGCAGAAGTTCACGATGTATTACGACTACCGCGAGCCCGTCAAACAGATTCCTTCGCACCGCATGCTCGCCATCCGCCGCGGCGAAGCCTCCTCTGTTCTTTACTTCGTGATCGAACTGGAGCCGGCGCGCGCGCCGAGCCTCATCAAAGGCAAAATCCACAAGCAGCCGGGTGACTGGACCCCGCAACTGGATCTTGCGGCCGAGGACGCCTGGAAGCGCCTGCTGAACATTTCGATTGCCTCCGAAATCCGCATGGAGTTGAAGCAGCGCGCCGATGCCGAGGCCATCGCCGTTTTCCGCGATAATCTTCAGAATCTGTTGCTCGCTCCGCCGGCCGGGCAGCTGGCCGTCCTCGGAATTGATCCCGGCATTCGGACCGGCTGCAAGATCGCCGTCGTGGACGACACGGGCAAATTCCTGGGTCATGACGTCATTTATCCCTTCCAGCCGAAGAACGACATCGCGGGCGCCGAACGCACGCTGAAATCACTGATCCAGAGGCACAACGTCCGCGCGATCGCGATCGGCAACGGCACCGCCTCGCGCGAAACCGACAGCTTCGTCCGCGAATTCTTCCGCAAGGAAGGCCTCACCTCCGTGTTCAGCGTGACGGTGAATGAATCGGGCGCATCGATTTATTCCGCTTCGGACATCGCCCGGCAGGAGTTCCCCGATCTTGACCTCACCGTCCGAGGCGCCATTTCGATTGCGAGACGCCTGCAGGACCCCCTCGCCGAACTGGTCAAGCTCGATCCGAAGTCAATCGGTGTGGGCCAGTACCAGCATGATGTTGATCAAAATCATTTGGGAAAGTCGCTTCAGGTGGTGATTGAAAGCTGCGTAAATCGGGTGGGCGTCGACCTCAACACAGCCTCATGGGCGCTCCTGCGCTACGTTGCGGGCATCAACGAACGCACTGCGCTGAAGATCGTGGAGTATCGCAATGATCACGGCCGCTTCCGCTCCCGGCTGCAGCTCAACGCCGTGCCCGGCATTGGCCCCAAAACCTTTGAGCAGGCCGCCGGCTTTCTGCGTATCCGCGATGGCGAACAGCCTCTCGACCGAAGCGCTGTCCACCCGGAGTCCTATCCGGTGGTTGAGCAGATCGCACAGAGTCTGAACGTGCCGGTGACGCAGTTGATGGAACAGCCCTCGCTGCTCGACAAAGTGGATAAGACCAGCTTCGCCGCGGGCGTCTACACGCTGAACGATATTCTCCAGGAATTGCGCAAACCGGGACGCGATCCGCGAGAAAAGTTTGTAGCTCCCGCTTTCAAGGAAAACGTGAAGGAGATCGCCGATCTGCAGGCCGGCATGACTCTCGAAGGCGTCGTTACCAACGTGACTAAGTTCGGCGCGTTCGTGGATGTGGGGGTCCACCAGGACGGGCTGGTTCATATCAGCGAACTTGCGAACCGCTATATCAAGGAACCGAGCGATGTTGTGAAGGTCGGGCAAATCGTTCAGGTCCACGTGCTGAGCGCAGATGCGAAAACGAAACGTATCGCGCTCTCGATGAAAACGAAGACTGAGCGAGGCGCACAGCCAAAAGCCCCAAAGCCAGCTGCACAAGGAAAGCCGACGATGGACGACAAGCTGGCTGCTCTGGCAGACCGCTGGAAGCGGCTTTAGATCAGAAAGCAAAGTGACGCGATCGGGCGAATCGTAGCCCGATCTCCGAACAGGCCAGTCCAGCGCGATTGACAATCGCGCGGCAGAATGCCGTCTGCCCCACTGTTACAGCTTGCGGTACATCACGCAGGCATCCACATAGCCCTGCGCCGGGTGCAGGAACGCGCCGGGCAGGCGCCCGACGATATCAAAATTGAAGCGCTGCCAGAGGCGGACCGCGCGGTCGTTCGTGCTCACGACAAAGTTGAACTGCATGGCGCGGAAACCGCGCCTCCTCGCGTGTTTGATCGAATGCGAGCACATTGTGCTGGCGACGCCCTTGCCCGCGGCGGCGGGGGCGGTCATGTAGCCGCAGTTGGCGACGTGGGAGCCGCCGCCGAGGTGGTTGGGGCGGAGATAGTAGGTCCCGATGATTTCGCCGCCGGAATCGGCGACGAATACTTCGTTGCCATCGAGCCAGTATGCAAGGGCGTCGGCGCGGGACATCTCGCGCGGCAACGCATCGGTTTCGCCGGCGCGGATGACCGGCTCGAGAATGGACCAGATCGCGGTCTGGTCAACCGGTTCCGCCGGCCGGATGGTGAGCATAAGGGAAGTATTGCAGCAATTCCGAACAGCGTGTAACTGCCGGCTTGCGTGCACCGTCATTTGGTGCAAATGAATGCGCTGCTTGCCTGCTGGGTTCTGGTTGTGGCGGCGGGTTCCGTGGATGCGCAGGTGGTGCTGAGCCGGCGGGATTACGCGGAACACGGCCGGACGTTCGCGCAAATCTGGATGGCGGATGCGGGCGGGCTGAATTTCCGGCAGCTCACGCATTCGGCGCGCGATCATTCTGAACCGGTCTGCTCGCGCGACGGCAGGGTGATTTATTTCGTCTCCGACCCGGATATCGAGCGATCGCGGAATTCCTACGGTGAGCGTCCGAACGAGCGCGAAGTCTGGTCATATGACCGAAAGACAGGCGAGGAACGGCTGATCTGGCGCACGCCGGGGGATAGCGCCGTGGACCTCAGCGGGATCAACCTGGACAATGAACTGCTCGTCCGCGCGGGCACGGAACTGCGCAGTCTTGGCCGGAATCCGTGGAGCATTGACAACGTGGATGACGCGGAGGTCTCGCCGGGCGGTCACCGGGTGGCGCTGGTCATCGCGCAATCGTACGACAAGGACGGCCAGAGCCAGAATGCCCGGCTGTTTACGGTTGACGCCGAGACGGGACGCTCGCGAATTGAACTGGGGCAATATGCTCTGCCGGCGTGGTCGCCGGACGGGGCGCGGATTGCCGCGTTTTTTGACGAGGGGCTCGCGATTCTGGATGCGGCGAACGGGGTGGAAATCGAGCAAATTGAATTGCCGCGGCGCGACGCACCGTCACAGGATATTGTGTGGTCGCCACACGGCAGGCGGCTGCTGGCCGGGCTTTACGGGGAGAATGGCGGGGCGGGAGATCCGCAGAACGATTATCTGCTGCTGAATGCCGGGGCCGGGACGTGGGAACCCGAACTGACTGCGCGGCGGCTGCTGTGGATGGGAGACGACCGCATTCTTTATCTGCGTCCCTACGCGACAACGCCGCTTGCGGCCGGGAGTCCGCACGAGGTGTGGACGTCGCAACTTGCGGTTTACGATCTGGTTTCACACAAGGACACGGGGCTGACATCGGGCGCGGTACTGGTCAATTCGCTGGCGGAGTGCGGATTTTAAAGTGAACGGTTCGGGGCGTTTCGAGAGGAAGCAGCGATGAAAACTGCAAAGTTTACAGATGAAGAACGGGCGGCGATGAAGGAGTACGTTCAGGAGAAGCGCGGCGGGGCGCGGACGGATGGGGAAAGCGAGGTAGTGGCGAAGATTGCCGCGATGGCGGAGCCGGACCGGCGGATGGCGGAGCGGATCCACGCGATTGTGAAAGCGAGCGCGCCGGAGCTGACGGTGCGGACCTGGTACGGGATGCCGGCTTATGCGAAGGACGGGAAGGTGGTGTGTTTTTTTCAGAGCTCGCAGAAGTTCAAGACCAGATACTGCACGCTCGGATTCAGCGATCAGGCGAAGCTGGATGAGGGCAGGATGTGGGCGAGCGCGTTCGCGGTGATGGAACTGGGGGCGGCGGAGGAGAAGCGGATTGGGGCGCTGGTGAAGAAGGCGGCGGGATGACCCGGGCCCACTGATTCCACAGGAATGGCCGACGAATTGCTTCGCTTATTGACGAAGGAGGAGTTTGCCATGAAACGTTTTCTCAATGCTTCGCTCGCTGGTCTTATTCTGACGACAGGATTGTGTCTGACGACGCCGTCGGTTTCGTTTGCGCAGGATCATCGCTATCACGACAAGAAACACAACGACGATCACGAGTGGAATGCTCACGAGGATCAGGCTTACCGGATCTGGGAAAAGGACCACCATCGGAAAGAAGTGGAGTTCGATAAGCTGAACGCCCGGGATCAACAGAATTACTGGGACTGGCGGCATTCCCATTCGGACGCACAGCTGAAGATCAATATCCGTTAACGGCGGCGAGTTCCATATCGCGAGTCTCCGGCGGCGCGAGAATTCCCGTTGCCGCCGGAAAACGGACGATATAGGCAGAACCCTCATTCTCAATGGTTTCGACTTCGATGGTTCCTCCCGCGAGCGCGACGAACTGGCAGACGAGCGCGAGCGTGAATCCGGGATTGCGTTTGCCGGGTGAGGATTGGTAGTAGGGATCGAAGACGCGCTCTTTTGTGGCGCTGCCCACCTTGCGATCGTCACGAATCACCAGTTGGACGCCGGATTTGTGCGGCGTCGTGGAGATTTCAATGGAGGCGCCCTTTGCAGTGGCGTGGCGGCAATCGACGATCAGACGAAGAATATTTTCGCGGAGAAGCGCGGGATCGGCGAGGATCAGCGAGATGCCGGGGTGCAGATGGAACGCTGCGGTGCGGTGAACACCGAGGGCTTTGCGGATGGGCTCGCGAAGACCGGTGAGGACGGCGTTGAGATCGATGGGCACGGCGCGGCCGGCATCCGTGCGGCCGAGTGAGATCAACTGCTGCACGATGGTTTGCTGCTGGAGCGAGTGTTCGTAGACATCCCAAAGCAGGCGCGCGGTTTCGCCCTGCGTGTTCTCGATCAGGAATTTGATCGATTCATCCATCCGGCTCTGCGATTCGGCGAGTTCGCGGCCGAGCCCGGTCGCCATCAGGGTGAGGGCGTTCATCTTCTGGATCTGACGGTCGCGGCGTTCGGCTTTACGGCGCTCGGTGATGTCACGGAACGCGATGATGACGCCGAAGGATTTTCCTTCATCGCGATTTTCCGAGATTTCGGCTTCGATGATGGGGGGATCGAAATCGCCGCGCGGCGA
>DASZVV010000195.1:0-13669 GCA_035546955.1 Bryobacteraceae bacterium
ACGGGCGTGACGGCCTCGCGCAATACCCACACCGACACCACCTCCATCTACTTCAACAGCGTGAAATCTTCGGCGACCGTCAATGGCGTGAATGCCGACACGGCGAGTTCGATTCGCGGCGGCTGGAAGTACGACCGGCACACCGGATCGCGCTTCGAATTGAATGCCTTTAACGACTGGGAAACCGACCGGTTTCAGAGTCTCGATCTGCGATTCGTAATCGGCGGCGGTGTTGGCTATCGCACATGGAAGAGCGGACGCGGCGTGCTGGCGCTGCAGGCCGGCGTCGATTATGACCGCGACCGGTTTTCGGCGACTGCCGACACGGCGGCTTTAACAAGGATCAACTCCGAAGGCTACTTCGGCGATGATTTTACGTTCAAGGTGAATCATTCGACGAGCATCGTTCACAGCTTCCGGATATTCGACGGTCTTTCGAACAGCGGCGAATATCGCATGAATTTCGATCTCTCAGCCGATACGAAACTGCGAAAGTGGCTGGACTGGAATCTGACGTTCAGCGATCATTATCTGAGCGCCCCGGTCGATTCCGCGCGCGCGAACGATATCATCTACACGACCGGAATCGGTGTGAGTTTCGGGCACTAGTCAATTTTCTGTCGGCGATTTGTCCATGCCATCAACGACTACTACATCCACCTGAGCTCTTCTCGCGACGAGGAGAAGGCCGAGTTGCTCGGGCAGAGCGTCAAAAACGGTTTGTGGTGCATTGTCCGCCGCGCTCTCGGACGGAGTGGCGCCGGGGAGCATTTGAAGGCGGATTTCGTAATCGCCCGGGAGACCGGTGGCGTCGTTGACGGGAGCGTCCAGAAATCCCGAGAGATAGTCCGCAAAACGGGGCATGGAGAGGGCGGGAAACCGGAGGGCAACCGGTCCGTGATATCCAGGTGGCGGACCGCCGGCCAGGGCTGGAGGCTGCAATCCGTCGCCTGCAGCCGATGGGTTGGGCGATGGCTTGACCTTCGCGCCGCTTTTAGCGGCCACGAGATCGTAGATGCGCATCTCGCGGCTTTCGTGATGAACCGCCAGATGAAACCGTTCGGCCAGCATCGACTGCAGTAACTCGCGATATTGATCGACGTCGATGCCCTGCGGCACGCGGGCGGAAATATCGAAGTGCGCGGATTTCAGCCAGTCGGGAGCGGAGAGCTGATACGGATGAAGACCGTATGCCATCGCCACCAGAGCGAACAGATCGATGTTCCGCATCGTGACGAGTCCGGCGTCGGAACTGCCCGGTCCGCCGTGTATGGTTTGTCCCCGAGCGGCGGGATCAGCGGGACGAATGGAAATCGCTTCAAAGCCGGCTTGCGCGAAGAGCGAGCCGGCTGCGAGCGCGGCTGCAACCATGCGAATCATCATTCGAGGAACATCTCCATAAACAGATCCGATCTGGTGTAAGGCGACGGCTGAACGCGTCCCTGCGGCAGATACCGGAAACCCTGCGATTCATACAGGTGAATCGCATTCGGCAGCTTTGTGCTGGTTTCGAGATAGAGCCGTTTCGCACCGCGCTCACGCCCGCGCCGGACGGCGTATGCGAGCAGATCGCGTCCGATCCCACGCCCGCGCCACTCCTCCGATACCGCCATCTTGCCGATCTCGAAACAGCTGTCCGGCATGGCGAGCAGCGCACAGCACCCAACGGGCTTTCCGTCCAGAACCGCCATCACAATCTCGCCGCCGCGATCGAGAATGTGCAGTTGGGGATCGCCGAGCACTTCCCGATCCTTAGCCTCAATCGCAAAGTATTGCCGGATCCAGGCTTCATTGAGCTCGCGGAATGCGGTTTCGTCGCCAGGCTCAAACATGCGGAAGAGAAGAGATTCCATAGTGCGGTGCTCCTGACCAATTTATCGGGCCGGAGCACCGCGGGAGTGGAGAAACTTACTGAGCAGCGGGGAAGGGAGAGTCGCTGAGGGAGAAATTGACGCTGACGGTTGTCACCACTCGCGTCGGAACGCCGTTCAGCAGCGTTGGCCGGTAGACCCAGGTTTTCACCGCATTCGTGGCCGCCTGAACCAGCAGCGGCGGGGCACCGGGCAATACCTTCAGATCTTCAACAGCGCCGTTCGTCCCGATTGTGGCTTCGAATGAAACCGTTCCCTGCTGGCGCGCCATTTTGGCGAGCGGCGGGTAGACGGGTCTTTCCGCGCTGATCAGATTGGCAGCCTGCACGTTCGCGCCGACCCTCTGGGCGGCAACGGCCGCCGGCCCATCGGCTGCGGCCGCGTATGGCGCGGTAATCGTCAACGTCGCTTCGCCGGCCGTATCGCTCATGCCGAGCTGGAGATGTTCATCGAACTGATGCGCAACGTCGAGGGTCTTCCGGCGAAGATCCGGCGTGTAAGTGTCACCGACGTGCACCGGCAATTCGGTGCGCAGGCGGTCGGCGGCCTCATCCGGCAATCCACGGACCACGATCTGATTGACTTTGGGACTGGGGGCGGCAGTAGGCGGCGCGAGTTGAGATTGCGCCATGAACCGCACTGCCGCCGGCGGCGGCGCCGGCGACGTCGAAGGCATCGGGAGCATGTCTACTGCGGGCACCGCGGGCTGCGCCGGCTTCGCGAACGTGATATTGACAACACGAGTCGCGCCGCCCGTCGAGGCGTCGAAATGCCAGCTCAGAATCGCCTGTTGCACGTCTTTCCGCAATTCGTCCGGCCCGCTGAGAATGGAATCGTCGATCACCTCGCCCTTCGCGTCCACGTGCGCCTGGACGACAACCGTTCCTTCCACCCCATCCGCGAACGCTTTTCCGGGATAGTAAATCGGCGGCCGATGCAGCATCTGCACGCCGGCGAGGTTAACCGTTACGCCTGGTCCATCGGTGACAGTCTGCGACTGCGCATGGAGCGGGATGGCGGCGGTGACGAACCACGATGCGGCTGCCATCAGGGCAATCGCCGAGGCTTGAGCAAACAATTTTCTTGTCTTCGACATAGGGGTCTCCTGAATTAATCCGATGACTCTTTGTTTCAGATGACGGCGGCGCAGAAACGAAGGCGCCGGAGCGAGATCCGGTTCGATGGACGCCGCGCCCGCCATCGCGAGCAGCGTGTCCACGTAGGGATCACGCGCCTGCGTCATCTGGATGACCGCCTGGTCGACCGTCTGTTCGCGCGCCAACTGGATTTCGCCCAGCGTCCACCAGATCGCGGGATGGAACCAGAACGCGCAGCGCACGAATTCTTCCGCCAGCGTGAAGACCCAATCATGCCTGGCTACGTGCAGCAGCTCGTGCGAGAGGATCGCATCGCGCATCGCTTTCGGCATTTCTCGAAAGCTCGCGGGCAGCAGAACCACGGGATGGAAAAACCCGAATGTGACGGGGCCTTCCACTTCTTCCGAGATCATGACGGCGACGCCGCCGGCCATTCCATTCCATTCGGGCGGCAGCGGCAGTTCGATGCCGCGGCGGCGATGACGCGCGAGCTTCAGAAATCCGAACAGCAGCCAGAGAGCCCGCAGCGCGGCGCCGGCCGCGAGAATCAGCAACGCGATCGCCGCGGGCGAGGGCAGCACATAACGAGCCCCAGCCGGAACCGCGGGCCCGGACGAAATGGTGGCTGCCGCCAAAGCCTCCCGCGAGACCGTGACCACCTCCGTTTGCCAGGGACGGAGCCACGGCAGCGCAATGCAGGCTACGAGCAGCACCTGCCAGTAGAGCAGCCGCGCGCCGGGCGCTCTGCCGTTGCGAAATCCCACCAGCGCGGGAATCGCCGCCCCGATGCCGACAAACAATCCGACCTGGAGCGCGTAAGCCGTAATGTTCCCCAGGATCTGCGTGGCGTCCATGCCTTCCTCCTCAGAGAAGCTTGAAATTGACTTCAATCTGCGCCCGGACTTTCACCGGAACGCCTGCATTCGTGCCGGGGCGGAACTGCCACTGCTGGACGGCTTCAATAGCTTTTTCGTCCAGCCCCATCCCGAGAGATTTGACAACCTTCATGTCAGTGGCCCGCCCGTCGAGGCCGATCACCACAGCCAGAAGCACCGAGCCCTCGTATTTCGCGGCGCGTGCCTGCTCGGTGTATTGCGGGTCCACTTTGCTGAGGAGTGCGGGCGGCAACACGCCGTTACCGACGCTCATGACGTCCGATTCGTCCAGGTTCTGTGGGGGCGGCGCGGCCGCAGCGATCTGCATGGTCGGCGGGAGTTCAATGGCGAGATCGATCTGCCCATCCGTCTGGCGCCGCAGCGCGGTCTGCAGGTGAAGATCGAAACCGCGCGCTCTCGCCGTCGCCGCCGATAGTTCGGCTGGTGTGAGGTCATCGCCCTCATGAATCGCCAGTGCCGAACGAATCGAATCCGCCATCTGCTCCGGCACGCCGTTGATCAGAATATGACGGAGTTTCCCAATCGAAGCCGGAGGCTGGGGCGGCGCGGGAGGCAAGGCCGCTGCCGCAGCGGGCATCGGCAGCACAGGGGGCGGATGCACCGGCCTTACAAACTGAACGCTGATGGTTTGAGGTTCGCCGGCATCCGCTTTGTCGAAGTGCCAGGCCAGCACGGATTCGAGCACGGCCTTGCGAAGCTCCTGCGGGCCGCTGAGAATCGCTGCGTCCGCCACTTCGCCGTTCGAATCAAGGCGGAGCTGCGCCACTACGGTTCCCTCAACACCTTCTGCCAGTGCCTCGTCCGGGTAAGATACCGGCGCGCGATGCAGCAGGTGTGACGCCGCAATATTGACCGTGACGCCGGCGCCGTCATTCGCATAGCGCGGCGCGGCGGCAAGCGGAAAAATCCCGGTCGCCGTCCAGCCAACCGCGAGGACGATCAGCAGGGCCGCTGTAGTCACACATGCCAGCCGGGCCGGGGAAACCCTCTTCATCCGGACCTCCTTCACGATCGCCACCAGCCGTCTCTTCAGATGCCGGCGGCGCAGGAACATGGGAGCGGGCGCGAGATCTGCGGCCCCCGCCGTCGGTACACCCGCCATGGCGAGCAAGGCGTCCATATAGGGCTCGCGCGCCTGCGTGGTTTCCAGAACCGATTCGTCCACCGCCTGCTCGCGCGCAAGGTGGATTTCGCCGATCACCCACCAGACCGCCGGGTGGAACCAGAGCGCGGCCCGGACCAGCTCTTCCGCCAGAATCAGCAGCCAGTCGCCGCGTTCCACATGCATCAGTTCGTGGCAGAGGATCGCCTCCCGCATCGCCGGGCTGAGTGACGGGAAACCAGCCGGCAACAGGACGACCGGCTGGCGCCAGCCAAACGTCACTGGTCCGGAAACGTCGCTCGAAACCATGACCTCCACGTGACGGGGAGTGCCGGGAATCCCGAGGTCGCGCGAGAGAAGGCGGCCGCGGCGGCGATATGCCCGCAGGCGCACCAGCCCCGCCATCAGGTTGGCCAGGCGAATGGCGATTCCGGCGGCAATCGCGAAAAGTGCTATCGCCGTGAAGGGAATCGTTCGCGGCGCCGCTGGCGCCCCGGTCAGCGGCCCCGCCTGCGCCAGTACTCGAATCTGCTGTACCGCTCCGGCGACCACTTCCTGCTTCCAGCCGCGCACCCACGGAAGCGCGATGCAGGCAGCCAGCAGGATTTGCCAGAACAATAGGCGGGCTCGGGGCGCGCGGATCCGGAACAATGCCGGGATCGCCGCGCCCGCGCACACCACCAGGCCGACCTGCAGCGACCAGGCCAGTACGTCGCTCCAGACCAGCTGGGAGTTCATTCCTTTTCCTTTCGAAGGCGCGCGATCTCCTCCAGATCTTCACGCGAAAGGTCATGCTCTTCAACAAGGTGGACCAGCAGGGGCTCCGCCGATCCGTTAAAGACGCGATTCACAAATTCGCGCACCAGGCCGCCGATAACTTTGTGGCGGGGCTGCGAGGGCCGATAGACGTGGGCCCGCTCCGTCTGATTTTTCTTCAGATATTTTTTCTGTTCCAGGATCTTCATCATGGTCATCACGGTCGTGTAGGCGACCTTCCGCCGTTTGAGGAGCGTTTCGTACACTTCTCTGACCGTCACCGAATCGTGCTCCCAGACGATCTTCATGATTTCCAGTTCCTGCTGTGTGAGTACCGTGCTCTTGCGACGCATACTAACTATTTAGTACTATTGTGAGAGCGTTTGCAAGCGGTATTTTCAGACCTTTATGTTTCGGATATCACCAGCCGCGCTTTTCGCTGCCGCCGTACTTGTGCTTTCGGGCTGCGCGCATCCGGTTCCCGCCTTCCGGCTGACCGGTCCCGCTATGCTCATGATTCCGCCGGGGCCGAAAGACACCACCATCGTCCAGGCGGTGGTCCCCATTCCCCGGATTCCGAAGAAGACGATCTGTGCCGCCTCACGCAGCGGGCTCTCGATCGAACGCAAAGGCCGGACCGGTGCCCGGGTGGTCGTCACGCGCAGCGCGATGGACGCGGTGACTGCACAGGAGTTGTACGCGTGGACGCTTAGCCTCGAATCCTCCGGATGCCTGCCCGTAAACGAATCGGCGAAGCTGGCGGCCAACATCGTGGACGCATTGCCTCTCAGCGTTTCCAAACGGACCCAGCTGCTCCAGGGCCGCAATGACCTGACGCCGGCGAATTCTTTGCGCGTCGTCTCTCCGGTTTTGAAACCAGGAGCGAAGCTCGACGGTAGTCCACTCGCGCAAACCCGGGCCATAGCAGAGGGCTCCACGCCCGGCACAATCGACGTCGACGTAAAACTGAAGCCCGAGGTCATCGGCTACGAAATCGACTGGTACGATTTCGCGCCGCAGGAGCGCGGCCCTGGCTATCGCGTGGTGCCGCGCAGTGCCGAGATCCATATCGGCGACCAGATCGAGCACCCGGAGGCGACGGCCGTCAAACGGTTCGAATTCGGCCCAGCCGCACGCTGGTATGAGCTCTACATGATGACGAAGGTTTCCACCAATGACTTCGATTTCGTGGTTTTCTCCGCCCGTACTTCGGAAGAGCTGCACAATTCCGTCGCCGCTTTCCAGACGGATGCCGCGAATTATCTCCAGACCGCCGACCCGCACACGTACACAGTCCTCCCGCACGGCAGCGGCATCAACGCGTATATTCGTGTGAAGCTGAACGGAGTCCTGACCGATCTTCCGAAACTGAACACCATCCGTCAGGCGATTCAGCAGGCCGGCGGAGATCCCAACGCCGCGCTGCCGAAGCTGAAGGTGCGGAAGTTGCACGACGGAGTGCTTTATCCGGTCCAATGGCCCGCCGGTACGAACACGATTCTCTCTCTCCCGCTCGAAGGCGGCGAAGAAGTCGCGTGGTGATTCGCGCTATTGAGACGTGTATTCGGCGCGGGCCCGAATCACCACGCCGTTACGGCGCACTGTCACTCGGATCGTGTGGACCTTGCCATCCGCTGCCCCTGAGTCGGGCACAAAACCAAGGATGTACCGCGCCTGAATCCCCGCTGCAATGCTCGAAAGCGCCGAGGCGAGAGATTTACCCTGCAATGCAAAACTCGCTCCGCCGGTTTCCCCGGCCATTTGTTGCAGCTCATCTGAGGGAGCAACGCCCATCTCATCCGGATAGATGACGGCATACACGGCGGCTCCGCTTCGTTTCAACTCCGCGAGCGATTCAGTGAAGCTGCGGGTGCTGCCGGTGTCATTGCCGTCCGAGAGAACCAGCAGAACCTGGTTGGCGGAAGGAGAGGTTAACTTCAGGCGGGCGCTTGCGTAAATGGCGTTCCATAACGCGGTGCCGCCACAGGCCGCGTGTAATCGTCCATCGCCGCCAACGGCTTCCCCGCATTGCGGCCCGAGGGGAGTCCCCTGGACCGGCAGGAACACGTTCCGGAGCCCGAACTCTCCGCGCATCACCTCGGATTGGAGCAGCACCCGTTCGTTTACGGAGACAACAAAGGCCCGGTCGTTTGCGTGAATCAACTGTTCGAGCAACTCCTGGATCTCGCGATCCCTCTCCCCCGTTCGCGCGGCCTGGCTCAGACTGATATCGTTCACCACGCCGAGCAGCAGAGGGCGATCCGGATCCGTCCAGACGTGATCGATACGATGCCGCACGCCGTCGACGTAGAGCTCGAAATCCTCAGCGGCAAGATCCGTGACAGGAACCCCGGATGCATTTGTAACAGAGCACGGCACCGTTACAATCGAACTGGTCGTAGTGAAGACCGGTGAACGTTGCGCCATCAGCGCGACAGCCAGAGAAAGCGCGAGAATTACGCTCCGCCCCAGGTTACATAGCGACTGCGCATCGTTGTCGCAAGCCATGTCCAGCAGTCTACCGGATTCCGGCCCGAGGCTTCCCGGGGACTATCGCTCCAGAATGTATTCGCGCAGGTCCTGCGGCCAGCCCTGAATCCAGTACTCCAGCTTTTTGCGATCCCGCGCATAGAGCGCGCGATAGGCCTCTTCGAATCCCCGCAGATTCCCGCCGAGCGCATTCATCACCCGGCCCACGGCGTCGATTTTCGCGCGCGTCTCCGCTTCCCCGGAGTCCTGTTTGCGCGCCGCATCGATCAGCCGCCGGATCGCCGCCGACGCGCCCTGCGGCTGCGTTTCCAGCCACTCCCAATGCCGCGGCAACAGCGAGATCTCTCGCGGAACAACTCCCAGCCTGGGCCGTCCGGGCCCATTTCGGACAGGCGCCAGCTTCAGACGCGCCAGAACTTCGTCAGCCGTACCGCGGAGGTCGAAATCGACCTGCCTGCCGGTTTCGTTCTCGAAAATCAGCAGCGTGTCGTCCCCAAAATCTTTGATTTGTTTGATTTGCCGCAGCATCGGCTCGAACTTCCCCGAAGCCACGCGCTTCCAGCCGAGAAACGCTGTATAGGTTGAACTTTCCACGAACACTATTTTACCCGGGTAAAATAGGCCCTGTCAATAATACCCGGGTAAAAATCCGCCTAACCAAAAATGCCCATACTGGGAACATGTCCCGTGGGTGGGAAAGCAAGTCAGTCGAGTCTCAGATGGAGGAAGCCGCCGCCCGGCGCTCGGCCGCACGCCAAACCCCGCTCACGCCGGAGGAAATCCGTGTGCGTACCGAACGCGAAAGTCTGGAATTATCGCGGACCCGCGTCCTGAAAGATCTGGAATCGACGACGCACCCACGCCGCCGCGAACAACTGGAAGCCGCGCTCCGGCACCTGAATCAGAAACTCGCCGCGCTCGAACCGGCGCGATGATCAGGGCAGTTCCCTCACCCAGATGTTGCGGTAGCTGATCGGCTCACTGCGGTCACCGTGCGCCTGCAGCTTGATGGGCGCGCGGTCGTACGCCTTGTAGAACGGCTTGCCGATGTAAAGCGTCTCTCCCTGCAACTGGAAATGGTTCTGCACCAGCACGCCATTGAAGAACACGGTCACGTAGGCGGGAGTCTTCAACGAGCCGTCGGCATTGAAGGTCGGCGCGGTCCACACCACGTTGTACGTCTGCCATTCGCCCGGTTTGCGCGCCGGATTCACCAACGGAATTCCCTGCTTGTAGATGCTGCCCGCCTGCCCGTTCACGTAGGTCTTGTTGTTGTATGAATCGAGAACCTGCAGCTCATAGCCGTCATCGCCGGGCCCGGTGGACGCAAGAAACACACCGCTGTTGCCGCGCGCCTGATCGCTGCCCGTGATGTTCTCGGGAATTCTCCATTCCACATGGAGCTGATAATTTTTGAACGTCCGCTTCGTCTCGATATTGCCGCCCCCCGGCCCCTTCTTGACGGTCATGATGCCGTCGGCCACAGTCCAGGTCGCCGGCGACTTATCGCGGTTCATCACCCACTGATCGAGATTCTTTCCGTCGAAGAGCACGATCGCGTCCGATGGCGGCTCCGCATCCGTCGCGCCGGGCGTCACAACGGGAGGGACCGGCTCATACACTTCGGTATCCTCATGCCGGGGACCGGATGCACCCCGGCCTCCGCGCGCACCCCGGCCGCTGGCGCCCTGCTGCGCATACAGCGGAATCGCAGTGGCAATCACACTCACAATCGCGATGGACTTAAACGTTATTTGACGCATAATTTTCAAACTCAGTTTACACCCGGCCGATTTTATTGAAACAGCTTTGGAGCGAACTCATTCAGGTCACGCCGCCACGTCAGCCATTCATGCGCCGTGCCCGGCGACTCGTAAACCACGCTGTGGATTCCGGCTTTTTCCAGCGTGTCGTGTGTCGCATGCGTAGCCGTGAGCAGCGCATCCTCCGCCGTCCCGAGCCCGAAAAACAGCAGATGCACTTTCTTATTGAAACCCGCCGCATCCGCCATGACGCCGCCATAGGTCGTCTTCGGATCCACATTCCGGATCGTCCCGCTGAACGCCCCGATGTAAGAGAACTTATCCAGATGGCGCATCGTGATCTGCAGCGCCTGGCCCGATCCCATCGAAAGCCCCGCCATCGCGCGATGCTCGCGGTCCGTCAGCGTGCGATAGCTGGCGTCGATCGAAGGAATCAGATCGTTCATCACCACGTCTTCAAACGCCGTCACTACGTTCTGGCCACCGCCGCGGCCGCCAGAAGCCCCGCGTCCACCGCCGCCCTGCGCCGGCTGCTCGCCCGGACGATTCGCATAGCCGCAATCCATCACCACAATCATCGGCTTCGCCTTTTTCTCGGCGATCAGATTGTCCATGATGAAATTCACGCGCCCCTGTACGCCCCAGCCGCGCTCATCTTCACCGGCGCCGTGCTGCAGATAGAGCACCGGATAGCGCACACGCGCATTCCGGTCGTAATCGGGCGGCGTATAGACGTAGGCGCGGCGCCACAGGCCAGTGGTCTTTGAGAGATACCAGTGCGCCCGCAGATCGCCATGCGGTACGTCCTTCGGCAGGTAATAATCCACTCCCGCCTCCGGGATCTCAATCCCGCTTGACTGCTTCGCCCAGCCGAAAAACGTCTCGGATCCGGGATCGTTGACCTCCGCGCCATCCACAAGAAACCAGTAGTAGTGAAAGTCCGGAACAGCGGGAGCCATGGTCACCGTCCACAAACCATCGCCGCCTTTCGTCATCTCGACGTCGGTTTTCCCCAGCCCCTCGCCCGCCGGATGCAGTTTCACGGCTTTCGCATCCGGCGCCTTCAGCCGGAACGTAACCCGCAGATCCGAATGCACCCGCGGATACTGCGCGCCGCGCACGTTGGAACTCGCCGGTTTCGAATCGTCCGTCTGCGCGAAGCAAAGCAAGCACGAAAATGCCGCGATAACGATGAGTCGAAGCATGATGGAGAGTCTATCAAAGAAAAACGCTGTTACCTCTGCGCGCTGATTCGCCCCGGAGTCTTCACGGGAACGCTCCAGAGCTCAGCGCCGGCAGTCACAAACAGCGTCTTCAGGTCTTTTCCGCCGAATGCGCAATTCGTCGTTTCGTCTTTTGGAAACGGCACGAATTCCAGCAGCTCGCCCTTCGGCGAAAGGATGTAAACGCCGCCCTTAAAATCTCCCGCCGTCTCCCACTGCGTGGGAGTGTTGCGTCCCGCCGCAACAAACAGCCGCCCCGTACGATCCATCTTGAACCCATCGGGACCGCGCGCCGTTTTCCAGTCGAACACCAACACGCGGCTCGCGGGATCAACCGTACCATCCTTCCGCAGCGCGAACCGCCAGAGCTTGCGTGCGCCATTCATCCGGTTGTTCACGTTGTCCGCGACGTACAGATACCGATCGTCGGGCGAAACCAGAATTCCGTTCGGCCGCTCCACTTCGTGCGTCAGAATTCGCGTAATCTTCCCCGGCGCATCAATTCGATAGACGCCTTCGATCGGCTTCCCCCCATCGTCTTTGATTTCGATATTGTCCATCGATCCATACCGGGGGTCGGTGAAATAAATCCGGCCGCGCGAATCGAGCGCCAGATCGTTCGGCGAGTTGAGCCGCTTTCCTTCGTAGCGATCTGCCAGTACCGTGAGACTCCCGTCTTTCTCCGTCCGCGTGACGCGCCGCCCGCCGGCCTCGCACGCCAGCACTCTTCCCTGCCGATCCACCATGGCGGCATTCGCGCCAGGCGCATCCGTACGGAATGGTTCCACCTTACCCGCAGTCGTCAGCCGGTTGACGTTATTGCCCGAAACAAAATAAAGCGTCCCCGTGAACGGATCCCACGAAGGACCCTCACGCGCACCCGATTCCGCAAAGCGCCGCGGCGGACCGGTCGTGATCTTCTCTGCCCCCGCAACCGGCAGCAGAAGACACAAACCAATCCACGCCCGCTTCATTTCTTCGACCCTTTCGGCAAGAGCAAATCCAGATTAATCGACATCGCCATCGCCGCATAGCCCAGCCGGTTCGGATGCAGCTTATCGCCTGCGCCGCCCATCGTGCTTTCCGGGATGAACTCCGCGCGCAGTCCGCCCGTCTGCGGATCAACGGTCGCTTTATCGAAATCCGCCACCCCATCGAAGAGCCCCTCATCGCGGATGAACTCATTCAGGGCCTTCCGCTTCGTATCCTGCTCCGCCGTGCCCGCGGCGCTCCCCAACGCGGATGTCACCGTGGCTCCAATCACGCGAATATCGGGAATCTTCGCCCGCAGCCTGGCAACCACATCTTTCATCCCGGCTTCCACCGTCTCCACACTCGCGTTATTCGTGCGATTGAAGTCGTTGATTCCTTCGAGCCACACGACCGCCCCTACGGCCGACAAGCCCAGTACATCGCGATCCAGCCTCTGCACGGCGGAAGGTCCGCCCGAGTTCGGTTTATCTGCCGAATACTGCGCCGGACCGGCTACCTGATTTCCGCCAATCCCCGCGTTTACCACCGAGAAACGATTCCCGAACGCCGCGTGCACACGCCGCGAGAGGACGTCCGGCCAGCGGTCGTCGCCGTTCAGTGTCGAAGCCGTGCCATCTGTGATCGAATCGCCGAACGCCACAATCGCGCGGGTGTTGGCCGGAGCCATCATGTCGAGCGCATCCAGGAAATACCATGAGGTCGTCGGAAATGGAAAGGAGGCCTCTCCTTCCTCACCACCTTTTGCCCCCGCCCCAGGCTGCGAAATATAGGAAGTCGTGAGCGCCTTCGCATGCCATGTCATGGGCCCGCTCTCGCCCACTACATGAAAACTCACCGCCATTTTGCGTCCCGCCATCTGCCCCGAAGTCACCACCGGGAAAGCGTCGCTCCACGCCGATTCCCCCGGCGCAATCCTAACCGAACGCTGCCCCTGAAACAGCACGGTCCGGTTCGTACCCGGCAGCAGTGCCGACCCACTCATCTGCACGCCCGCGAATACTTCGTCGAAGGTCACTGTCCTCGTGCCAAAAACGTTGGATAACCGGATGCGCGCCGACGTGCCCCAGATATCAGGCCGAACGATCAGCCGGAACGACTGATCGCGCGCGCCGGCGGCAGGCGTGGGAAAAACGAAGGTCAGATGGGGCTGCGCGGATGCGTTGCCGCTCGGAAACGGCCCCTGCACGGACGCCGCCCAACTGGTGACCCAGTGCGGCGGAGCGGCGGAGACTGACACGGACGCGACAGCAGCCAGCGCCAGCACAGCGAGAAATCGAAGAAGCATCCCCCAATTCTATGACCGGCGTATTCCATCAAAGAGCGCCAGCAGATGGAACATCAGCACCATGGGCCCAATCCACGTCGGCACAATACTCATCGGAAACCGCGACATCGCCTGGCTGGTCGGGCCGCCACCAATCGGCGATGCGGTGACGACCGCCAATACGTTGGAAATCGCAAGCGACGCGAGGCCGGCA
>DASZVV010000196.1:0-4794 GCA_035546955.1 Bryobacteraceae bacterium
GAATCGCCGCTGAAGGTGCAGACCGGACAGGCGGAATCGAAAGAAGCGCCGTATTTCGTCGATCTCGTGAATGAAGATCTCGAAAAGCGCTTCCCCGGCACGAATTTCCAGCGGGAATCGGCGCGGATATACACCACGATCGATCTCGATCTTCAGAAATTCGCCAACGAAGCAGTGGCGATCGGGATGAAGCAGGTGGATGACATCGCGCGCAAGCAGAAGCGATTCAAAGGTGCGCCGTTTGTGGAACCGCAGTGCGCCCTGATCGCGCTCGATCCGCACACCGGCGAAATCAGGGCTCTGGTGGGCGGACGCAATTATGGAGTGAGCCAGCTCAATCACGTCAACGCGGAGCGGCAGCCGGGGTCGATCTTCAAACCCTTCGTTTACGCGACGGCGATCAATACAGGCATCACCGGGGGCGATACACCGCTGACCCAGGCCTCCATCGTGCGCGATGAGCCGACCACGTTTACGGTGGACGGCCAGCCGCCTTACGAACCGCACAACTTCGAGCATGAATTCTACGGCGACATCACCTATCGCACGGCACTGGCGAAGTCGATCAACGTGGCCACCATCAAAGTGGCGGAGCTCGTGGGGTACGACAAAGTGGTCGATCTGGCGCATCGGGCGGGTATCAATGAAGATGTGAAAGCAACGCCCGCGATGGCGATCGGATCGTATGACGCGACGCCGCTCGAAATGGCGGGCGCATATACGGTATTCGCCAATCAGGGCGTGCGGGTGCAGCCGACCTTCATCACGCGCGTGAACCAGCCCGATGGCAAGCTGATGCTGGATCAGAAGCCGGAGAAGAAGGAAGTTCTCGATCCGCGCGTCACGGGTGTATTGGTGGACATGCTGCAGGAAGTGATGCGTTCCGGAACCGCCGGCAGCATTCGGAGCAAGACCTACAATTTTTCGGTTCCAGCGGCGGGGAAAACCGGAACGTCGCATGACGGCTGGTTCGCGGGCTTCACCTCAGACCTGCTGTGCATCGTCTGGGTCGGGTTTGACGATAACCGCGAGCTGGACATTGAAGGCGCAAAATCGGCGCTGCCGGTCTGGGGGGAATTCATGAAGCGCGCCATCACACTCCGGCGCTATTCGAACGCCAGACCCTTCGAAGCACCCGATGGAACGGTCTACGCGTCGGTGGACGACCTCTCCGGTGGCCGCGCGACGGCTTTGTGTCCGCCGAAAGACGTTTCGGACGAGCTCTTCATTTCCGGCACAGAGCCGGTGGCCTACTGCCCGCTGCATGGCGGGAAGGGGGGAACAACGGTATCGGCCTGGGAAACGGCGCAGCCCGCGGCGCCCGCGCCCGGAGAACAGATCGCCCCTTCGCAGCCGTATATTACAGGCCTGACGCCGCGAACCGGCGTGGCGCCGAAACCTTCGGACAAACCGGCCGCGCTGCCCGCGCGCCCGCCGGCGCAGCCAAAGAACACGAAGTCCACCGAAAAAAGAGGATTTTTCGATCGCCTGAAGGGAATCTTCCACTAGCCGGCGCCTGGGGAATTGGCCTCGATCCAGGCAACAACTTCGCCGCTCCGATTCGCTATGATCGAATATAGTCTAAAGGAGCGCGAACGTGAACTCCCGGGTCATGTCCATTTTCCGGACTGCCGCTCCATTCCTGGCAGCGGCATCGCTGATGACGCTGGGCGCGGGGGCTCAGGTCCAGCAGGCGGCAAACGCATCATTGACTGCGCCACCGGTTTCTCCCAGTGCACCGAAAGTTCCGCTCTCCGATGAGGAGATGGGTGACCTGTACATGGCCCGCAAGATGTTCCGCGAAGCCATCGCCGAATACAAGAAAGCGGGGAGCACGGCGGCGCTGCTCAATAAAACCGGGATCGCGTGGCATAATCTGGGCGAGATGGACCTCGCGCGAAAGGCCTACGAACGCGCGATGAAGCTCGATAAGACGTTCGCCGAGCCGGTAAATAATGTGGGCACCGTTTTCTATGCGGAAAAGCGCTACGGTACTGCTATCAAACGCTACAGGAAAGCGATTCAGCTCGCGCCCGGCAAAGCTTCATTCTGGAGCAATCTCGGCACGGCTTATTATTCGCAGGGCAAATTCACTCTCATGATGCAGGCGTATAGCAAGGCGATCGAGCTCGACCCCGAAATCTTCGAGCACCGCGGCATCACCGGCACGGAGGTGCAGGATCGCACGGTCGCCGATCGCGCCCAGTATCACTACGAGCTCGCGCGGATCTACGCGAAGCTGGGAAGGGACGATCTCGCCATTCAATACCTGCGGCACTCACTCGAAGAAGGATTCAAAGACAAGGACAAGGTCCGGAAAACGCCGGAGTTCTCCGGCTTGCTGGAGAAACCGGAGTTCATTGAGTTAATGGCGTCGGAGCCGCGTGTTCTCTAACCCGCGCGCGAGCGTGGCACTTCCGATTGGGTTCCGCGGGCTCGCGGCGCTTTCGGTCCTGGCTCTGGCAGCGGGCTGCGGCAGCTCGAAGGCCCCGGCTGCCGCCCCCCGCTACGCATTCCTCGGCTTCGAAAATCTTTCGGGCGATCCCGCCATCGACTGGGCGGCTAAGGGCAGCAGCGAATTCCTTTCACGTTCGCTCGATCATGCAATGGATGGCGCTGTCCTGAATCCGGATTCGATCGGACGCATGGAGCAGTCGCTGGGGTCGAGGACGGTGTCTGCTCCCGAATCGTCGACAAACCGGGCGAGCGCGATCGGATTGGGGGCGAGCCGGCTGATCACGGGCTACCTGGAGCGCGCGCCGGGCGGCGTTCGCGTGACGGCCTCGGAAGAAGATGTTGCCACTCACCGCACGCTGCGGACGCTTTCGGCAACGGCGAGCGGGCCATTTGAGGCGCTGAATGAGCTGGCGCACGAATTTTCGGCAAAGGCCGGGACGCCGGGCACGACGACTGCGGAGGCTTTCCGGCTTTACTGCACGGCGCTTGCGGAGCCGATCAAAGAAGCCCGCGCGCTGCTGGAAGATGCCGTGCACCTCGATCCCGCGTTCGGGCGAGCCTGGATTGCGCTGATCCGCACGGCGATTGTCAATGGCGACCGCGCGGGCGCGGAGGAACTGGCGCAGCAGGCGCACACCCGGAACCTCGCGCCGGTGGATCTGGCGTCGATCGATTACGAAAGCGCGGCGGCGCGCGGAGACCGAGCCGCAAGTCTGGCGGCGATGCGAAAAGTTTCCGGACTCGAGCCGGAAGACGCCAGCCTGGCGCGATCGCTCGCCACGGCGGAAACAACCGCCGGCAATTTCAGCCAGGCCGCGAATGACTGGAGACGGATCACCTCGGCCGCGGCACAGGATGCCGACGCGTGGAACCAGCTCGGCTACGCGCTTTGCTGGAGCGGCGATTATGATGGCGCACTCGCCGCGGTCCGCGAATATGCGAAGCTGCGGCCGGCTGAGCCGAATCCGCTGGATTCGGAAGGCGACATTGACTACTGGTTCGGGAAATTTCCGGAGGCGGCGGCAAGCTACGCCGCGGCCGAAGCGAAGTCGCCGTCTTTTCTGAACGCGGGAGAATTCTACAAAGGGGCATGGGCGAAGTTCCGCGCGGGCGACAAGGCCGGCGCCGATGCGCTCTTCGCCAAATTTCAGGAAGGACGCACACGCTCCAAAGACGCGGCGATTCCACTCTTCGTGGCCGACTGGCTGTACCGGACCGGCCGGGCAAAAGAAGCACGCAAAACAGCGGGCGACGCGCTCAGGCAGCAGGACACGCAGCCTGCCGTGCGCGCAGGGCTTGCCGCGGAGATGGCGCTGTGGGATCTGATCGAAGGCGATCGCGCCGCGGCCGCAAAGGACGTGGTGGCAGGCGGAAACGCCGGCATCACGCCGCCCGATCTCATCCTGCGCTTTGCCGCGCTGCCCTCAGCCTCGCCGGCGGAATGGGAGGAGCGCGCGCAGAAGGATCTGGGCGCGCCGCAGCTCGCAGGAATCCGGGCTACCGCGCTTGGCTACGCCCTCATCCTCGATGGGAAGCGGGACGCCGCAATTCCGGTATGGGAAGACATCACCGCCAGAGCACCGGGCACGGATTTCTTCGCCCGCGTAGTTCTCGCGCGCCTGAAAAAGCAGCAGCCTCCGGGCAGAGTGATTCCCGACCCCATCAACCTCAATCAATTCGCTGCTATAACGGACCGGCTTTAGCTGCGGCTTCGACCAAAGCCGCAGAAGCGTACGCGCCGTCACTCTGGACCGCCACGTGTAATCCACAGGATGGAGGAGCGCATGATATGCCCAATACATCTGTCTACGGTCTCTATAAGGAGCGTAATTCCATCGAAGAAGCCATTGATACCCTGAAGCGGAGCGGCTTCCGCAGCACCGATATTTCGGTTCTCTATCCGCACAATCAGGGATCGAAAGATTTCGCGATCAACAAAGAGACGAAAGCGCCGGAGGGCGCGGTAGCGGGCGGTGGCTCCGGCGCAGTGGTGGGCGGAGCACTGGGCTGGCTGGCCGGCATTGGCGTGCTGGCGATTCCGGGCATCGGTCCATTCATTGCGGCCGGTCCCATTCTGGCGATTCTCGCCGGCGTCGGCGTGGGCGGTACCGTCGGCGGGCTGGTGGGCGGCCTTGTGGGCCTCGGCATGCCCGAATATGAGGCGAAGCGTTACGAAGGGCGCATCAAGGAAGGCGGCATTTTGTTGTCCGTCCACTGCGACACCGCGGAGTGGGTTAAGCGCGCCGAGACGATGCTGAAGAACACGGGCGCGGACGATATCGCTTCGGCGAGCGAAGCCTCGGCCGATTTCGCGGTAACGGACCGGCCGACATACCG
>DASZVV010000197.1:0-2634 GCA_035546955.1 Bryobacteraceae bacterium
CCGAGCCCTCAGGCGCACTAACTGACGCGCAATCAACAAGGGAGGCAGACATGAACAGCGTGGCATCGAACCTGAAGGCGATCAGCGACAGAGCAGAAGAGATTCGCGAACGCGCGGCGCATTCGCTTGAAAACGCCGCCGAATCGATCCGCGGCGCCGGCAACCAAAGCGCGGATACCATCACGAACTTCACGAATGAAGCTGGACGGAGGCTGGACACTACCGCATCGATCGTGCGCAAACCCTGCTTGCGGTCACGGGCAATGACGGGGTTCCGCGGCGCGATAAGGCGCAAGCCCATGCGCAGTCTGGCGCTGGCGGTGGCGATCGGGATTGTGGCGGGATTCTCCTGCCGCGCAGCCTGCCGTTAGACGCCCGCTGTTGCGCGCGAGCAGTTGCCGTCAGCTTGCGCGTTTGGCTCGTTTGCGCGGAGTGGGGGAGGCCGTCACGGCGGCTTCCTCCATTTCACGCGCTCGCATCGCCTGGCAATGCGAGCAGTAGCCACCCACTTCGGTTCGCGCCAGGACAATCTGAAAGCCAAAGTGGCTCTCGATCTGGCGGCGCAGACGCTGCAGCGGTTCCCCGAAAAACTCCTCAACTTTTCCGCACGTCAGACAAATTACGTGGGCGTGTTCCTGCTTGCGGCGCGTCTCGTAATAGTGCTGCTCGCCCGCGTGGTGCATGAGATCGAGCTCATCCACCAGTCCGCCTTCCTTCAAAAGCTTCAGCGTACGGTAGACAGTGACGCGATTAATTTTCGGGTCCTTCTCACGCGCCATCTGGTAAAGACGTTCGGCGTCCAGATGAAGGCCGGTTTTATCGATCAGGTCGAGCAGGATCTGCCGCTGCCGCGTGAGCCGCATGCCAGCGGCGGCGCGTGCTTCGGGAGCTGCGGTGGAGGATGTTTTCGGCATTGCCGTCCCTCCAGTTTACCGCTGAATTCAGCGCTTTTCCTGGCCACAACCCGTACATTGGCACACCGATTGCTTTTTCGTGAGTTGGAGGCAATACCAATGCGAATTTATGCCTGTTTTCCCGCCGCGGCCGCGATGCTCGCGCTGCTGGCTCTTACCCCGAACGCACCGGCTCAGAACAAGGACAAGACGAACAAAGACCAGCACACTCCCGCGCACTACGATCCATATATCACCGGGAAGAATGACAGCGATGTGATTCGCGAGACACGGCACCGGCTGCTGATGCTGCCGTACTACGGCGTTTTCGACGACCTCGGCTTCACGGTGAATGGCGGAACGGTGACGCTGACCGGACAGGTCACGCGTCCGACGCTGAAGGATGATGCCGCGAGCGCGATCAAGGGCGAGCCTGGCGTGTCCAACGTAGTGAACAACATTGAGGTGCTGCCGCTCTCCCCGACTGATGACGCATCGCGCATCGCGATTTACCGCGCAATCTACGGCGATCCGGCTCTTTCGTCCCGCTACGCATACCGCGCGGCGCCGTCTATCCACATCATCGTGAAAAACGGCCATGTCCGGCTCGAAGGCTCGGTAGCCAACCAGATGGATAAGCAAATCGCGGAGACACGGGCGAAGACCGTTCCCGGTGTCTTCAGCGTGGTGGACGATCTCCAGGTGGAAGGCAAGTAGGCTGTCTTTTACTTCTGGCAGCGCGGGCAATAATGAGTGCCGCGCTGCGCCAGTAAAATGCGCTTCACGGGCGAGCCGCAGTTGACGCACGGCTCGCCCGTTCTTTGATAGACGCGGTGTTCCGCCTGAAAGCTTCCCTTCAACCCTTCCGCATCGACGTAGTTCGAAACCGACGATCCGCGGCTGGCGATAGCTTCTTCGAGCACTTCCCGCATGGAGTTCCAGATCCGTTCGGCGCGATCAGCCCGGAGCGTGGCCGCCATCCGCTTCGGATTCACACCCGCGCGGAACAACAGTTCATCCGCATAGATGTTGCCGACGCCGCGAACCACGGCCTGATTCAGCAGCACAGCTTTGACTGGCGACTTTCGCTGTTTCAGACGCCGCTGGAATTCATCGAGTGGCACTTCGAGCGGCTCCGGACCGAGAGCCTGGACGCGCTCCGGCAGATCGACGCTGTATTCGATCCGGCCGAACTGGCGAGGGTCTTCGTAAACCAGCGTGCCGCGGTCAAGTGTGAAGACGGCGTGGGTCCATTTGGAGAGCTCGCCGTTGACGAGCAGCCGTCCGGTCATGCCGAGATGGATGACGAGCCAGCCCTGGTCGAGGCGGATCGCGATGAATTTGCCGTGCCGCTCCACACCAAGAATCTTCCGCCCGGCAAGCGCGTTCTCCGCTGCGCGCCGTGAGCCGATCAGAATGCGGCGGCCGGGGATTTCGGCATTCAGGATTTTTCGTCCAACAATGGCGGGCCGCAGCGTGCGGACCACGGTTTCGACTTCGGGAAGCTCAGGCATTTTCCGGGAGATCGGCCAGGACTTCGCCGCCTTCGACTTTCGTGCGGTAAACGGGGATGCCCATCCGGTCATCGACAAGGCAGGCGCCGCTGGCGGAATCGAACTCCCACATATGCCACGGGCAAACCACCATCCCCTGAAGCACCGTTCCCTGCCCCAGCGGACCGCCGCTGTGCGGGCAGACGCCGGATACCGTACGGATCTCGCCGCCGGCATTGCAGACCGCA
>DASZVV010000198.1:0-18718 GCA_035546955.1 Bryobacteraceae bacterium
AAAGGCAGGCGCTTCGGCGAGAATTACTTTATTGGAAATACCGCCACCGAGTTCGGTGAAGCTTGCGCCCTGATACGGAAGGCCGTGACTACGCAGCCATTCCGCGGCACTCTCAACGGAAAGTTCGGAGACCAAGGCTCATGTTATCGCGATTCATTTTCCCTGAACGGCCTGTTCGACGACTTCAGCAACGGCTTCCTGAATCGCGGTCTTCACGGCGTTCTTCACGGTGGATTCGAGCTCATCGGGATCGACGGGAATATCCGTATCGGGACCTGCAAGTTCGCGCACGACGACTTCAAGAACCGGAGCGACCGGAGGGATGATTTTGGCGACCGTCTTAGCGACCTTCTTCGCCACGCGGCGCGGCTGAGGCACGTCCTCGGCCCGATCCTTGTCCTTCCTCTCATGAACCTTGCCGGATTCATTCCAGTCCTCCTCGAACAGATCGGCCAGGCGCGCCGCGATCTTCGGATCATGGAAGATCAGACCCACTTCGCGCCGGGCATCCAATTCTTCCGTTCGCAGGCTCTGGCTTCCGAGGAATACCGTAGCGCGATCCCGGATGATCGTGCGGGTATGCAGCCGGATGTGCAACTGCCGCGACTCGGCGGGCTTCACTCGCTTCGACAGTTTTCCCAGCACCCGTACTTCGACGCCGGATTTAATTCGTTCGCACAGGATGCGGCTCATAGCCGGATCGGTCACCGCCGGATCCCAGACCACCAGTTGTTCCTTCGCGCCTTTCAGAAAGTCCGTGAGCACTGTGCGGGCGTTCTGCGGGCTGACAACAAACGTATCGAGACCAGCTTCGTATTCCTGGCGCCTGGAATCCGCGTCGAACAGTTTCGTTGCCTCGCTGACGATCTTCGGGTCATCAACACAAACGCCGAAGCTGCGGCTGCGCTCAATGTCGAGATTCGTAAAATTAAATCCCATGACATAGAGATCGGACTTATCGACGATCATCATTTTGCCGTGGTAGCGAATGAGATCGTCGTCGGTGCGCGCCACGGTTACGCCGGCGGCCAGCAGGCGCATTTCGAGCGCTCTGAGCCCCTTCTCGCCACCGCGATTTGTATAGGCAATCAGGGCGCGGACGGTAACGCCTCGTTCGACGGCTTTCAGAAGAGCGTTCTCAATCTCGGCGCGATCGAAACGGAAAATGAGAATATCCACGCTCGTTTCCGCGTTGTGAATAGCCTTGACGAGCGGCGCGACACCGTCACCAGGCTGAATCATGAGCTTCATAGTGTTCAATTTCAAAGGGCACGCAACTGCGCGATTCGATCTTCCACGATATTGGCGTAGGCGTCCGAAACGTCCGGCTGCCAGCCGGCGGCCCGGAATGCGTCATGTATCTGCTGCTTACTGAGCCGGGCGAGCAAGGTACCCATCCAGTGCGCATCGGTTCGCGGAACGTGGCGCAGGAGCGCATCAAGTTTCACGCGCGGGACGTAGGTAAACGGCCAAAACCCCATGACGACAAACGGCGCCCGTGGAGTTTCGAAATCCACCCAAGAGGCAGTCTTTCTCCGGATGAATGTGGATGCCGCATACTTGCCGAGATCTCCGCGTGAGCGGCTGACCGGCAGAATGACGCCCGGAGGTCCAAAGGTGGCTCCGAGATCACTCACCATATAAATGGGCGGTTCGCCATCCTTGCGCGCGAAGATCTTATTGTTCACTTTCTTAAGATCCCAGTCATTGATGACTGCCATCATGACGCGGAGTCCATTCAGCTCGCGGGTTCCCGCAAACGGGCCATCTTCCCAGCCCCAGCTACCGATATTCTTCTCGCCTTCGATATGCCGCTTCAGCCGGACATTGTGAATGACGCCGTCGTGGCCGATGAACTTCTGACCGCGTTTCATGTGATCCGGCATTCCCTCCACTTTTATCTCTGGAAGGAAATAGTCTTCGTTTGCGAAATAGCCGACGGCCCAGACGAGACGGCTCGCAGCCGTTTCAGATCGAACTTCCATGCCCATCTTGAGAGTCCACTTAGCGTCATTGGCATCCTTGATGACGAATTTCGGCTGCGTTCCGTTGGAATCTTCCTCGACGAATTTATAAGGTCCGCGAGGCTGATTTGCCTTGCCGCCAGGACCGTAATAGAGATCGCGGGTTGCAATATCGACGGGGTCGCGCCAGAGAACTCCGGCTTTGCCAGCACTCTGAATCAGTGGACCGGGCGCGGCATTTGCGGCAGCAATTACGTGCGGGTCGAGAACCACCAATCCGGCAAAGAGTGTAAGAGCGAGTACTTTTTTTGGCATCCAGGACTCCCTTTTTTGGGCCTTACGACCGCCCTGCTGTTGAGAAATGCAAACCGCATGCCACGTGGTCAGCTGCGTGCACAAGGGAGGGCGATGCGAGTACTCACTGTCGCTATCCTTTTGCTTCCCGCAGTCGCGGAAGCTCAATCGATCCAGGCGAGCAAGCCGATCCAGCCACTGAGCGCGCAGGATAAACTCGGAGCCAGGATGCGAAGCATGGTGAGCCCGATGACGCAGTTTGGAGTTCTCGCCGGCTCCGCCATTAACCAGTGGCGCGGCGAGCCCTCGGAATGGGGCCAGGGATGGGGCGCTTACGGTACGCGCGTGGGTAGCGGTGAAGGAATCGCGTTCAGCTATCACGGAATTGCGGCGATTTCGGACATCGCATTCCATCTGGATCCGCGCTACCGGCGCATGCCGGACGGAACCGTGAAGGCGCGGATCTGGAATGCGATCTCCCAGGAGTTTCTCGCGTACCGCGATTCAGGCGGACGAATGATCAATATTTCCGCGCTCAGCGCCAGTTACGGCTCGGGATTTATCGCGAATACATGGGAACCGTACGACCACAGCAAGGCGAGTGACGCGATCATCCGCGGAACGCTATCGGTAGCCACGCATGCGGGCGGCAATGTGGCACGTGAATTCCTGCCCGATATCGTGCGGCGGTTCCGCCATCGGGATACGGCACAGGCGGACGCAGCGCCCAGTCTGCAGCAGTAGCCACCCGGAAACGATCTCGAGACCGCCGCTGCAATCACGGAGCAAACGTTCGCCACACACGCCTTACAGAGACGAACACAGCGGGGACCTGTTTCTACCCGCATACGTTTTCTGTCACTGCAGGTTTCAGGAAATTGCAAGACTACAATCCAGCCCAAGCATGTTTTAGCTCTTTGGAATGTGTTTTGCAATTGTCTGAGGCGGCACGGGCGCCAGGCGTCACAGAACGCAGGCGTTCGGCGAAATCAGGGGCATTTTATGCCACGCGATACCTACGCTTAACAGGAGCACTTTCATGAAACGTACCGTCTATTCATTCATCCTCGCGGCCGCTGTTGCAGCCGCACCGTTGTGCGCACAGGAAGGATCACATATCACCGGCCAGATTGGCGCCGGCTTCACAACCGGTCTGGGACGCACCGGAAGCTATCTCGATTACGGCTGGAATGTCGGCGCCGGGGTCGGCTACAACTTCAGTCATTGGGTTGGACTCCAGGTCAACGTCAACGACAGCCAGATGGGCATCAATTCCGGCACGCTGGCCGGCATCGGCGTTCCGGGCGGCGATGTCAATATGCTGACCGCGACACTGGATCCGATCATTCATCTCACGCCCGCCAGCCATGCTGACGTCTATGTGACCGGAGGCTATGGTCTGTTCCGCCGCAATCAGGAATTCACCGCGCCATCCGTCGCGACGGCGTATGGCTTCTATCCCTATTTTGGTTTTTATCCCACGCTCGTTCCCACGACGACGATTCTTTCCTCTTATTCGGTGAATAAGCAGGGTATCGACGCCGGTGTTGGAATCGCATTCGGGACGAAGTGGCACGGGAAGATCTTTGCGGAAGCGAAGTATTACCGGATGTTCTACAACGCGGACTTCCATACGGATTATCTGCCGGTGACGTTCGGATATCGCTGGTAAGTGATCCGATTTAGCCGGTGTGAGGCGCGGCCTCTGTTTTGGACTGCAGGAATGCGGTCCGGGACAGAGGCCGTTTTCTGTTATACACGCCAGGCAAGAAGCCCGGCGGCAGAGCCGAAGGTCTGCCCCACGGGTTTGGAGCGGTGATCAGGCGTGGGGAGTGGCTTCGGTTTCAAACTGCACGCGATGCAGCTCGGAATAGAGGCCGTCCTGTTTCATCAGGTCGTCATGGGTGCCGCGCTCCACGATCGCTCCGTCTTTCACGACAAAGATCACGTCGGCGCGCCGAATGGTGGTGAGCCGGTGGGCGACGATGATGCAGGTGCGGCCCTCCATCAGACGATCGAGAGCATCGCAGACGAGCTTTTCCGAAACGGCGTCAAGACCGGAGGTGGGCTCGTCCATGATGAGGATCGGGGTATCGCGAATGATGGCGCGGGCGATGGCGATACGCTGGCGCTGCCCCTGGGAGAGCGTTGCGCCGCGTTCGCCGACCATCGTGTCAAAACCCGCAGGCATTTTGTCGACGAACTCTTTGACATTGGCGAGTTCGGCAGCGCGAAGGATTTCGTCCCGGCGGGCGTCCGGCTTGCCATACGCGATGTTCTGCCAGATAGGGGCGTGGAAGAGCACGGTGTCCTGCAGGACAAAGCTGATCTGTTCGCGCAGTGATTTCTGACGGTAGCGTTTGATATCCTGCCCGTCGATCTTCACGACACCTTCGTCGGGATCGTAGAAGCGTGGAATGAGGTTGATGATGGTGGACTTCCCTGCTCCGGTGGGACCGACGAGCGCGGCGAGCTGGCCAGGTTCGATGACCAGGCTGACCTTGCTCAGCGTGGGGCCATCGCCAAGATAGCTGAAAGTGACGTTCTCGAACTCGATTCTGCCTTTGAGCCGCGGCGCTGGGCGCGCTTTCGGCATATCCTGCACGTCGCGATGAGTCTGCAGAACTTCTTCGATCCGTTCATAGCCGACAGAGGCCTTGGAATAGGCGTCGGGAACTTTGGAAAGATCCTGCATCGGCTTATACATCTTGCCGAGATACCAGATGAAGAGAACGAGCGAGCCGGGGTCGAGCGCGCCCTGAAGGGCGAGGCGGCCGCCAAACCAGAGCACCATGGCGGTGCCAATAGCGGTGAGGATCTGAACGACGGGCGTGAGCCGCGCTTTGAGTCCGCGGGCGCGCAGCGCGATTTCGACATTTTCGAGGCTCTGCTCTTCGAGGCGCTTTTGCTCGTATTCCTCGCGCGCGAAGGCTTTAACGATGCGGATGGAAGTGAGGACTTCCTGAATAGTGGAGACGATCTCGCCCTGCTTCTTGCGGACTTCGCGCGAGGCCTTCTTGATGGCGCGGGTGTACCGATAGACGACGAAGAACATCACGGGCGCGATGGAGATCGCGATCAGAGTAAATCGCCAGTTGACGAAAAACATCACGGTGACCATGCCGAGGAGCGTGATGGAGTTGATGAGAGTGTCGAGCAGGTTCGAGGTGATGAAGCTCTGGACCGCATCGATGTCGCTGGTGACGCGGCTGATGAGATCGCCGGTCTGCGACTGATCGTGAAAGCCGAGCGACATGCGCTGGATATGTGAGTAGAGAGTCTTGCGGAGATCGTGCATGACCCACTGCCCCACGTTCGTGGTGTAGTACTTCTCGGCGTAGGTGCAGGCGCCATCGAACGCGGCGATGATGAGGACGAAGATGGACGCGGCGGCGAGAACGTGGTGGGCATCGGTACCGGCGACCGAAACGATGAGGTTATTGAGCCAGCCGCCGGTGTGTTTGGTTTTGAGGACGCTATCGAGAACGATCTTGAGCGGCCAGGGTTCGAGAAGATTGGCGATACTTTCGCCGACTACCGCGAGAAAGCCGAAGAAGAGGGCGGAGCGATGCGGCCGGAGGAACTGCGCGAGCGTGTTGGAACGCGCTTTAACGGAGGGATTTTCCGGCATGGGTCAGCAGTGCGAAAGAGTGCATCTGATGTGCCATTCGGCAGAGCGAGGAGAATCAATCGCTTAAACGCGAACGCCCGAAGTGCTCGTGGCGCTTCGGGCATTTTTCGCACATTCAAATGCGTGCCTACTGGACCGGGACGGGGAGGAGGGTTGCGGTTCGCCCAAGTCCGACTGGAGCTGAAGCCTCCTGGACCGGCGGCTGTGAGTCTCTCGGATGGAAGCTTTTGATGTAGTTGTGGATTTTATAGTGAATCCAGGTAGTGCCCATGTCCTTCGCCTCCGCGAGAGCTTTTGAGTTGGTCCAGTGATCGTGTTCGATGCGGTAGCAGGCGATCACGCCGCCGGTGCGGTCAGCGCCTTTGTGGCAATGCACGAAAACGGGGCCGGTGGTGGTGTCTTCCAGAAGCGCGAGGGCTTTTGAGATGTCCGCGTCGCTCGGCGTTGCCATGCCGTCCATCGGGATGCTGACGTACTGCATGCCTGCCGCCTTCACCCATTTGGCTTCTTCTTCAGCCCGCCTGTCGCCGGTCTGCTGGAGATCGATGACTGTTTTAATACCGAGCTTCGCGAGATTCTGAAAGCCCTGTTCGGTGGGCTGCGCGCCACGGTAGACGTGGTCATTTACCTTCATGAAATTACCGACGCCCTGTACGGCTACGGACGCCTGGGAAAACCCGGCTACGGAAAGGAGCAGCGCTGCCTGCATAGTAACCGTTGTGATGAATTTCACGTCGATGATCCCCTCTGAAGAGATTTAAATGCAACGAATTATAGGAGCAATACTATAGACGTAGAAGACAGGCGCCTGGTTGCAAAACTTCCGAGCTCTGATAGAATCCGGGTACTTCCAATGAGCGTTTCAAGACGTGGTTTTCTGGAGATTGCGGGGGCATCGGCGCTGATGGCGGCGGACAGTTCGGGTCAGCCCAACGTCATTCTCATGCTGGGCGATGACCACCGTCGCGATGCGCTGGGGTGCATGGGGAATACCGTGGTCCGGACACCGGAACTGGACCGGCTGGCGGGAGACGGCGTGCTGTTCGGGAATCATTTCTGCACGACGCCGATCTGCTGCGCGAGCCGGGCGAGCATCATGCTTGGGGAGTATGCCGGCGGGCACGGGATCTACGACTTCGCTACGCCGTTCAACGCCCGGCAGGCGGAGCGAACTTATTACGGGCAGCTGCGGAAGGCCGGGTACCACACGGGGTTCATCGGGAAATACGGTGTGGGGAATAAGATGCCCACGGCCGATTTCGACGTGTGGATGGGTTTTCCGGGACAGGGCTTTTATTTTCCAAACGGCGAGAATGGACCGCACCTGAATCACATCATGCGGGATCAGGCGATCGAATTTCTGGAGAGCGCGCCGAGCGGGAAGCCGTTTTGTCTTTCGATCAGTTTCAAAGCGCCGCACGTGCAGGATGAGAGCCCCGCGCAGTACCTGCCGTCGTCGGATACGGAGGCGCGGTATCGGGGCGTGAAGATTCCGCCCCCGGCTGGAGCGGGTGTGCGGGATATCGAGCGGTTTCCGCTGGCGTTACAGCATTCCGAGAACCGGCGGCGATGGGGCGTGCGGTTTGCGACGCCGGAGTTGTATCAGGAATCGGTGACGGGGTATTACCGGCTGATCAGCGGGATTGACGATGCGGTCGGCTCGATGCGCGCGGCTCTGGACAGATTGGGGCTCGCGAAGAACACGATCATTGTTTATTCCGCGGACCATGGAATTTTCAACGGTGAGCACGGGATGGCCGGGAAATGGCTGGGGCATGAGGAATGCCTGCGGATTCCGCTGATTGTCTATGACCCGCGATTGCCGGCGAGCGCGCGGGGCAAACGAGTGGATGCCATGACGCTGAATATCGATTTGCAGCCGACGGTGCTGGCTCTGGCGGGAGTGGGATCGAAGGCGCCCGCGCAGGGGAGAAGCGTTGTGTCTTATTTGCAGGATGGGGCGGCGAAGGGGCGGAGTGTGTGGTTCTTCGAGCACCGGTTTCCGAATGGCGGGTGGATACCTTCGAGCGAGGGCATACGGACGCGGCGGTGGAAATATATTCGGTATACGGATAATGCGGCGCCATTCGAGGAGATGTACGATCTGCAGGGGGATCCGACAGAGGTGAAGAATCTGATCGGGAATCCGGCGTACCGAAAGCAGCAGGAGACGCTGACGCGGTATTGCGCCACGTGGAGGAAGGCGCTGGAGGCGTGGAAGCCGGAGACGGCGTGGTCAGACCCGGTGACGGAGAGCGATCTGGTGGGGGACGGAATTGGCTGAAGCCGTAACCGCGCCGACATACCGCCACGAACCGCATCAGGCCGTGGAGTAGTGCGAAGTTCAGTTTTCGCTCGGGCGCTCGACTGAATCGATCACGAGCACCGGAACCGGACCTCCTGACGCATCGAGTTTCAAGCCGAGTTGTTGCTGGACGGCGGAGAAAATGGAGAGCCGGTCAGCCTCGGTTTCGAACGGCGCGAATGCAGGTCCTCAAGAACCTGCCCCAGCTCGGAAGGGACTGCATTCATGTTGGCGATCCCCAACACCACAATTGCGGTGAACTTTTCATAACACATCTGAATACAGGGACCGCCTGACGAAATGGCCCACTGGTTGCACTTGAGCGCACAGGAGGACGTGACATCATGCCCTTAATCTATATTGTTCTTACCCTGATCGTTGCGGGCGTAATAATGTGGCTCGTGAACACTTATATCCCCATGGCAGGCGGCATCAAGACGCTGCTGAACGCCGTGGTGGTCATCGTGTTAGCGGTATGGGTGCTGCAGGCTTTCGGGCTTTGGCACTCGGTGCTGAATTACCGCGTGCCTACTTCGCAACCTTAATATCGGTCAGCCAGAAGTTGTCATCGGGATCGACGTTGCAGGTGGCATCGATCTCGGTTCCGGCTTTGAGCTGAGCGAAACCCGCGTCGTCTTTGATGGGGAAATTCATCGTCATAGCGCCCATCCAGTCGCCGATGGGGCCTGCGTCAATGCGGGCTTTTTTGGCGGCCGTATCGACAGCAAGAACCTTTCCGTGTACCGGGTAGTGGCGGATGGTGGCTGTGCCGCCGGAGCTGCCTGCGGGTCCGAGTCCACCGGAAGGAGCCGCGGCGGATTTCGGAGCTTCCGATTGCTGCGGAGCGGAGCAGCCGACGAAGGTCAGGACTGCGGCGAGGGCGATGAGGGATAAGGTTTTCACGATCTGTCTCTTTATCTAGATCAGCGTAACAAATCTTCCAACTGGATTTTGTTTCCGGTCTTCTCGTCGCGGTATTTGACGATGACGGGGGTGTAGATGGAGATGCCCCAGTCTTTGCCGGGGCCGCTCGAGACGGCGCGCGAACCGGCGATGACGACGGCGCCTTCGGGGATCACGAGGGGCTGTTCATCGGTGGCGCGATGAACCTGGCCGCGGACAAGATCATAGACCGGCGTGGAGCGATTCAGGATTGTGCCGGTGCCGAGCACGGCCTGCTTCTTCACGACCGTTCCTTCATAGACGCCGCAATTGCCGCCGATCAGAACGTTGTCTTCAATGATGACGGGCAGTGCGCCAACGGGTTCGAGAACGCCGCCGACCTGCGACGCGGCGGAGATATGGCAGTTCACGCCGATCTGGGCGCAGCTTCCGACAAGCGCGTGGGAATCGACCATCGTGCCATCCGAGACGTACGCGCCGACATTGATATACATGGGCGGCATGCAGGTGACGCCGCGGCCGAGGAAGACGCCGTCGCGAATGCTGGAGCCGCCAGGGACGACGCGGACACCATCGGCCGGAGTGACGCGGCGAACAGGATACGTGGATTTATCGGTGAATGGCAGGCGTGCAGGGTCGATGGACATATCGACAATGCCGCCGAGGCGGAAACCGAGCAGGATTCCCTTCTTCACCCAGGCATTCACGCGCCAGCCGGTGGGCTCTTTGGCGTCCGGCTCTGCGGCGCGAATCCGCCCGGCGTTCAGCGCGGCTTTGAATTGCGAGAAGAGCGCGAAGTGTTCGGGTGTGTAACTTTCCGGTTTGTTATCGAATAAGTGCTCAATGGCGGCTTGCAACGGCGGCTCCTTCACGCAGGCTGAGGGATTCGAGAACGGCGTCAATCTTTTGTTTTGAGGCGTCGGAGGGCGGAACCATCGGGAGCCGGTAAACCGGCTCGAGGAGGCCCATACGGTGCATCGCCCACTTGACCGGGATGGGGTTCGATTCGACGAAGTTGACTTTCATCAGCGGAAGATAGCGGCGCTGGAGCGCGCGGGCTGCGGCGAAATCGCCGTTGTTGGCGGCGCGGACGAGTTGGGACATGGGTCCGGGGATTTCGTTCGAGACGACGGAGATGAGACCGCGGCCACCGACGGCGATGAGGGGGATGGTGATGGCGTCATCACCGGACAGCATGATGAAATTTTCCGGGAGCTGATGGACGACATCCGCCATCTGCGAGATGTTGCCGGACGCTTCCTTCACGCCGATGATGTTGGGAATCTGTGCAAGGCGCGCGAGCGTGGCGGTTTCGACATTGACGCCGGTGCGTCCCTGGACGTTGTAGACGACGATGGGGATGCGGATCGACTCCGCGATTGCCTTGTAGTGCTGGAAGAGGCCCTCCTGCGAGGGCTTGTTGTAGTACGGCGTGACTGAGAGGACGCCGTCAGCGCCCGCGCGCTGGCATTCCTGAGCGAGTTCGATGACTTCTTTGGTGAAGTATCCGCCCGCGCCCGCGAGGACGGGGACGTGCCGCGTCGCGTGGCGCGCTTCTTCGACCGTGATGCCGACGACTTTCAGATGCTCGTCGAGTGAGAGCGTGGGGCTTTCGCCGGTGGTCCCGCAGGGGACGAGGAAATCGATTCCTTCTTCAATCTGACGCCGCACCAGACGGCGCAGCGTGCTTTCATCGAGGGATCCGTCCGCCTGGAACGGAGTCACCATAGCTGTTCCGCAACCCGTAAACATGTACCACCTCCTGTGGTGCCGAAATTATTACTGACCGAACAAGATATCGCCGAATTCGTAAAAACCCTGTTTGCCTTTGATCCATTCCGCCGCTTTGACGGCGCCGAGCGCGAAGCCTTCGCGGCTGCGCGCGGTGTGGCGGAGCGTGATGGTATCCGCCTGCGAGTCGAAACCGATTTCGTGCGTGCCGGGAATAGCGCCGGCGCGCGTGGAGGAGACGTCGACACGGCGGCTGAAGCCGGCGTGCTCTATATCCTGAAGGATCTTAAGCATGGTACCGGAAGGCGCGTCCTTTTTCGCGGCGTGGTGAGCCTCCCAGGCCCAGGCGTCGTAATCGGCTTCCCTGGAAAGAAGTTTGGCGGCTTCGGAAACGATGCGGAAGAAGGCATTGACGCCGACCGAATAGTTGGGGCTCCAGACCATTCCAATGTTACGGCCGGCGACGACGTTCTTTACGTGCTCCATCTGATCCTGCCAGCCGGTGGTGCCGACAACCAGGTTCACGCCGAGAGTAGCGATGGCCTGGATGTTGTGAACGGCGGCGGAGGGGATGGAGAAGTCGATCGCGACATCGACGTTTTTGAAATTTTCGGGCGTGATGCCCTCGTAGTTGGAATTGTTGTGCTCGTCGAGCTTGAGGGCGACTTCGATACCGCGGGCGAGCGCGGCGGATTCGATCATGCGGCCCATTTTGCCGTATCCGACGATGGCGATTCTCAGACTCATTCGAAGACCTCGGGGTCCAGCTCTCTAAAAAATTCGCGGTGCAGCGCGGCGACCGCGGGTTTGACGTCCTGCTCAGCGACAACGAAGCTCAGGTTGAGGAGCGACGCGCCCTGGGAGATCATGCGGATGTTGAGATCCGCAACGGCGCCGAACGCGCGGGCGGCGACGCCGGGCGTATGGCGGATGTTTTCGCCCACCAGGCAGACGATGACCTGATCGGGCTCAGTGCTGACTTCAGAGAATTCGCTCATCTCGCTAACGATTTTTTCGAGGTGCGCCGGATTGTCAATGGTGAGTGACACGCTGACTTCGCTAGTGGCAATCATATCGACTGGCGTCTCATAGCGGTCAAAGATCTCGAAGATGCGGCGCAGAAAGCCATGGGCCATGAACATCCGGGTGGAGTGGATGTTGACCAGCGTGATTTTGCGCTTGCAGGCAATGGATTTGACGGCGTTCGCGCCCTCTACGGTTTCGGCGACGATGCGGGTGCCGGGAACGGAGGGGCGGCGCGAGTTGAGGATCAGGACCGGGATGTTGCGTTCGATTGCCGGGATAACGGTGGCCGGGTGGAGCACTTTCGCACCGAAGTAGGCGAGCTCCGCGGCTTCCGCGAAAGAAATGATTTTGACGCGATGTCCGCCAGGGAGGATAGTGGGATCGGCGGTGAGCATGCCGTCGACGTCCGTCCAGATCTGGATTTCTTCGGCGTTAACGCCGGCGCCGACGATGGAAGCGGTGAAATCGGAACCGCCGCGGCCGAGCGTGGTGGTGACGCCTTCGAGTGTGGACCCGATGAAACCGCCCATTACGACGACGCGCTGCTGGGCGAGGGGGGCGACGGTGGAGGCGAGGCGATTGTAAGTGTCGGCGAGTATGGGGGCGGCCTGAGTGTGGCGATTGTCGGTGACGATGACGGAGCGGGAATCGACGTGGATCGATGGCACGCCAAAGTGTTCGAAGGCGAGCGAAACGATGTAGCTGGAGAGACGCTCGCCGTAGCTGGAGATGGCGTCGATGGAGCGCGGGGTGAGTTCGCCGAGGACGGCGAGACCTTTGACCAGTTCGGTCATTTCCTGGAACTGGTCGTCGAGAATGCGGTCGAGTTCGGCGCGCTGGGCGAGGGGGACGACGCGGCGGGCTTCGCGGGAGTGGAAGTCGCGGAGGTCGTGGAGTTGCGTGATGTAGTCGTCGCGGTCGCCGTTGATGGCGGTGTGGGCGAGCGCGAGGAGTTTGTTGGTGGTTTTGCCCATGGCCGAGACGACGACGATGGGGTGGCGGTCGATTCGGTCTTTGACGATGGAGGCGACGCGTTCGATAGCGGCGGCGGATTCGACGGAGGTACCGCCGAATTTCATGACGATCATTAGAAGAGATCCATTTTGCTGAGGATTTCGGACGATCCGCCGGGCAGAAGCCCGAAGGCGGGGCCGAAGCCCCGCCCTACGATTTAGTCGAGCATGCCTTCGGATTGCATCAGTTCGGCGTTGAGGACGGCTGCGCCGGCTGCGCCGCGGACGGTGTTGTGTCCGAGGGCGACGAACTTCCAGTCGAAGACCGGGCACGGGCGCAGACGTCCGACGAATGCTGCCATGCCGCGCTCGCGTTCGACGTCTTTTCGCGGCTGCGGGCGGTCGGCTTCCACCATATACTGCACGGGGTGCTTCGGCGCGCTGGGGAGTTCGCGATCCTGCGGGAGTCCTTTGAACTTGTCGAAGGCGTGGCGCAGATCGGATTCAGAGGGCTTGCTTGAGAACTTCACCGAGACCGTGACGGTGTGGCCATCGACCACCGGCACGCGATTGCAGTGCGCGCTGACGCCGGCCTGGAGCGGGGCGATGTGGTCCTTCGAGAACGTGCCGAGGATCTTCTGGGTCTCCTCCTGCATCTTCTCTTCTTCGTTGCCGATGTAGGGGATGACGTTGCCCATGATGTCCATGGAGGGGACGCCGGGGTAGCCTGCGCCGGAGATGGCCTGGAGCGTGGTGGCGATGATCTTCTCGACGCCAAACTGCATGAGGGGCGCGAGGCCCATCGTCAGAACAATAGTGGAGCAGTTCGGGTTGGTGACGATCTTGCCCTTCCAGCCGCGCGCGGATTGCTGCTGCGGCACGAGCTTCAGGTGGTCGGCATTGATTTCGGGGACGAGCAGCGGGACGTCCTTCTCCATGCGGTGATTGCGGGAGTTGGAGACCACGACGTGTCCGGCGGCGGCGAAGGCGCGCTCGATTTCGGTGGCGACGGAGGCGTCCATCGCAGAGAAGACGAGCTTCGGCGCGTTGCCGGGCTTCGCTTCTTCGATCGTGCGGTTGCGGATGTCCTCCGGCGCGGCGCCGCCGAGGTGCCACTTCGCGGCTTCGGAATATTTTTTGCCGGCGGAGCGTTCGCTCGCTCCCAGCCACGTGAGGTGGAACAACGGATGCCCGTCGAGGAACTTGATGAAATGCTGGCCCACCATTCCGGTAGCGCCGAGGATACCGACTTCGATTCTGCTCATAGATTTTGTAGCTGCCTGACCATTCTTTGATAGATTTCGACTGCTTCGAGAAGTTGCTGTTTGGGCACGCGCTCATCTAGCGTGTGCGCCACGTGGATGGTGCCGGGGCCAAAGAGAAGCGGCTGGCCCCATGCGCCGCCGAACGCGGGAATGTCCGTTGTGTATGCGACGACCGTGGTGGGAAGGCCTTCCACGGCTTTCATGCGGATGGCGGGAATTTCGAGAACGAAGTTCAATTCGGCGCGGCCGGCGACGGCGCGTTCGAGCGCCGCTTTAGTGGAGGCGGAATCGCCCACGAGGCGGATGAAGATTTCGGCGCGCGCTTCGTCCGGAATCACGTTGGGGGCGCGGCCGCCGCGAATGGTGCCGATGTTGAGGGTGCTGGGGCCGAGGACATCGTCTACGGGAAGTTCGACTTTGCGGACGTCATTGAGGACGTCGAGAAGCTTTTCGATGGCGGAGTCACCGAGCTCGGGGTAAGCGGAGTGGGCCATTTTCCCGCGCGCGACGATTTCATAGCGGAGCGCGCCTTTGGAGCCGAGGGCAAGCTGGTTTTCGGTGGGTTCGCCGTTGATGATGTATTTCGATCCGCGCGGGTTTTTGGCCGCGTGATAAGCGCCGGCGCTGTTGCGTTCTTCGCCGACAACGAAGAGAATGCCGAGGTTACGGACGCCGGATTCGAGCAGGCGCTCGGCGGCGATCAGCATGCTGGCGATGATGCCTTTGGTGTCGCACGCGCCGCGTCCCCAGATGTATTCGTCATCTTCGCGCGCGGGGACGAAGGGCGGAACGGTATCGATATGGGTGGAGAACGTGACCTGGGGCTCGTCGAAATATGCGAAGACGTTGTTGCGGTGCGGCTCGACTTCGATCAGTTCGACTTTGCCGTCGTGCTTTTCGGCGAGGCGGGCGAGATAGTCTCGCAGCCAGAAACCGACCTGTTCCTCTTCGGGGGTAATCGAAGGGATGTCAATCAGCGTTTTTGTCAGCTCGAATACGTGCATACCGGCAACTCGACGGGTAGGCGCGTACGCAGGAAAAGTGAGGGGATACGGCTGGACTTCACTGTTCCCGGAAGCGCTCCATCCGGCTTTGGGGCCGGATGACAGTGGCGGAGATTCAACTCACGCCCCCAGCCGCATGCGGCGATCAATCGCCTGCGACTTCGGCGGTCTGTCCCTCCCGGATGCTTCCCGTCGATCGCGGGAATTGCTGGCATCCGTTCCTGACTACCGCTCCTCTACCAGAAAGATCAGGATAACACGGGGCCAGATTATTTGGCCACAGATGCACACAGATAGGAAAATCTGTCAGGTCATTTGCGGATAGTAGCCTTTGCGGGCCTGGACGACGAGGCCTTTGCGGTGGGTTTTCAGTTCGATCGTGCGGTAGCGCGGGTCCGCGGCTGGGGGATCGGGGGTGTAGCCGATGCTGTATTGGCTGCGCAGCTCCTCTTCGATGCGGCGGTAGATTTCGTCGATCGACCTTTTGCGCGAAACCTCAAAGAAGCCGCCGCCGGTTTCGCGGGCCATCTTCTGGAGGATTTTGTAACCGCTCACCGGCAGCGGACCGAAAGGACCCAACATACCGCCGCCATTGCCGCCGGGTTCGTCACCCTCAAACATGATGGAGTAGATGATGATGTCGGCGCGCTCGGCGTGTTCTATGGCGTCATTCAGTGTGACCTTGCTGCCGTGATCCACGCCATCGGTGAGGATGACCACCGCTTTCCGGCCCTGCTGCTTTTTAAGAACCTCGTCGCCGGCGAGATAAACGGCGTCGTAGAGCGTGGTGCCACCGCCGCGCTGTCTCCAGCCTCCGCGCGAAGGTTGCATGTTGTCGAGAGCGCGGTTGAGCGCGGCCTTGGAAGTCGTGAGGTCCTGCAGGAGTTCGGTATCGAAATCGAAATGGGCGAGGAAGGTCCTGTCGGTCCCTTCGCGCAGAACGCGGTCGAGAAAATGGTAGCTCGCGGTTACTTCTTCATCGAGCACGTTGATCTGGCTGCCGCTGGTATCGACGAGCAGGCCGAGGATGAGAGGCAGGTTGGTTTCACGCGAGAAGTAGCGGATCTTCTGGAGGCGATTATCTTCGGCGAGGATGAAGTCGTCCTGCGTGAGATCGCTGACGATGGTGCCGTCTTTGGTGCGGACGGAGGCGAGGACGTTGACGACTTTGACATCGCTCGAAAATGTGGGATCCTGCGGACGTTCAGCGGCGTGGGCGGCGAGCGCGAGGGCGCCGAGGAAGGAGCGGCGTGTCCACGGGCGGGACATACTTAACCATACGATGGCAGCCGCGAAAGCCATTTGCAAGGGGCTGGTTTGTTAAGATGCAAATACGCGCCGGGATAGCTCAGTCGGTAGAGCGCATGATTTGTAATCTTGAGGTCGCCGGTTCGATCCCGGCTCCCGGCTCCAGTCTTTCCCTTCCCTTCTCCGACAAGTGGTTGATTCCAGGGCGGCGGCACTTTAGAATGCGCATGCCGCGGGTCGTTTTTCCGTGGTTTTCGCCGGTGCGATCATGACTGCGACGCTGTGCGCGCAGCCGCGCCTTTCATTCGATGCAGCATCGGTCAAGGCTGTGGACATTTCGAGGCTTGACGATTCCATTTCGATGAATATCGGCACAGTGCGGAATGGAGAAGTCACATTTGGCAATGCGACTCTCAACGACTGCATCCGTTTCGCGTATGGCATGGCGTCCGACGCGCAGATTTCCGGACCGGAGTGGATCAGGTCCAAACGATACCTGTACGACATTGATGCGAAGACCGCGCCCGGAGCAACGTCCTCACAACTTCAGGCGATGGTGCGAACGCTCCTTCCGGACCGGTTCAAAATCGTGACGCACCGGGAGCAAAAAGAAATGGCTTACTACGCGCTGGAGCCGGCGAAGGGCGGAGTAAAAATGGCATCCGTGAAGGAAGTTCCGGACGGGTTCCACGGCATCAACCTCGGCGGGCGGATCGACAACATCATGCCGATGCCGAAGCTGGCTTATCTTCTATCGCGTTTCGAAACAGAGCGTCCGATCATCGACAAGACTGGTCTCGATGGGATGTACGCGGTCAAGCTTTCATGGACGCTTCGACAGCTCGAGAATGCCAATCCCGATGACACAGGAACCTCGCTGTTCACGGCACTGGAGGAACAACTCGGACTTAAGCTCGAGGCGCGGAAGGGGCCGGTGGATGTTCTGGTGGTGGATACCGCGGAGAAGGTCCCGACTGCGAATTAAATCGGCAAATCAGGATGCCGATGGTGGCCATCCTGTAGAGTTTCTCTTATGGTGAAGAGATTCGGTTTTACGTTACTGCTGGCGGCCGTCATTCTTACGCCTCAGGCCGGCCTTGCTCAGCCGGTGGGGGCGTCCGGGCGTGGCGGCGGACGAGGGAATGCGAATGCAGGTCCGCAGGTCATTCCGCTGTGGCCGAACGGCGTGCCGGGTGCGCTGGGGGACAGCGATGCGGATAAGCCGGAGATTACGTTTTATCGCGGCGGCCGGAGCGGAACCGCAGTGATCATCGCACCCGGCGGCGCTTACCGCAATCTCTCGATGGAAAGCGAAGGACGCCAGGAAGCGTACTGGTTCAACGCGATGGGGGTGAGCGCGTTCGTGCTCAAGTACCGGCTCACGCCGTATCACTATCCGGTGGAGCTGAACGATGCGCAGCGGGCGATTCGCATCGTGCGTTCGCGGGCGCAGGAATTCGGCATTCAGCCGGACCGCATCGGCATGATGGGCTTCTCCGCGGGAGGGCATCTCACGGCGACTGCGGGCACACATTTCGATGCCGGCAAACCGGACGATGCGGACCCCGTCGAGCGTGTTTCGAGCCGGCCGGATTTTCTAATCCTTTGCTACCCGGTGATTTCCTTCCAGAAGAGTGTTGCGGGGGCGAATGTGCTGGGCGCGTATGCTTCATCGGGGAGGAATCTGCTGGGGGATAATCCGGATCAAAAGACACTCGACAATCTCTCCGACGAGTTGCAGGTGACGGCACAGACGCCGCCGACGTTTCTCTATCACACAACGAATGACCAACTCGTAGCGGTCGAAAACAGCGTTCAGTTCTATCTGGCGCTGCGGAAGGCCGGGGTACCGGCGGAGATGCATCTGTTCGAGAACGGCGGGCACGGATCGGGGATGGGATTGACCGATCCCGCGCTGAGCATGTGGCCTACGCTGCTGATGAACTGGATGCGGGCGCGCGGGCTGCTGACAAGACACTGAATTCAGAAAAGCCGGAGCTGGGCCGGAGCGATTTTCTTCGCACGCGGCTTGTCGTCAAAAATCGTACGGCCGCCAAGGGATCCTGAAATGCGGCGCTCGTGCGCGATGACGGCATCGAAATCGGCTTCAGGCTGGATGCGTTCTTCCACCTGACGTACGAAGCGGTCGAGGCGGCGGAGGCCGTCGGTTTTCTGGTCCCCGGCAAGCTTCGCCCGGTCGAGTCCGCGGCGCAGAACGCCGAGCGATTCGTCGTAAGTTTTCAGCGGCACGGGGAAGGGGTGCCCGTCTTTGCCGCCGAGCGCGAAGGAGAAGCGGGCGGGATCATCAAAGCGCGTTGGAGTGCCGTGCACGACTTCCGCGATCAGCGCAAGGGTCTGGAGCGTGCGCGGGCCGAGGTTTTCGACGAGCAGAAG